>CAZSGN010000001.1:0-45532 GCA_964606415.1 uncultured Bacteroidales bacterium
CGTTTTTTGATTGATGCAATATAGTTGCTCATTTTTGGCAAACAATCTCCATTAATGAGCTATAACCCAAATTGAGCGATTCCACTCAATTATTTTATTTGCTGAGCTATGCCGGAAACCATAAAGAAAACTTCATCAGCCAGAGAAGCAATATATTGGTTCATGCTCCCTTGTAAATCAGTAAATTTTCTTGATATATCGTTATCAGGATGTCCTCCCATACCAATTTCGTTGGTCACAACAATTATATGAGTCTCCTGTTTCATTATATCTTGCCATTCATTCCTGGCCAAAGTCAATACTTTTTCAATATCCTGATCATAATCCATAAAAAGATTAGTCAACCATAAGGTCAGGCAATCAAACACCACTATTCTACCTGCCAAATCAATCTGCCCGCTAGAGGCGTGCTTTTCAATAAAAAAAACAGGCATTCCTATTAATGAATACCTGCTTTTTTTTTAATAATCTTACAAAAAATATTATTGAAAAGCTAATTCTTTTTACTCCACTGCCCATGTAAGTTACAATATTCCCTTGCGGCAAGCACCTTTTCTTCAGTTGAAAAGAAAGCCTCAGGTTTATCTCCGGGCTGGAGGAAACGAGTGAGCAGTTCTCGCTCAGTAATAAGCTCAATCCATTGGATGTAATGCTTTTCCTCCATCGGATGAGCAACTTCCCCAACAGTAACCTTATAACCGCCGTCTACTTTCTCGATGACAGGAACATGTTTCTCTGTAGCAGCATCAACAGTGTTTTCTTCCAATAATTCCATTTTTTGCCCGCAGCACACAAGATTCTGTGCACCAGGATTATAAATAACAACAATATTACCACAAAGGTTACAGCGGTATAATTCAAATTTCTTGGTATTCGCCATAAGTATAGGTTTTAAATTAAACAATCAGGTTCTTAAATAACAATAAAAGAGCATTATTCCCCATTAGCCTCAGCAGCGGGTTCATTAAATTGACGCTGGCGAAGTTCCCTGTCCATCATTAAAAGCCCATGCCCTTTTGCTCCGATAATTTTCAAATCTTGCAAGATCTGATCCGCAGAAGCTTCTTCTTCCACCTGCTCCTCGACAAACCATTGTAACATTGCATTACTGGCATGATCCTTCTCTTCAATAGCAACATTAACAAGATTATTAATTAAAGAAGTTACGTGCTGTTCGTGTTTAAAAACCTGTTCAAAAACCTCAATAGCATCCTTCCATTCGGTTTGCGGTCCTTCAATAGGCATTAATTTGACTTCTCCTCCTCTTTCATGCAGATAATCAAAGAATTTCATAGCATGAAAATTTTCCTCCTGATACTGAACCCTCATCCAGTTAGCAAAACCGGGCAAACTTTGTGATTCGAAATATGCTGACATCGATAAATACAAATAAGCAGAATACATTTCAGCATTAATTTGCTTATTGATTTCCTCTTCCATTCTTTTTGAGATCATAAATACTAGCTTTAATTAATTAATAATGATTGACAAGGTAAAATTAAGAAAATTTAACTTCTTTACTAAATAAAATTACTATTCTATTCATTATATCTGGCCAATTTGAATAATACCCAAATTGAACGATTTCGCTCAATCAATTCTAAGAAAAGATGAGTTTTTCATCTCCCTCAACCAGTAAAAAGAAATGCCAAATATTGGGACAGGCAATTTTATAAATCAGAATTATACCTTAATAAAAATAGACCTATAGGCAAGGTAATCATCAAAATATTCCTATTTTTGTTGGTTGCATCACAATCATTTATTATAAAAGATTATTAACATGAAAATAGCTGTTGTTGGCACAGGATATGTAGGTTTGGTCACAGGAACATGCTTTTCCGAAACAGGCGTACACGTCACGTGCGTGGATATTAACGAGGAAAAAATCAACAATTTAAACCAGGGCATTATCCCGATCTATGAACCCGGACTGGAGACGATGATCGAGCATAATGTCAAAAAACAACGCCTGCATTTTTCAACAAGCCTTGGTGAGAGTATGCAAGACAGCCAGGCCATATTTATCTCTGTTGGCACCCCTCCTGATGAAGATGGTAGTGCAGATCTCAAACATGTGTTGAATGTTGCTGCCGAAATAGGCCGTAACCTTGATCATTATATGGTTGTGGTAACCAAAAGCACAGTGCCAATAGGAACCGCCCGCAAAGTAAAACAAACAATCCAGGCAGAACTTGATCATCGCGGTGCATCCGAAATCACCTTTGATGTAGCCTCAAACCCTGAGTTTCTAAAAGAAGGAAGTGCTATCGATGACTTTCTTAAACCAGATCGCATTGTAATAGGCGTAGAAACACCACGATCAGAAGAAACCTTGCGCAAACTATACAAACCCTTTTTGCTTAACAACCATCCCATTATATTCATGGATATTCCCTCCGCTGAAATGACTAAATACGCAGCTAACTCCATGCTCGCGACCAAAATTAGCTTTATGAATGAGATGGCCAATTTATGTGAAATCGTAGGAGCCAACATTAATTCTGTCCGAAAGGGAATAGGAAGCGATCCACGGATAGGCAATAAATTTATATATGCGGGAGCTGGTTATGGAGGCTCGTGCTTTCCAAAAGATGTGAAAGCATTAATCAATACCGCATGTGAGAATCAATACGATATGAAAATCCTAAAATCTGTTGAGGATGTCAATAATCGCCAGAAGGAAATAATCTTCAACAAATTATACAATCATTTCGAAGGAAATATCAAAGGAAAACATTTTGCACTCTGGGGCCTTTCTTTCAAGCCAAACACGGACGATATGCGCGAAGCACCTTCCTTAACTATTATCGAAAAACTTTTAGAAGAAGGGGCTACAGTATGTGCTTACGACCCAATCGCGATGGAAGAAGCCAAAAAAATGATTGATGATAAAATTACTTACAAAGAAAGCCAGTACGAAACCCTTAATAATGCTGATGCACTGATCGTTATAACCGAGTGGTCAGAATTCAGATTACCCGATTTTAATGAGATTGGTCAGAAACTCAATAACAAAGTCATCTTTGATGGCAGAAATATTTATGAGCCAAGGGATCTCGAGCCTCTTGGATTTAAATATTACGGTATCGGCCGATAAAATAACATTTGTCAATTAAGCCTTATTTGTTATATTAGAAACTTTCAATCGTGCGCAGATCTTTATGAAGAAATATATTAAAAAAATCGGCTTTATTGACAGTATCAAAATAATATTATGACAAAAAGAATTCTCGTGACAGGCGGCGCAGGCTTTATTGGCTCTCATCTTTGCGAAAAACTATTGGAAGAAGAAAATGAAGTGATATGCCTTGACAATTACTTCACAGGCAGTAAAGATAATATCCGTCATTTAATGGATAATAAATTTTTTGAAGCCATCAGGCATGATGTTACGATGCCTTATTACATTGAAGCAGACGAAATATATAACCTCGCATGCCCGGCTTCACCTGTCCATTACCAGTTCAATGCGATCAAAACCATAAAAACGTCCGTAATGGGGGCTATCAATATGCTTGGACTAGCAAAAAGAGTAAAAGCAAAAATATTACAGGCCAGCACCAGTGAGGTTTATGGAGATCCGGAAGTCCATCCACAGGATGAATCTTATTGGGGTCACGTTAACCCAATTGGTAACCGCTCCTGTTATGATGAAGGAAAACGCTGTGCCGAATCTTTATTTATCAACTATCATAAACAAAACCAGGTAAGAATTAAACTTGTTAGAATTTTTAACACCTATGGGCCGCGCATGTCTGTAAACGACGGAAGGGTCATATCCAATTTCATTGTACAGGCACTGAACAATGAAAACATCACCGTTTATGGTGACGGAAATCAAACACGGAGTTTCCAATTTGTAGATGATCTTGTTAAAGGACTAATGAAAAGCATGGAAACAAATGACGCATTCACCGGTCCGGTAAATTTAGGTAACCCAGGAGAATACAGCATTCTTGAGCTGGCAGAAAAAATCATCAAAATGACCCGTTCCCGTTCAAAAATTATTTATGAACCTTTACCCGAAGACGATCCGATTAAACGAAAACCTGACATTACTATTGCAAAAGAAAATCTGGATGATTGGCAACCAGTTGTGCCATTGGATGAAGGATTAGAAAAAACCATTTATTATTTTAAAAAGACACTGGCAAAATAAAAACATCATTTTATTCCATTTAAAACGGCATTATGAAAGGTATTATTCTGGCCGGCGGGTCCGGTACAAGACTTTATCCGCTAACAAAAAGCATTTCTAAACAAATCATCCCCATTTATGATAAGCCGATGATCTATTACCCACTTTCCATCCTAATGCTCTCAGGGATCAAAGAGGTGCTGATTATTAGCACCCCGGAAGACCTTCCTCTTTTTAAAAAATTATTTGGTGATGGACAACAACTGGGCATTTCAATTGAGTACGCAGAGCAACCAAAGCCGGAAGGGCTTGCTCAGGCTTTCCTGATCGGTGAAAATTTTATTCAGAATGAACCCACATGCCTGATCCTTGGAGATAATATTTTTTATGGGCACGGATTAGGCGGCATATTAGAAAGAACAGCCCGATTAGATCAAGGAGCAACAGTTTTCGGATACTATGTCAATGACCCTCATCGCTACGGAGTTGTAGCATTTGATAAAGAAGGTTCTGTTCTCAGCATTGAAGAAAAACCAGCAACGCCAAAATCAAATTACGCAGTAACCGGCTTATATTTTTATGATAACACGGTAGTCGAAAAAGCTAAAAAGCTAAAGCCTTCAGCCCGGGGAGAACTAGAGATCACAGATTTGAACAAAAAATATCTCGAAGAAGGATCATTACAAGTTGAACTTCTGGGAAGAGGAATGGCCTGGCTGGATACAGGGACACATGAGAGCCTCCTGGATGCTTCAAACTTTATCGAAACAATTGAAAAAAGACAGGGATTAAAAATATCATGTCTCGAAGAAATTGCTTATAAAAAAGGATTTATCAACAAAGAACAACTTTTGAAGTTGGCGGAACCGCTCAGAAAAAATCAATACGGGGAATACCTCCTTAAAGTAGCAGATTCCAAAAACTATTATTAATCATGGTGCTTTGATGAAAAATACTTAAAAACACATTTAATTCTAATCGGACCAAGTAGAACTCTTTTAAACATATCTCTATGAAAATTGAACCTACTTCTTTAAATAATGTTTACGTGCTATCGCCAAGAATATTTGAGGACGAACGGGGATATTTCTTCGAAAGCTACAATAAACGGGCACTGCATGAGGCTGGCATTGATTATGACTTTTTACAGGATAATCAATCAAAGTCGGAGTATGGAGTCATAAGAGGGCTTCATTACCAGCAAAACCCAAATGCCCAAACAAAACTGGTAAGGGTTTTAGAAGGAGAGATTTTTGATGTCGCAGTAGATTTAAGGCCTTCTTCTTCCACTTTTGGCAAATGGTTCGGTATTAAACTCTCTGCAAAAAACAAAAAACAACTTTTGATTCCACAAGGGTTTGCCCATGGTTTTTCTGTCCTTTCAGCGAAAGCTATTGTTTTTTATAAATGTGATAATTACTATAGTCCTGAATCAGAACGTGGAATCATTCATAATGATGCTGATTTGAATATTGACTGGTTAATACCAGAAGATAAAAGAATACTTTCAGATAAAGATCTAAATTACCCTGTTTTTAAAAAAGCAGATATTAATTATGAATAAAAATCAGCTATGAAAATTCTGGTTACAGGAAGTAAAGGACAATTAGGAAGCGAAATGCGCCAACAAAGTTCAGATTCTTCCTATCATTTCATTTTTCACGATATAGACACCCTTGATATCACAGATATCAACCAATTGGATCAGGTGCTTGAAAATGAAAAACCGGATGTGATTATTAATTGTGCAGCTTATACCGCTGTTGACTTAGCAGAGCAAGAGAAAGAGAAAGCAGACCTGATCAATCACCTCGCCGTCAGGGATCTCAGTTTTCTTGCACGGGAACATAACATTAAACTCATCCATATTTCCACAGATTATGTTTTTGACGGCAAACATTACTTGCCATACAAAGAAAATGATGCCCCCAAACCACAGTCAACTTATGGTTTTAGTAAGTTAAAAGGAGAATATGAGGTGCTAAATTACAAGCAAGGAATGATCATCCGCACTTCATGGCTTTATTCTTCTTTTGGGAATAACTTTGTTAAGACCATACTCCGTCTCGCTGCTGAAAAAAATACACTGGATGTGGTTTTTGACCAGACAGGAAACCCAACTTATGCCAGGGATCTTGCTAACGCTCTTTTTACCATTATACAAATGATTGAGAAAGGCAATTTTTTCAGAGGGATTTATCATTTTGCAAATGAAGGCGTTTGCAGTTGGTATGATTTTGCCCGGTCAATTATTGATCTAAAAGGTTATTCCACAAAAATCAACCCCGTTGATAGCAGTGCTTTTCCAAGACCAGCACCCCGCCCCCCTTACAGTGTTTTAGATAAATCCCATATCAAAAAGCAATTTAATATCTCTATTCCTTACTGGCGCGATAGCTTAAAAGAATGTATTAACAAAATTATGGATTGATTTTTGTATAAATCATTTATTTTAGTCCTCAAAAAACAACTAAATACAAACAATTATGTCTGAAGATTTGATGCTGGCTGTGCAGGAAAAAGCCCGGGAATGGCTCCACAGCAATCTGGAAGAAAAAGAGAAAGAGGAGATTAAAAACCTTATCGAGAATGACGAGAAAGCGTTAATAGAAGCCTTTTATAAAGATTTGGAATTTGGCACAGGCGGTTTAAGAGGCATTATGGGCCTTGGCTCTAACAGAATCAATAAATATACCATTGGCATGGCCACCCAGGGCCTGGCTAATTATCTTATCAAACAATTTCCCGGAGAACCAGTGCATGTCGCTATTGCTTATGATTCCAGAATTAATAGCAGAACTTTTTCAGAAACGGCAGCAAAAATCCTCTCCGCAAATAACATCCATGTTTACCTCTTTGATGATCTGCGCCCTACACCGGAACTTTCTTTTGCAATTCGTGAACTTAGCTGTAAAAGCGGCATTGTCATAACAGCGTCCCATAACCCAAAAGAATACAATGGCTATAAGGTTTATTGGGAAGACGGTGGACAAATCATTGCTCCTCATGATAAAAATATCATTGCTGAAGTACAAGCCATCAAATCAATCAACGAAATCAAATTTAACGGTAATCCGGAAAAAATAAAATCAATCGGGGAAAATATAGATCAAATTTATCTTAACAAAATAAAATCATTATCTCTTTCTCCTGATATTATAAAAAAGAACAAAGACCTGGGTATTGTTTTTACACCCATCCATGGAACAGGTGTTAAACTGGTTCCCGCTGCACTAAAACAAATTGGTTTTGAAAATATTTATCATGTTCCCGAACAAGATCATCCGGACGGCAATTTTCCGACAGTACATTCTCCTAATCCGGAAGAAAATGCTGCACTTGACATGGCTATTGAAAAAGCCAAAAAAGAAGATGCTGACCTGGTAATGGCAACAGATCCGGATGGTGACAGGGTAGGTATTGCTGTCAAAAATAAAAAAGGAACATTCGTTTTACTAAACGGCAACCAAATTGCCTCACTGTTGATTTATTACCTTCTCTCTCAATGGAGCAGGAAGGGGATGATCAAAGGAAAAGAATATATTGTTAAAACAATTGTAACTACTGAATTATTATCTGAAATAGCCAAAGACTTTAATGTCGAAATTCATGATGTACTGACTGGTTTTAAATATATCGCCGACAAAATTAAAACCCTCGAAGGCCAAAAGCATTTTATTGGAGGAGGAGAAGAGAGTTACGGTTATCTGATTGGTGATTTTGTAAGAGACAAAGATGCAGTCATCTCCTGTGCTTTTATTGCTGAAACTGCTGCATGGGCAAAAGAACAAGATAAAACGCTTTACGAGCTTTTACTGGATATCTATCAAAAATATGGCCTTTTTGTTGAGGATTTGGTTTCTGTTGTAAAAAAAGGGAAAGCAGGCGAGGAAGAAATCCGGGAAATGATGAACAAATTCAGAAATACTCCACCCTCAACCCTTGCAGGATCGGATGTGGTACTTATTCACGATTACCAGAAAAGTAAAACAGTTGATATGATCAGTGATTTAAGGTATGATATCAATCTACCAAAGTCAAATGTTTTACAATTTGTCACAAAAGACGGGGCTATTATTTCAGTTCGCCCATCAGGTACAGAACCAAAAATAAAATTTTATTTTAGTGTTCGTGGTGAATTAAATAATACCGAAGATTATCTATCAGAAAGAGAAAACCGACTAAAACAAATCGAAAACATAAAAAAAGACCTGGGCATATAATAATTAACCCAAGTTTCGCAGTAGATTAATTAAGGCTGAGGTTTATTTATACAAAATAAATCTTTTTATGGATTAAGACGATTTTGATTAGATGTTTTATTTTAATGTGTCAAAATAGAACTAAATACTTCGGAGATTGTATTAAGAAATATAAAAAATAAAAATATGAAGTCTTACAGGAAAGAACTTTGGTTTAATGCACCAAAACGTAGACAGATTATTCGCATTACAGAACAACTCGAAGAATGTCTGCAAGAAAGCAACATCAAAGAAGGTTTACTGCTCTGTAATGCCATGCACATTACCGCCAGTGTATTTATTAATGATGATGAATCCGGTTTACACTCCGATTATGAACGGTGGTTGGAAAATCTTGCTCCGGAAAAACCTTACGATCAGTATGCACACAATGGCTTTGAAGATAATGCCGATGCACACCTGAAAAGAACCATCATGGGACGGGAAGTTGTGATTGCTGTTACAGATGGGAAAATGGATTTTGGCCCATGGGAACAAGTATTTTACTATGAACTAGATGGCAAAAGAAGAAAACGGGTGCTTGTTAAAATCATTGGAGAATAAAAAGAGGTTCCCAAAACAATGAGAACCTCTTGTCCAGAAAAAGTTGGATTAACCTACGATCCAATTTTCAGGCAACAGCACATTTAATAAGTTAAGGTAATCAGAACAAAATATGTTCTATTCCTATAATGCAATGTTTTAATCAATACGATATAATTATAAGAGCTTAACATTTTGAATCGTATTTGTTTGTTTATACTTTACTACATTTAATACAATAATAAGTAACCGTTGTCTGATAAAAACAATTCCAAAATAACCAATAAAAACATAAGGAATATTTGGCAGCTATACATCATAACAATAAGCGGGACTAAATATTAGAAATTCTTCCTTCCCGAAAACAGCCGAAAAAAGCAGGAAATATTATTGATACACCAGGAATTAATTCAGCAAAAAAGCTTTTTGTTAACGAAGAATGGTAATATTAATATGCTTTCCATCATCAAATATAGCCATATAACTACCCGTGGGCAATTTCTCTCCTCCCATGCCTGATCCATCCCAGTATAGTGGCCCCTCGAAAGGGCCGGCTACCTGTTGCCCATAGCGATTATAAATTTTGACAGTGCCCTTCTTTTTAAAGAAATACTGATCTGCACCATCATCTGAATCGGGTGTAATAACAGGATGCTGACAACCATGATCTGGTTCTTTTATCTGGATAATGGTATCCAGCGGGAATTCACAACCCAGCTTATCAAGAATAGAAACAGCATATTTTCCTGCCGGAAGGCCTTTGTCATAGCCTGTAAATAAACGATCGCTTTCCGCTTCAATAAATTCAACAGAAAACGGAGGAATGCCCCCACTAATAGATGAAGTATCCAAAACAATTTGCCCATGCTCATTACATGTTACACCACGAACCGTTAATTCTATCTCAGACATATCCATAATACGGGGGTCAACTGATATGGTATCATAGAACTGACATCCTTGATTATCAATAACATCAACGAAAACTTCTCCCTTTTCCAAAACCTCCAGGCTATTATCATTTGCCATAGAATCATTATAAAAAAAATATTCATAAGGCCCTTCACCATGGATAATAACAGAATGACAAGTATACTCCTTATCATAAGTAAAGGGTTCAATATCCGGGAAAGATAAGTGCAAAGTATCAAAATAATGACATCCAGCAATATCCCATATTTCAACCCAATACATTCCTTCTTCTGTAAGAGTCCGGACCTGCCCGGCACCATTATCCCACCATCGGTAACTCTCAATGAAAGGCTGATCTACACTAACTGTTAACGTATCTGAAGGACATAATACCTGCTCATCTAACAAAAAAACATCATGTATTTTTTGCACATTAACATGGAATGAATCCTGTCTTAAGCAAAAATGATTATTATTAATAGAGATGGTATAATTTCCTGGCTTACTTTCGTAAAGATTCACCTTGCCAGTAAGAGAATCGATTTCCAGTCCGGGTTCTGCAATAAACTCAAACGCACCTTCATAAAACTTTTCAAAATTAGCCAATGAATACTTCCCGTTATTTTCGCAAAATACAGAAGGATAATTAAAATTAACAGGGCTGGCTCTCAGCTCATTAATATATGTTTTATCGCCCGGGGCAAAATCAATACCTTCTGTGTCAAACTCATTAGCAAAAACATTTATCTCTGCCATCACGCACTTCTCACTTTGATCATATACCAAAAAGATAACAGAATCCTGTTCCTGTAAACCACCATACACCCCCTCTGCTCCATAAGCATTAAGGCGAAGGGTGTCTTGCCCACGAAAGACAACTTTCCCAGCACATTGCAATTGAAAATTACTAAAATCAAAATAAAATACGCCTATCTTATCATTTTCCTGGATATATTCCACTCCGACCTGTACAGCCTCCGAGGGAATTAAGAGTGTATTGGTAATAGACGTAGAATCATAATCCCAGTTAATCTCTTGCCCATAAGAACCAAGAAACACAATAAAAAAAGATGATATGTAAAATAAAATTCTCATTGTATCATAAAATCTACATTCATTTAAAAAAAAAGTAACTATTTAATCATCTTAAAGTATATCCTAAGGTAAATTCATAAGTGTTAATATTTAACTGCGAATTAGCCAGTGGAGTATGATAAGAAAAAGCCACCCGGCTCCTGCCGGACAAGAAATTAAAGTTCTCAATTCCTGCAAAGAATAAAAATCCTGTTAAACGATGATAACCAGCCCCTGCCATAATTAATCCGTCAATACTGCTAATAATATCAAAATCAACATGCGCAGGTTGATCAATAAAATAACGATAAACCAATACAGGTTTAACCACAAACTCTTCAGAAACAAAAAACTTCCGGATTAAACTAAAGGTATAAAAACGTTTTAATGCCATAGGTTCTAAAAAAGGGGTGAAGTCGGAATTCAAAAGTTGGTTGCCCGCAATACCTAAATGCCACAAGTCACTATAAAGCCAAATTCCCACATTTGCATCCATGCCGAAAACAGACCGATCTCCCGTTGTATAAGTCCCTTTCGCATGGAAATTAAAACCACCTGCTTCAATAGCACCTGCAAAAAACCACTCCGAAGAGACTTTTGTTCGCCACAAATACTTTCCATAAAACCGCGATGTACCAATATATACCCCTTCCTGATCTCCATAAAACCGAAATCCCAAACGATTTGAAGCGATTGTTTTTTCTTTTGGCCGTAATGGTATATCCATATTGATATTCAAAAAATAAGTGGTGAAATCTTTCCAATCCCCCCCATGCCGTTGATTACCAATATCAACCCCCATGCCGGCGCCAGGAGCAGAACCTGCAGGATTAAATAAATCATAACAATTTGCCTGCTGATGAAAGAATACAGGATACCTGCTCATCTGAACCCCTTGCCCCATCACAGGCGACATCAGAAGAAAAAAGCATAGCAAAATCCATATATTCCTCATCCAAAAAACAATTTCGTAGTAAAAGTATTAACTTCTTCCAGAATTTAAAAATATTTAATATTTCTTAGATATTAGTTACTTTTACACTTCTCTTTTGTATAAATAAAAAATGAAACACCCTTTTAAAAAACAACCTGCAGACAAGGAAATTCTGGAAAAGATCAGAAAAGGAGAGGATAATGAAGTATTGAATTATTTATATAAACAATCACTGCCAAAAATTAAACGATATATTTTGGCTAACTCCGGACAGGAAGATGATGCATACGATGTTTTTCAGGAAGCGCTTATGGCCTTTTACCGCTATGTGAAGCAAAATAAATTCAAAGAACAATATGATGTTGATGGTTTCCTATACTCAGTCAGCAGAAATCTTTGGATCAACAAAGCAAAAAAAGAAAAAAAAATGGTGCATCCTGAACATCCTAAAGAAGAAAATGACCCTGCTGATTCGGCAGAAGAAATGATGATTAGTGAAGAAAGAAGAAAAACGCTTCTGCAATTATTAGAAAAAACCGGGAGCAGATGCAAACAATTGCTTCAATTATCATTTTTTTATGGTATGTCTCCTTCTGAAATATGTGAAAAAATGGGTTTTGCCAATGAAAATGCTGTTAAAACAAAAAAATACAAATGCAAAGAAAAACTTGCGGAAATTATTCGAAGCAATGCCTCATACAGCCAATTATTAAAAAATGATTAATAAAGAACTGGACATATTCATTGAAAAATATCTTTCAGGAGAACTCTCCCGCGAAGAGATAACCCATTTTGAACAGCTTCTTGAAAAAGATCCGGAATTCAAACAAGCGCTGGCAGAACAAAAACTGATCAAAGAAGCATCAATTGAACATGGCTTACAAGATATTAAAGAAAAACTGCAACAAATTCATCAAAAACATCAAAATAAAAAAAGTTCCCGGTTATTAAAAAAAATAATTGCCGTAAGTCTTATTGCCGGATTAGCAATTGGCAGTTATATCATATTTAACAGTCCACAAAAAAACAAAGAAAACACTTTTATCTACAAACAAACCCAACCAGATACCCTCATCAACCAAAACAACCATACAGGTAAAGAAGAGCCAAATAAAACTAAAAATAATTCAGAGCCCCAAATTCAAGATGAAGATATTAATAAAACACAAAAAAATGACCCGGTTAAAAATGAGCTTGACTCCCCCAAACCAAAGCAAAGAAATAAAGAGAGATTGCCTGTTCAATTAAACACCAAAGACCAGAAACAAATCAAAGAATTTAACAGCTCATTAAATACAAAAGATCTTGCTCTTAAATTGACTAACCCATGTAACAAGGCATTTAATATTGAATTAATAACAAGCCCTTCGTGCTATGAAAATGCAAATGGCAAAATTATTTTAGTCAATAAAAATGAGACAGAAGTCCCCTACAAGATATTCAGGCAAGAAAAAAAATTCATTTTAGATGACAGTCTCATATATAATAATTTGAACCATGGAACCTATCACTTCAAAATCGAATCCATCAATAAATGTGACACAACAATCATAGTGCATGTTAATGGAAAAGACTGCCGTCCTTCTTTAAAATTCGCACCTGCCTATGGTGAAACAATAGATATTCCCTTAAAAAATGGTGCAAATGGTATTATTGTGATCAAAAGTAAAGGGGGAGAAATAATGGTGCAAGAATCGGTTAACAACGCTCCATTTTTTACATGGGATGGACGAGCAAGCTCGGGTGGTTATGTGCCTATGGGGGTTTATTTATATACCATCTCCTATGCAGACGGATCGAAGGAAAATGGTTTTATTACCGTTTTGCGCTAAATTATTCACGATTAGGCGTAGACGTAAACTCATAAGTATCCATGTTAAAAGCAAAAAGTCGCCCCAACTCTTTCCTTTGATTATAAACACAACCCCCGTCAATACGAATAACCTTATTATTTCCCTCAACTTTTTGATTAATAATAAACGATGCTGATTGCGGTGTATGCCCAACCAGGATATTACGCCCCTTTGTCCATGAAGGATCCGGTTGAAAATCACGAGTCCACAACATGGCATGCTTATCCTTCAAAGGATTATTCCTGTTGAACTCCAAACCTGCATGTACCAGGATATAATCATCCAGAATCCGGTAAAAATCCATATCACGAATATAATCCAGATATTCCTGGGGAAATCGAGCAAGAATCTCTGTTCGGGAATAACTACCTGAAAGACCAAAACTTTGTAATGTTTTATCCCCTCCATTGGCCAACCATAAATCAAGTGAAGCATTGCCTGCCATCACATCAAGAAAAATCCCTTCATGATTTCCAAGCAATAACACCTGGATTATGCCTTCGCTGTCCAGCTTAAACAAATAATCAAGCACCCCCTTAACATCAGGCCCCCTGTCAAGATAATCACCCAGAAAGAACAACTGATCACCGGCACCAATTTTCAATTCCTCTTCTACCAAAAACTTTAGCGTTTTCAGACAACCATGAATATCACTAATCGCATACCTCATAAGCCACTCTGTCAATTTGACGCATTCACAAATTTGGCAAGCAATTTGCATACCAAAACACACAATTTTTCAAGTTAATTAAAATTTTGATACAATGGGAAAACAAAAGAAAGCGGAGGACAAAGAAAAAACAAACAAAGACCAGGCAGAAACTAAAAATAACACAGCATCAAAAAAAGATTTAACTGATCAGGAAACAGATGACCAGGCTAAAATGGATCAGGAAGAGAAAGGGAATCCAGAAGAACCCAACAACGAAGAAAATACAAGCGAAGATCAAATAAAAAAGCTGGAAAAAGAACTTGAAAAATCAAAAGATCAGTATCTTCGTCTGGCTGCTGAATTTGATAATTATAAGAGGCGTACCTTAAACGAGAAGATGGAATTAACCAAAACTGCCGCCAGGGATATTCTCTTAGACCTTCTGCCAATTATAGATGACTTTGACCGTGCTATTCATGCAATGGAAAAAGCAACAGGAGAGCCCGATGAAGGCCTGGTACTGATTTACAATAAATGCCTGGCGCTTCTTGAAAAAAACGGCGTTAAAGAAATTGAAGCCCTGCACCAGGACTTTAACACAGATGAACACGAAGCCATGACAAAAATTCCGGCTTCACAAGAAGACCTCAAAGGAAAAGTCATTGATGTGCTTGAAAAAGGATACTATTTGAATGACAAAATATTACGTTACGCGAAAGTCGTTGTAGGTGAATAAATAAAAAACCGAAACAAGTCAATATGTCTAAAAGAGATTATTACGAGATACTTGGTATTTCCCGCGAAGCAACAAAAGACGAGATAAAAAAAGCCTATCGCAAACAAGCCATCAAATACCATCCAGATAAAAATCCAGGCGATAAAGACGCTGAAGGGAAATTTAAAGAAGCCGCTGAAGCTTATGAAGTATTAAGCGATGATAACAAAAAAGCCCGGTACGATCGTTACGGCCACTCGGGCCTAGGTGGCCAAGGCGGTTTCGGAGGGGGTGGCGGTATGTCAATGGATGATATTTTTAGCCACTTCGGCGATATCTTTGGCGATAGTTTCGGTTTTGGTGGCTTTGGGGGCTTTGGTGGCGGAAGTTCCCGGAAAAGAACAAGGAAAGGATCCAATCTCAGGGTTAAAGTGAGATTAAACCTCAAAGAAATTGCAGAAGGGTGCCATAAAAAAATCAAAGTCAAAAAATATGTTTCCTGCGGGTCTTGTAATGGCACAGGTGCAGAAGATCAATCTTCATTTACAGACTGCCATACCTGCCGGGGAACAGGTCAGGTAACTAAAGTAACAAACACCCTTCTGGGCCAAATGCAAACCTCATCTGTCTGCCCAAATTGTGGCGGAGAAGGGAAAATTATCCAAAAAAAATGCAAAACCTGTCACGGAGAAGGGATCGAGAAAAAAGACGAAGTGGTGCCTATTGATATCCCTGCAGGAGTAGCAGAAGGAATGCAATTAAGCGTTTCCGGAAAAGGAAATGCGGCAAGAAGAGGAGGTGTTCCCGGTGATTTAATACTGGTTGTTGAGGAAGAACCACACAAAGAACTGATTCGTGATGGCAGTGATCTGGTATATAATTGCTTCCTCACATTCCCCCAGGCAACTTTAGGCGATCAAATTGAAGTACCTACCATCGAAAGTAAAGTAAAAATTAAGATAGAACCTGGCACCCAATCAGGGAAAATTCTCAGACTTCGCGGCAAAGGCCTGCCAGACATCAATGGCTACGGGAAAGGTGACTTGTTGGTTCATATTAATGTCTGGGTGCCTAAAGAACTTAATAAAGAAGAAAAGAAAACCCTGGAAAATCTTAAAAATGCAGATAATTTCCAACCAAACCCAACAGAACAAGAGAAAAACCTCTTCGAACGTATGAGGAATTATTTTAAATAATTTTTTTTTGGAAAAAAATTCCTATATTTATAACTAAAATCAAATCATAAAATAAATAAAAACCTTTATAATTTAATATAAAGTTATTCTGATTATATTATTTTTGTAAAGGTTATTAACGATAAAAAAACACTTGCCGTGGAAAAAAATCATATTATTCTGGTACCGTGGGACTTCACTGAAGTTGCACAAAACGCATTAGAGCATGCCATTGTGTTTGCCAAAAGGACAAATAATGATATTGCATTAGTTCATATCATCAAAAGTGAAAAAGATTCCGAGAAAGCTCAAAAAGACCTGGAAGAGGTAGCCAAAAAAAACCAGGAAAAATACCATGTTAATACAGAAGCCATTGTGCGCGAAGGCAGCATTTTCAACTCAATCAGCGAGGTTGCCACCGAGCTTGAAGCCAATTTGGTGATCATGGGAACCCACGGAATCAGAGGAATGCAAAAACTCACAGGGAGTTGGGCGCTAAAAGTAATCATCAGTTCCGAGGTTCCATTTATCGTGGTTCAGGAAAAACCTCAAAATGTCGTTGAAAATATTGTTTTCCCTGTTGATTTCCGGAAGGAAACAAGGGAAAAACTAAATTGGGTGCACTATCTTTCCAAATACTACAAATGTAAAATTCATATTTTCAAAAGATCAGATCCTGCTCTGAGGAAAAGTATTGAAGGAAATATACAATTCGCTAAAAAATATCTCCAAAATCACCATATTGATTATGAGATCACTACTGAAAAAGGCAAACAACCTTTTCCAGTTGAAACAATCAATTTCGCAAAACAAATCAACGCCGGGCTTATTCTTATTATGACAAGCAGAAACCTTGGCTTTGCTGATTATGTAATGGGCCCCGATGAACAATACATTATTGCAAACAGTGCTAAAATACCTGTTATGTGTGTCAACCCCAGACCAGTGAATATTTCCGGAGGTTTCCGGGCAAGTGGTTGATTTCACTCAATCAATATTATTCTCTATAATCAAAAAACACAAGAATTGTCTTCAGTTCTTGTGTTTTTTGATTAATTACCTACTTTTACTTTGACAAATTAGAAGTTTATAGAATATTATATCAAAATAATTTATTCAATGATGATTTTTTTTAAACGACACTCCGGCATTCAGGGATCTTTTGCTTCTTGTAGCTAAGTTGAGCGGTATGAGTGAAACGAAATAGCGCTTTATTTAGCCATAATCCCGCTTTTCAGCGGGGAAAAAAGAAGAAGATTTATTTTGAAATGAAATCATTTAATGTGTCAAAGTAGAACTACATACCATTTATTTTATGGAACAAATTGTATTTGCTACCAATAATCAACATAAACTGAAAGAAATTCGCTCTCTCATCCGGCAAAAAATTGAAATACTCAGCCTGTCTGATATAGGTTTCACTGAATCAATCCCGGAAGAACAGCCAACCATTGAAGGAAATTCTTCACAAAAAGCTTTCTATCTCTATCAAAAAACCGGATTCAACTGCTTCGCTGATGACACCGGCCTGGAGGTAGAAGCACTTGAAGGGGAGCCGGGCGTATACAGTGCGCGATTCGCAGCGTTAAAAAAAAATAAACCGGAATGGGCAGGCAAATCAGATAAAAATATAGATGTCTTGTTGGATCTAATGAGAAATGAATCCAATCGGAAAGCCCGATTTAAAACAGTGATTACACTGATAAAAAACGGAATCCCTTTCTCTTTCGAAGGTATAATAAAAGGACAAATAATAACAGAAAGATCGGGTAAAGAAGGATTTGGCTATGACCCCATATTTATTCCTGAAGGATATAAAGTTACTTTTGCCGAAATGAATACAGAAGAAAAAAACAAAATAAGTCACAGAGGAATAGCCATGCAAAAATTGGTTTCTCACCTCTTCAACTATTAAGCGTTTATCTATAAAATAATGCGTTTGCTCTATAATATGATCCAAACTACACACGACCTAAGTAAAAAGCTTGTCCACTGCGTTGAAATCGCTCAATTTAGGTGTTATTAGTGATGTCATATAATTAATTTCGTTCTAGTGCGTTTTGTATAACATATTCACTGTTAACTATTATACACACAATGAATAAACAGCTCTATTTCAAGAACATTTTCTTTTTTTATATTTTTCTTAGTACCTGTATGATTTCCAATGGTCAATCAGCAATCGGAGAATGGCAAAACCATCTGCCCTTCAATAATATCAAACAGATTGTTGAAATCAAAGACAAAATATATGCATCCACCCATGGCGGAGGCATTTTCTACCACAATAAAAAAGACAACAGCCTGCACCCACTAACCAAAGTAGAAGGATTAAATGATGTAGGAATCAGCACCTACAATTATTACGATGACGCAAAAATATTAATGATTGGATACGAGAATGCCAATATTGACCTTATAACGGCAAAAGGGATCTATAATTTCCCGGATATCATGAATAAAACATCTCTTCTTAATAAAACGATCTACGACATCTCTTTTTGGGGAGATTATGCTTATCTCTCCTGTGGCTTTGGTATCGTTGTCTTTGATTATGAAAAAAAAGAATTTAAAGAACAATATTATATTGGCGAAAACGGGCAAAGAATCAGTGTCTATGATCTTACGGCCGATGGAAAACATTTCTATGCAGCAACAGAAAATGGTCTTTTTAAAGCAGAAAAAAACAACACAAATCTTGTTGACTATCAAAACTGGCATAAAATTGTTTCGGGAATCCCCACAGGCAAATATACATCAATAGAGAAAACTGATTCATTGATCATCGCCTGTCATCAAAATGAAAATCTTCCGGACAACATTGTTTTTTTAAAAAATAATAAATGGGATACATTATCCACAGAAGAGTACATCAATTGTAAAAATATAACTTACTCACACAACAAAATCATTATTCAGTCCGACACCTTGATTAATATTTATAACCAACAATTGGATCTAATCACCAGTGACACCAATCACCGGATTAATGATGCAATTTATGATAAGGATGGGCAATTATGGTATGGGCATGAAAGCAAAGGGCTGTCTGTTGCAAATGGAACAAAAAATAACATTTTTTTGAACGGTCCGGCTTACAACCAGAATATCGAGATTACTTCAATGGGCAGTACGGTCCTGGTAGCCGGAGACGTCATTCATAAAGACAAAAATTATCTGAGAGGATATGGACTCTACCTCTACAGAAACGGAACATGGAAAAACTTCCTGTCACATCAGCCATTTCGGTCAAACTTCAGAAGTGTCGCTATTGACCCCCGGAATGAAACACATTTCTGGGGAGGTACCAGGGGATATGGTATCTCGGAATATAAAGACAACAAATTTGCTGAACATCATGACAATCGAACAAGTGATATAGAATCAATTGCAGGTAATCCCTGGTATTTCAGTCGAGTAGAGGCGCTCAAATATGATCAGAGAAACAACCTGTGGTTTACCGTTGACAGGGTTGAGAATCCTTTGTATGTATTTAAAAATAATAAAGAACTAATAAAATTCACATCACTGGATTATACTAAATTCGACAATCAAGAATTCGGCGATCTTGCCACCCAGGGCAACCATGTATGGTTGTTAATGAACCTAAACGACATTGGCATTTATGCCCTCAACCATAAAGGGACTATTGATGACGAGAATGATGATGAAGAGAAGTTCTTCAGCGTCTTCAATCAGGATGATAAAAAATTTGATGTATTAAATTGCATGACCACTGACCTGGACGGCAACATATGGATAGGCACAGGCGAAGGTCCTGTTGTCTATTATAATCCTGATGATGTACACCATGATGATGATTATAAAGGATACCAAATAAAAATACCCCGTAATGACGGTTCGGGACTGGCGGATTATATGCTTGGAACAGAATCCATCAACTCAATTGCAGTAGATGGTGCTAACAGGAAATGGTTTGGCACGGAAGGATCGGGGGTATACCTGTTTTCTGCAGACGGAAATGAACAACTACATCACTTTGACAAGGAAAACAGCCCTCTCCTTTCAAATCATATCAGAGATATCGGCATCAATGAAGAAAGCGGGGAAGTATTTTTTGGAACCGATAAAGGAATGGTTTCTTTCCGCGGAGATGCAACCAAAGCATATGATGATTTTGAAAACGTATATGCATATCCCAATCCTGTAAGATCGGATTACGACGGTTTAATTACTATAACAGGTCTTGCAAATGGCACAAACGTTAAAATTACTGATCTAGCAGGTCAAATTGTCTACGAGCAAGATGCGATTGGGGGCCAGGTTAGTTGGGATGCTACCAATCCCGCCAATGAACGCATTCATTCTGGCATTTACCAGGTATATTGTGCAACCAAAAACGGAGCCAAACACCTTACAACAAAAATTTTGTTTATCCAATAACAAAAATGGACCAAAAAACAACAGGTTTTATATTAAGAAAAGTCCAATACAGTGATTCCTCTCACATCATTAATGCCTACACATTAGATAAAGGCAGACAAGACTACTTCCTCCGAAAACAAAAATCACGCAGAAACCGGGCCCTCACCCATCTTATCAGTCCATTAAATCAACTTGAATTTGACATTGATGCCAGGCCCAAAAGACAAATACAATCTATTAAAGATATACGCCTTAAAAAACATGCGCTTTATATGGACCAAAGTCCGGCAAAAAGCGCCATAATCTTTTTTATGTCAGAAGTCTTATATCGATCCCTGAGAGAAGAAGAAGAAAATCCGGACACCTATCGCTTTATTGAGCATACCATTTTATTGCTCAACCAGATAGAAAAAGGCTTTCAAATGTTTCCTCTCATTTTTATCACGCTACTGACCCGTTACCTGGGTTTTACTCCACTGCTTTCTCAAAAAGATAAAAAAGAAACTCCGGGATACTTCAACCTTTATTCAGGCCTGTTTGAAAAAAAAATGTCACCAAATGAATCGATGGGACTTAAAGAGTCCCAGTTACTTAATGATATTCTTGAAAATGGGTTTCACATTACAAGTACCTATTACCATAAAAAAACACGTGAAAATTTTCTGGATAACATGCTTCTTTATTATAAGACCCATCTTGAAGGGATTAAACACTTTAAATCAGTTGATGTATTGAGAGAAATATTCGCTTAAAAATGAAATATCTATAAATAATTGTTGTTTTTTTATTTTTATCTTAAATTTGTGTCCTCAATTTTGAGGGGGAATGGCTTTGAATAAAATGGTCGAAAATATAATTCCAATACAAGGCCTTGGCCTTGGAGAGCATATTTATTATCACAAAATTGACAACAAGTTCTTTGAACAATTTCCAGAATCAGAAATTCAAAAGGGTGATTTATCACTAGAAATAAAAGTTGTTAAAAACAATAACTTTTATTCTTTTGAAGTTCTAATCGAAGGTACAGTTGAGACGTTTTGTGACAGGTGTCTTGAGTTTTTTAACCTGGCTATTAAATCGAATAATCAATTTATTGTCAAATACAGCCAGGAAGGAACCCTTGATGAAGATGACATCATCATGATTCCACCGGAGACCAACCATTTTGACCTGTCTCCTCATATTTATGACTTTATTCATCTGGCTCTTCCTTATAAAAAAGTTCACCCACATCAAAAAGATTGTAACCAGGAAACGCTCCGGAAATTAAATGAACATCAAAAGAAAGAAGAATCTGACCCCAGATGGAATCAATTAAAAAGATTATTTAATAACACTAATAATAACTAAAATGGCACATCCAAAAAGAAAAACATCAAAACAAAGAAAACATAAAAGGCGGACACACATAAAAGCAACTGCGCCTGCTCTTACAACATGTCAAAATTGTAACGCCACAGTTGAATTGCACAGGGTTTGCCCCGAGTGTGGCCACTACAAAGGCAGGCTTGCTATTGAGAAAAATATGGCTATTTAATTAAGCAATTCATTAAGGAATAACTGCCTTATGAATATTGGCATAGATGTAATGGGCGGCGATCATGCCCCCAAAAGCACAATAGAAGGAGCTTTATTGGCACTTAACGCCCTGCCCCAGGATGTTAGCCTGTCATTAATTGGCGATGAAAATAAGATCACCCCTCTTCTTAACCAATCGCTTCCCCGCATCAATATTATTCATACCGAAGATATTATTGAGATGGGCGAGAATCCTGTTAAAGCCATGTCAAATAAACCCCGGTCTAGTATTAGCATAGGATTTAATTTGTTGGAAAAGGGGGAGATTGATGGTTTCGCCAGTGCAGGCAACACAGGCGCTATGCTTATAGGTGCTATGTATTCGATCAAATCGATCCCGGGCATCATCCGTCCCGTTATAACTGCAACAATCCCTCAGGAGACAGGCCCACCCAAAATTCTTCTGGACGTTGGTATTAATCCGGATTGTAAACCGGATGTCCTTTACCAATGGGCCATTCTTGGCTCACTATATGCACGGGATGTTCATAACATAGAAAATCCAGATGTTGGACTACTAAATATTGGCTCAGAGGAAGAAAAAGGAAATTTGCTCACTAAAAACACTTTTCAGCTAATGAAAGGGACAAAAGATTTTCGCTTTACCGGGAATGTAGAAGGAGATGACATATTTGCACCAGATAAAGCAGATGTAATTGTATGTGACGGATTTGTCGGAAATATTGTTCTTAAACAAGCAGAAGCCTTTTATGCCTTGATCAAAAGACGTAAAAAATCTGATGACTTTATTGAACGTTTTAATTTTGAAAACTATGGCGGAACACCCGTCTTAGGGGTCAATAAAAGTGTTATTATAGGTCATGGGATATCAAATGGTATTGCCATTAAAAATATGATCTTATTGACAAAAGAAGTAGCAGAAGCTAACCTTGCAGAAAAAATAAGAAAAGCTTTTAACTAATTTTTTCAAATATCAACCACAAAATAATCCATGCCAGGTATAACATCCATGAAATAAACACACATTTTGATGAGCATTTCTGGATTTATAATATGCCGTGAAACTGGTTTTGAGAATCATGACAAGCTCCATTCCGCCTCTGGCGGGGACCGGTCATGACCATTAAAAATTAAAAGATGAAAAGATGAAAAGAGCTGTCATTACAGGCGTTGAGGGATATGTCCCGGATTATATCCTGACAAATGAGGAATTAAGCCGCATGGTAGATACCAGTGACGAATGGATTATGCAACGCATTGGCATTAAAGAACGCAGGATATTAAAAGAAAAAAATAAAGCCACATCTGATTTGGCTGCTCCTGCTGTAAATAAATTACTAAAGAAAAAAAATATTGCTCCCTCCGAGATCGATTTAGTGATCTGTGCAACTGTTACAGCAGATATGCATTTTCCTGCTACCGCAAATATCATCAGTGATAAAACAGGAATAACAAATGCTTTTAGCTTTGACCTGAACGCTGCATGCTCCGGCTTTGTTTATGCTTTGATAAATGCCGCACAATTTGTGCAATGCGGAAGATATAAAAAAGTTTTAGTAATTGGAGCCGATAAAATGTCTTCTATTGTTGATTATACAGACCGTTCAACTTGCCCCATTTTTGGAGATGGCGCCGGTGTTGTTCTGCTGGAACCCACCGAAGAAGATAATATAGGTATTATTGACCATATTTTCGGTGTTGATGGCTCTGGCAGAGAGTATCTTCACCAAAAGGCCGGTGGTTCATTAAACCCAGCCTCATACGAAACCATTGATGCCAAAGAACATTTCATCTACCAGGAAGGACAACCTGTTTTCCGTTTTGCCACAACCAAAATGGCAGACACTTCCGTTGAAATTATGGAACGTAATAATTTAAGTGCCGAAAACCTGAAATATTTGGTTCCTCATCAAGCCAATATCCGCATCATTGAAGCTACTGCAAAAAGAATGGGACTGGCAAAAGAGAAGGTCATGATTAATATTCAGCGTTACGGTAACACAACTGCTGCGACTATTCCTCTTTGTCTGTGGGAATGGGAGAAAGAACTCAATAAAGGAGACAACATTATATTATCCGCATTTGGTGGCGGATTTACCTGGGGGTCAATATACCTTAAATGGGGATATAACTCCTGATTATATATTCTAAGTTGAATGGTATGAGTAAAGCGAAAGCCTTACATCTTCGAAGTCCCCTAAAAAAATCGAGGCAGGCTGTTTAAGTAATTCCTGATAAGAATCTCTCAATTTGGGTTATTTTATTCGTATCAGTTCCTGCCAAAAGATATTTTTTGGCTATATTTGTTAATTATTCAACATAGCAGAAATTTATTTGAACTATGGCAAAAAACAACAACGAAACAGACACCAATGGCATCAACTTAATTAGCATTGGAACACACATTGAGGGCAATATCAACTCTCAATCGGACATCCGTATTGATGGTTCTCTCAAAGGAAACATTAAAACTTCCGGTAAATTAGTCATTGGTGAAAGTGGGTCTGTAAACGGGGAAGTCAGCTGTAAAAACGGGGATATTTCGGGAAAGCTGGAAGGTAAAATAGAAACATCCGAATTACTACAACTCAAATCAACCGCCAAAGTTTACGGTGATATGCAAATCAAAAAATTATCTGTTGAGCCCGGATCAGTCTTTACAGGCCAATGCTCAATGGATAGCAGGAGTTTCGAAAATGCCGGAGCACAAGAATCAGAAAAAAGAACAGAAAGAGAAGAAAAAAAAGCAAGAGCTATCTGATTATGTCAAATATTCAGGTATCGCTTTTCAAATGATCGCAACAATTCTTCTGGGTGTCTGGGGCGGACAAAAATTAGACGCGATGCTGGACAGAGAATTTCCCCTGTTCACAGTGGTTTTGTCCCTGGCAGCAGTATTCCTCTCATTATTTATTAGCATTCGTGATTTTTTAAAATTTTAAGCTGATTAATGCAACCCTCATGAAACAAAATGCGTTTAAATATTTTATAGGACAAACCTTAATCATTAGTGCTGTTTTAATTTTACTGGGCGTCATTGCATTTAACATGTGGGAGGACATGTATCAACCTGTGTTTCCCTTTATGCTCTTAATTATTTTAATCATTACCTGGATTGTGCATTACATGCTATTAAAAGCGGCAGAAAAAGACAATAAAACCTTTAATTATTATTTTATGTTCTCTATTGTTGGCAAAATGTTTATATACCTCGGGCTTTTGACGCTATATATGCTCCAAACAAAAGAGCCTCTTTTGCCATTTGTCGCTGTTTTTGGCATTTTATACCTGATTTTCTCTTTTATTGAGATACGTTCTGTTTTATTTTATATAAAAAAAGGACAAACAATTCGTTAATTTTTTTAGTTTTGTAGATGATTCAAAAAAAGATGATGATGCGAAAGATGATTTCATGCAGGATACCCGGGATGATTCTACTAAATTTGCTTTTCATTCATTCTTTTCAGGCCACATCATCAACAACTCCAGACACCTTGTCAGATCCGGATCACGCTCCGGAAGCACATGAAGTAAGCCACCCAAAAAAATCCGAAGACCAATTCAACCCCAGGTCATTTATCTTTCATCATATAAAAGATGCTCATGAATGGCATATAATTACCATAAATGGTAAAGACATCAGTATTCCCCTGCCTGTAATATTATACAGCAAGCATAGTGGATTTCATATTTTCCTCTCATCAAAATTACAACATGGTCATTCATACAGGGATTTTGAATTACCTCATCACGGGGAATATTCAGGAAAAATCATCGAACACCTGCCTAACGGAGAAATATATAAACCCATTGATGTCTCTTTCACCAAGGATGTAGCAACAGCATTTTTTAGTATTCTCCTGATGTTGTGGCTATTCATTTCCATTGCCAATCGTTACAAAGGGAACCCTTTAGCTGTTCCAAAAGGGAAACAATCATTTTTTGAACTCTTTATTTTATTTGTGCGTGATGAGATTGCCAAACCATTCATTGGAGATCACAAATACAAGCGGTTTATGCCATATTTGCTGACACTCTTCTTTTTTATCTGGATCAACAATATGCTGGGATTAGTTCCTTTTCCTCCCGGTGGTGCAAATTTAACGGGAGATATTTCGGTCACATTAACCTTGGCAGGCTTTACCTTTGTCATTACAACCATTAATGGGAACAAGAACTACTGGCAACATACTTTTAACACACCCGGGGTACCATGGTGGCTCAAATTCCCTATACCAATTATACCTACAATAGAATTTCTTGGGTTATTTATTAAACCAATAACCTTAATGATCAGGTTATTTGCAAATATAACAGCAGGACACATTATAGTATTGTCCTTATTTGCAATGATATTTATTTTCGGGGAAATGCAGCCTGTGGCAGGCTACGGGTCAAGTATAGTAATTATCCCTTTTACCATATTCATGACCTTTTTAGAACTATTGGTTGCCCTTATCCAGGCTTATGTTTTTACAATGTTGTCCGCACTCTATTTTGGCATGGCAACAGAAGAACATCATGATTAATGTTTAATCACTAAATACAGATATATTATGATTTCATTATTAGTTTTATTACAAGCCGCAGCACTTAGCAAATTAGGTGGTGCGATTGGAGCCAGCATCACAGCTATTGCTGCAGCAATCGGAATTGGCCGCATTGGTGGCAGTGCAATGGAAAGCATGGCACGTCAGCCGGAAGCTGCCGGAGACATCCGTACAGGGATGATTATCTCTGCTGCCCTGATTGAAGGGGTATCGCTTTTCGCTGTTGTTGTATGCCTGTTGGCAGTATTATCTTAAAGGATACCGCGCAGCGGTTGGCTGCGCAATCCTTTTTTTTAAACATTTTCTCAACTGATTTACTATGGATTTAATTACTCCTGAATTTGGATTAGTCATCTGGATGATCATTTCGTTTGGAATTGTACTTTTCATTCTCAAAAAACTGGCATGGAAACCCATCCTGAAGGCAATTGAGCAAAGAGAAAACACTATTGAAAACTCACTTCAATCAGCCAAACATGCAAAAGAAGAAATGAGCAAAGTGAAGGCTGATAACGAGAAAATTCTTGAACAAGCTAAAATTGAGCGAAACAATATCATTAACGAAGGCAGGGAGATTAAAGAAAAAATAGTCAATGATGCCCGGGATGAAGCTACCAAAGAAACCCAGTCCATTATTGATGATGCCCGCCGGACCATCAATAATGAAAAACTGGCAGCCATAGAAGAGATGAAAACTCAGATCGTTGAATTATCCGTTAATATAGCTGAAAAAGTCATTAGTAATAATCTCAAAAACGATGAGGCTCAAAGGGATTACATCAAAAAAACGCTGGATGAACTTAATATCAATTAAGATATTTTTATATGGAAGATAGCAGAATAGGAGTCAGATACGCAAAAGCTCTTTATCTTCTTGGTAAGGAACGAAATACACTAAACAAGCTTTATGAAGATGTGACAGCTATTTATAAGGTTGTCAAAACTTCTAAGGAGTTGCAATCTTTTCTCAATAGTCCTGTCATAAAAGACAAACAAAAAATTCAAACCATTAAAAAAGTTTTCGACAAACAAATCAATGAAGATCTTGTTAACTTATTTTGCCTAATGATTAAAAATAAACGCGGGGGGTATATCACATTGGCCCTTTTAAGCTTTACTGATTTATTCCGCGAAGAACATAATATTAAAAAAGCCACTATTACAACAACTTCGCCCATGGGCACGGATCTTTTTGAGCAAATTAACCAAAAGCTTTCAAAATCGATGGATGCAAAGATTGAAATAGAAGGGAATATTGATCAATCATTGCTGGGCGGCTTTGTGTTGAAAATTAATAATCAACAATATGACGCCAGTATCAAAAGAAAACTGGCAAACATTAAAAAAGAATTACTTCATTCAACAACATCTAATTAAAAGATACTATGGCTGGAATTAACCCTGCTGAGATTTCGGAAATACTTAAGACTCAACTTGAAGGATACCAGACGGAGACCAACATTGAAGAAGTAGGCTCTGTATTACAGGTTGGAGATGGTATTGCTGTCATCCATGGACTTAACAATGTACAAGCAAATGAGTTAATCGAATTCGAGGATGGAACCAAAGGAATTGTTCTTAACCTGGAAGAAAACCATGTTGGGGCTGTCCTTTTAGGTGGAACAGGAAGTATTAATGAAGGTGATACGGTTAAGAGAACAGGCCAGATTGCATCTTTACCAGTTGGCGAAGGCATGATGGGTCGTATCGTTAATACGCTCGGTGAACCAATTGACAATAAAGGCCCCATCGAAGGTGAATTGTTTGATCTCCCTATGGATCGTAAGGCTCCCCAGGTTATTTTCAGGCAACCAGTTAAAGAACCCCTTCAAACCGGGATCAAAGCCATTGACTCAATGATTCCCATCGGACGGGGACAAAGGGAATTAATTATCGGCGACAGACAAACAGGTAAAACAGCAATCGCCATTGATACAATCATCAACCAAAAAGAGTTCTACGATAAAGGTGAACCTGTTTATTGCATATATGTCGCCGTTGGTCAAAAGGGCTCAACTGTTAGAAATATTGCTCGTACACTGGAGCAACACGGGGCCATGAGTTACACCTGCATTGTTTCAGCTACTGCTTCAGACCCGGCTGCAATACAATTTTATGCTCCTTATGCAGGCGCATCTATTGGTGAATTTTTTAGAGATACCGGAAGGCATGCTCTTATTATTTATGATGACCTCTCCAAACAGGCTGTTGCTTACAGGGAAGTATCACTCCTTCTCAAAAGACCACCAGGACGTGAGGCATACCCCGGGGATGTCTTTTACCTCCATTCAAGGTTGCTTGAAAGAGCAGCAAAAATCATTGAAGCTGACGAGGTTGCTGCAAATATTAACGATCTTCCTGCTCCACTAAAAGGAAAAATGAAAGGGGGTGGATCATTAACAGCCCTCCCCATTATCGAGACCCAAGCAGGTGACGTTTCGGCTTATATCCCAACCAATGTTATCTCCATTACTGACGGTCAAATATTCCTGGAATCCAACCTTTTTAACTCCGGAATTCGTCCAGCAATTAATGTTGGTATTTCTGTTTCAAGAGTTGGTGGAAGTGCCCAGATCAAATCCATGAAAAAAATCGCCGGTACACTTAAATTAGACCAGGCTCAATATCGTGAATTAGAAGCTTTCTCCAAATTCGGCTCAGACCTGGATGATTCCACCAAAGCAATTATTGATAAAGGGGCAAAGAACGTTCAATTATTAAAACAAGATCAATACACCCCAATGCCTGTAGAAAAACAAGTGGCTATTATATATTGTGGAACCAAGGGTTTACTCAAAGAAGTGCCTATTAATAAAGTAAAAGAATTTGAAGAATCATTTCTCGAATTTATCGAAACCAAGTACAATCAGGTTCTTGAAACTTTGAAAAAGGGTGAGATTAATGACGAGATTACCAAAGTGCTGGAAGATACAGCCGCTGAGATAGCACTGAAATATAAGCATGAAGATTAAACAGGAGTCAACAAAAATAAGGATAGATGGCCAATCTTAAGGAAATCAGAACACGCATCGCATCCGTTAAATCAACACGGCAAATAACCAGTGCCATGAAAATGGTTTCTGCAGCCAAATTAAAAAGAGCAACAGGTGCATTAGATCGCCTGCGCCCTTACGCGGAAAAATTAACTTCAATATTACAGGGTGTTAATGCTAACATAGATATTGAGGAAAATATCTATGCAGAAAAACGTGACCCCTATAAGGTACTAATCATTCCTATTACATCTAATAAAGGGTTGTGCGGTGCATTCAATGCTGCTGTCATCAAAAAAACAATAGAATTAGCTCATTATACATACGAAGATATTCTTGAAGATAATAATCTTGATTTTCTGCCTATCGGTAAAAAAGCCTGGGAATATCTTAATAATCATGGCTACCGGATCATTGGCGAAGAAAATGAGCTCCTTGACCACCTGTCTTTTGACGATGTGAAGCCCATAGCAAAATACTTAATGGAATATTTTGTTAAAAAAGATTATGACAGGATTGAGTTGGTTTACAATCACTTTAAAAATGCAGCTGTTTACATCTTAACCAGCGAAACTTTTCTGCCCCTTGGACAAAAACATAGGGAAATGATGGAATCAACCGAAAAAAATGATAATGACTGTTTCGAATTTGATTACATTTTTGAACCATCAAAAGAAAACATATTAAAAACCATTATTCCCGAATCACTGAAAATACAATTTTACAAAGCCTTACTGGAATCACAGGCAGCAGAACATGGCGCCCGTATGACAGCAATGCACCAGGCCACAGATAATGCAACAGATATTGTACAAGACCTGACCCTCCAATACAATAAGGCTCGACAGGCAGCTATTACAAAAGAAATATCAGAAATTGTCAGTGGTGCGGAAGCACTCAAAAATGAATAAATAAATGGCTTCATTATATGATAAGTCCAAGGCAAACCACTAATCTATCCTTTTAACAGAAGCACCCAGAAGCGTTAACCGCTCATCAATCCGTTCATAGCCACGATCGATCTGATCTACATTATGAATAACACTAGTACCATCAGCTGACAAGGCAGCAATGAGTAAGGCCACACCAGCCCTTATATCCGGAGAAGTCATAACCGTTGGCTGCAATTGGATCTCATGATTTAATCCGATTACTGTTGCCCGGTGCGGATCACACAAGATAATCTGTGCTCCCATATCAATCAACTTATCGACAAAAAATAAACGGCTTTCAAACATCTTTTGGTGAATCAACACGCTACCCTTTGCCTGGGTGGCAACAACAAGAAAAACACTTAACAAATCAGGAGTTAACCCCGGCCATATTGCATCAGCAATGACCATAATAGAACCATCCATGAAAGTCTCTATTCGATAATGATCTTGCTGAGCGATAATAATATCGTCATCTTTTCGATATAGCTCTATGCCTAAACGTCTGAAAGAATCAGGGATGATTCCCAGATTTTCATAAGAAACATTTTTTATCGTTATCGAAGAGCGTGTCATAGCTGCCATGCCAATAAAACTACCAACTTCAATCATATCTGGTAAAATATGATGATCACATCCCGATAATTCGTTAACTCCTTTAATCGTAAGAAGATTAGAGCCAACCCCTTCGATCTGAGCCCCCATCTTATTCAACATTCTGCAAAGTTGCTGCACATAGGGTTCACACGCTGCATTATAGATCACTGTTTGGCCTTCTGCCAATACCGCTGCCATGATAATATTGGCGGTGCCAGTAACAGAAGCTTCTTCCAGATGCATATAACAGCCTTTTAACCTATGCGCTTCAAATTTATAAAGCCGGTTCTTTTCATCATGAGCCAAGTTTGCACCGAGTTTTTGAAAACCTTCGAAATGCGTATCTAATCGTCTTCGTCCAATTTTATCTCCTCCCGGTTTTGGCATATATGCCATGCCAAACCTCGCGAGCAATGGGCCAATCAACATCACCGACCCCCGCAAGGCTCCTGCTCTGTCACGAAAATCAGATGTCCGCAGATATTCGATATCTATACTACTGGCTTGAAATGTATAATGATGATGATCGTGCCGGGTAATATTAACGCCCAGTTGATGAAGCAAAGAAATAAGACTGTTAATATCAATAATTGCCGGGAGATTGCGGACAATAACCGGCTCTGAAGTCAAAAGGACCGCACATAATATCTGCAGCGCCTCATTTTTGGCTCCCTGTGTTTGAATCTCGCCGGAAAGTTGTTTTCCTCCCTGAACTTCAAATGCAGACATACGAACTATCTTTTCCGGTAGTTGTTATTACCTGATTTCTGTTTACGCTTTGTATTGGCCGGATTGGTATTGGTCTTTAGATTTTTAGCATCCGAGAGTTTCATGTTTCTGTCAACATTTAACTTACCCCCGGATAATTCTTCCAAATCCGAAAAAATGACATCATCATTCACCATAGAATCATTATTCCAGGTTAAATAAAGCCTTTTCATATGATTGGCAATAAGATTAACCAGAATCTCTTTTTCTTCCGGGTTTTGCATTTCAATGGCCTTTTTAATCATCAATTCAACAGTGCGTCCATAATGCTTATACCTTATTCTATTCTGGCAATAACCAACCTGATTTGGTTTACTATAAAGAATATCAGGTGTCGGGATTTCATAAGGATAATCGACATCAAGCTTAAAGTCTGAGATAATAGCAAGATGATCCCACAATTTCCTTTTATACTCGGGATTATCCCGGAAATTAGGATTAATATTAGCCATAACCTGCACAATTGATTGTGCACAACGGTTGCGTTCTTCACGATCTTCGAGAGACATCGCGTGAAGAACCATTTTCTGAACATTACGCCCGTATTCAGGCAAAACTAAACCCTTACGCTGGGTATTATATTCATAAATCATCTGAAAAAAATTAAAATAATATGATGTGAACTAATAAAAATAAAGAAAGTAACCAATAACACTTATAGCCCACTTATTTATTCAGCGCACAAAAAATGTTTGCTTTTACTTGTTACATTTACTTGAAAATCAAAGCATTTATCAATTTACAATAACTGCCTGGAACTTCATCCAATAAGAAGGTATTTATTATTACAAAGACTATTTTGCAAAGTTAACATTTTCAATGCATTTATCAAAGAAGCATTAAAAAAAGACACTATTAATTAATTGTTTTGTATAATTTTTAATTTAGCAAATTTCAATAATAACTGCTTTTGCCCATGTTCCTTAAAAAAAACAGTCGCTTTTCTATTTGGCATTTTACCTTCAATATTCAACACTTTCCCGCTGCCAAAACGCTTATGCTTAACATCCATGCCGGATTGTATCTTCTCCGGGTCATCGGGAACAAACTCCTCATCTGAATTCGCAGGAGGTGTCATTTTAGGTTTTACGCCATCAAGATATGCTTGTCCTTTATTTTGTTTAGCCCCCATCGCCTGTTTAGCCAACCCACTGGTCATGGTATTCACTTCTTTTTTAACCATACCAACATGCTCATCAAAAAGCTCCTCAGGCAAAATAAGGTAATCAGGATCAATATCTTTAATAAAACGACTTGGCGTAACCGATGTTGTATTTCCCCATTTAAACCGCTCAATAGCATAAGAAATGGTGATAGATTTTCTGGCCCTCGTGAGTGCAACATAAAATAAACGTCTTTCTTCTTCCAGGTCTTTTTCAGAAAAAGTAGTCATTGATGAAGGAAAAAGATTTTCTTCTACACCCACAACATAAATATGATCAAATTCGAGTCCTTTGGCTGAATGGATCGTCATCATCGAGACGCGGTCATCATCCTCTTCATCATTGTTCTCCTCTCCGGTCAGCAAAGCAACATTCTCCATATAAGCATCCAGTGACAAAATTTGTCCCTCTTCCCGATGATTCTCGGCAAATTCACTGATGCTACTCAACAACTCCTGCACATTTTCGTAACGCTGAAGATTCTCAGGATTCTCTTTATAATCCAGTTCTTTAATAATCCCTGTTTGGTTGATCACAAAAGAAGCTATTTCATAGACATCGGTATGCTGAGCTTTTTCAGTAAGTACCCGGATCAAATCAACAAACCCCTTTAACTTATTTAAAGTCCCTCCATTTAAACCAAGCGGATGCTGATCAGGATGCGTCAATACATCCCAAACAGGCACCATCTTGTCATTTGAATAGTTCATCAATTTATTCAGAGTCGTTGCACCTATTCCCCGGGCAGGATAATTGATGATTCTTTTTATTGCTTCTTCATCTTTTTTATTAATAATCAGACGAAAATAAGCAAGAACATCTTTAATTTCTTTACGCTGATAAAAAGAAAGGCTTCCATAGATCCGATATGGGATTTGTTGATTTCGGAAAACTTCCTCAAAAATTCTTGACTGAGCATTGGTCCGGTATAAAATGGCATGCTCTTTATATGCTCCGCCACGATCTATTTTATTATTAATCAATGCTGCAACAGTAAACCCCTCCTGATTATCAGTCCTGTTATGCAGGACACGAATCTTATCTCCTTTATCATTATCTGAAAAGAGATGTTTCTCTATCTGTTTATCATTCTTTTTAATAACACTATTGGCAGCATTCACAATAACTTTTGTAGAACGATAATTCTGTTCCAGTTTGTGCATTTTGCATTCAGGATAATCCCGCTTAAAATTCAATATGTTTTCCACCATTGCTCCACGAAAGGAGTAAATGCTTTGGGCATCATCACCAACAACGCAAACATTATTAAACTGTGCCGCCAGCTTCTTAACGATCAAGTATTGTGCATAATTGGTATCCTGGTACTCATCCACCAAAATATATTTAAAGTATCCCTGATATTTTTCCAAAAGATCCGGATAATCACGGAAAAGGATATTGGTATTCAAAAGCAGATCATCAAAGTCCATGGCATCTGCCTTTTTACATCGCTGCGCATAAAGCTTATAAATATCAGCTATCCGTGGTCTCTTTGAAGCATTATCGGCAGCAATTAGCTGATTATTCCCATAATATGCCTGGGCAGTAATTAAACTGTTTTTCGCGAAAGATATCCGTCCAAAAACCTGGTTCGGTTTATAAGTCTTATCATCAAGGTGTAATTCTTTGATAATCGCTTTAATCTGGTTTTTAGAATCGACCGTATCGTAAATCGTGAAATTTTTGGTGTATCCGAGGCACTCAGCTTCACGCCTCAATATCCGGGAAAAAACAGAGTGGAAGGTTCCCATCCAGATATCCTTTGCTTTTGCATCACCAACAATAGCAGCAATACGTTCTTTCATCTCTTTAGCTGCTTTGTTTGTAAAAGTAAGAGCAAGGATTTTAAAAGGTGATACACCTTTATTTAAGAGATGAGCAATACGATAAGTCAGTACACGGGTTTTACCACTTCCGGCTCCTGCGATAACCACAGAAGGCCCTTCGGTATCCACAACAGCTTTTTGTTGTGCATCGTTTAGTTGTGTTAAGTATTCAGCCACGTTTTTTTGCTTTTTACTTCAAAAATAATGATTTGTTAAAGGGAAATGGAATAATCATTAAAAGAGTTTTCAAACATCCCATTAATTAACTGATTTTTAGATATGTTAGGATTCACATAAATTGATTAATAAATGTTCAATGAACAATATAGCCCAACCACTATTCATTTTCTTTGCTTAATAAAATAATAGAAGATAAAAATGTTTAAACAACAATAATTTATTATATTTTTGCCGTTTATATAGTTGGTTAGAGAAAAGGTTCCTAATGAGATATTTAATTGCACTTCTTTTTTGTTATATGTTGACACCTCATCAGGCTCATTCACAAATTTATTCTGTTGAGGCTGATGATGCCATCGCCGCATCCTATTTCATTGACACCACCCTGATAACAGACACTAATTACGCTGATACAGTTTATTTCTTTAACGATTCTATACATTTTGACAGCCTTACGGCGCCTGGCTACCGGGTCATTACAGACTCCGTCCGGACAAAAGACAGCACATGGTCCTTAAGAGACAATAATTATTTTGACAATGATCTTGAAACCATTGTATATTTTTCCATTATCGAGGACACCATATTTTATAACCGTGCCTCCATTATCAAACCAGATTCTATATTTATTTTTCATATTCACCCGGATAAAAGCGATACAACAAAAGGGCAGTTAACAGCCCGTCACCCGTTTGATACCAACAATCATAATTTCGAGTGGTTTAAATATGATTCTTTAACGGGTGATTTTTCAATTCCCATACAAAATGACACGAATATACGAACATCATCCATTTCGGATCTGGCTTCGGGTGGTTACAAAATAAACATATCGGGCACACAACCAGACACATCCTTTCATGCATGGGTTTTCAATGATTATCATCATATCTACATAGGTGATGATTTTAAAGATTCCACAGGCAAGCTATACCCACACCGGCATCCCTGCTCAAAAATAGAGTTGGGCTCAACGAAAGAAGCCAATCAGTTTATATTTTTTGACCATTATGAAGATACATCCATTGTTTTAGACAATAAAACCACTTACTCCTGGTTTAAACGTGAAAAAGAGAACCCTTCAAACATTGAACCATTAAAATTTAGTAGCCGTCCCACTGTTATTCTTCGCGACAACCTGCCTTCCAAAGATCATTATTTTATTGTCAGTGCAAAAGATAATTACGGCAATAAAAGCAGGGACTCGGTGCTATGTGAATCGATCATTCCTGAAGCAAAATTTAGTGCCTTTTATAAAGAGAGTAAAGACGATGAAAACAAAGCTTATGAAGAAGCACCTGTAGATGCATTATCATCCGGGAGCTCACCCTTGCGAACGATTTTTATTGATGAATCAATCAATGCAGCCCGGACCACTTTTTTCATGGGTGACGATTACCAGGTAAAAAACTTTGAAGAGGATATCGGATATACCGGACAAGACCCTCATGACTCTTCCCATATTTACCTGATACCTGATAAATATAGTATCGAACTCATTGCTATTAGTAGTGAGAATTGTACAGATACTTTGCGCGGGGAAGAAATGATCGAAGTTGTTCCGAGTGAAATACAGGAATTACCTAATGTTTTCTCCCCGAATGGAGATGGGATTAATGATTACTTCAAAATCAAGAAAGAAAACTTTAACTCCCTTAAATATTTTGAAATCTTAATTTATAATGCCTCAGGCAACCTTGTTTACGAATTCAATGGAGATATTAACTCATGGGAAGGCTGGGATGGAAAAATAAGGGAAAGCAACCGAATTGCTCAACCAGGAATCTATTACTACTACATTAAGGCCTCCGGGTGGGAACAACAACCAGCCGTCAATTATGACGGAAAGAAATATTCCGGTTTTCTGTACCTGTTTAAAGACAAAAATTAATAGTGTCCTTTGTGCATATGACCAGTAACAAAAATATACCCATGTTACCAATAAGACCATTACTATGCCATGGATTCATTTGCCATTCAAACATAATGACAATAGCCCGTAATAAGGATTTACGGATATATTCCTAAAACAAACAACAAAAGTGACTAAATTTTTAATTATCCGGTTCAGCTCAATTGGGGATATTGTCCTGACAACTCCTGTTATCAGAAATTTAAAAGAGCAATTTGCCGGAGCAGAGCTTCACTACTTAACAAAAAAATCTTTTGCCCCACTCCTGGCGGATAATCCCTACATTGATAAAATCCATCTCCTGGACAAATCACTTTCTGATATTATTCCACAGCTAAAAAAAGAATCTTTTGATTATATCATTGACTTGCACCATAACCTGCGCTCATTAATCATCAGGCATAAATTAAAAATAAAAACATTCAGCTTCAACAAATTAAACTGGCAAAAATGGTTGATGGTTCATTTTAAGATTAATAAATTACCTGAGCAGCATATTGTCAACAGGTACATGTCCACCCTACATGAATTTCACATTAAAAATGACCAGAAAGGTCTTGATTTCTTTATCCCGGATAATTCACGGTTCGATCCCCGACAACTGCCCCCTCTCTTTCACCACGGATTCATTTCATTTGTCATTGGAGCCGGACATTTCACCAAACAAATGCCAGACAAAAAAATCACACAACTGATTAACCGCATTAACTTACCCGTATTACTTCTGGGAGGCCCCGATGATTTTAAAAAAGGAGAAAAGATCAGGATCAACTGTGGATCAAAAACATACAATCTTTGCGGGAAACTTTCTATCATGCAATCAGCTTCTGCCGTTCAGCAATCCACCCTTGTTATAGCGCATGATACAGGTCTAATGCACATTGCCTCAGCCTTCAAAAAAGTGATCTTATCCATCTGGGGCAACACCATACCGGCTTTTGGTATGTACCCATATTTACCCAATCCATCCTCAAAAATCTATCAAGTTGAAGGCCTGCAATGCCGGCCTTGTTCAAAAATAGGGTATCAAAAATGTCCTAAAAAACATTTCCGATGTATGCAAGATATTCCAATACATTCAATGGCCGATCATGCCATTCGGATTTTCAACCAGCATCAATCCCTTCAATCAAACGAAACGAGTAACCTTCTTCCTTAAGATAATTAATTGCTTTAGGTAGTGTATGACGTAAGTTCTTTTCTGCTTTTAAAGAATCATGAAAAACAATAATAGAACCTGGCTGTGTGAATTTTCTTACATTTTCCATGCATTGCCAGGGTTCAATAGATTGATCAAAATCTCGCGTTAACACATCCCACATCACTATTTTAAAATTTTTCTTAATACGAGCAATTTGTGAAGGTTTTATTCTTCCATGCGGAGGCCTGAATAAAGAGGAACCGATTAAATCATCAGCTTTTTGAATGTCCTCATAATATCCCTGGTTAGGTGTGGTCCACCCTTTTAGATGATGAAAGGTATGATTCCCCACCTGATGCCCCTCATCAATGATCTGCTGATACAGATCCGGCTGTTTTATCACGTTTTCTCCGACACAAAAAAAAGTAGCCTTCACCTTATGTTTATCCAAAACATCCAATATCCAGGGGGTTAATTCTAAAGTAGGGCCGTCATCAAAGGACAGAACAACCTCTTTTCTGCCATCAACAGGTATTTTCCATATCAATCCAGGGAATAATACAGGTAATATTACGGGAGACTCTATTCTTAACATAATATTTACTTTAAACAAGCTCCTTTACTTTTAAAAGCATTAGCCAGCTCTTTTGTCTCTCTCATTCAAATAATATAAACAACCTTCAACAAGCAAAAATACCATTTTAAGATTTGACTCCATCAAAAAAGTGCTGCCAGCTATAAAAAAAAATGTAGATTTGTGTAATAAAAGTGTAAATTAACGTGCTATACATTTCGCTAAGGGAGCTTCGATACATCATACACTTAACATGTTTAGACCCCCAATAAAGTGATTGGTGTCTTAAATCAAAAATAAATAAAGAAACAACATACACAATTTATTTTAAAATTATTCATTTAAGTTCTGACGAGCACTTATGAAAATCAAAAGAATCAGTTGTCTTATTGCGCTGTCAACAATGCTCCATGCTTACACCCAGGCATTTGGAGATGATGCGATCATCAATAAACGAGATTCTCTTCCCCATCGCACAGAATCAATATACTTACATATTCCAGCTAACTTGTTTTTCAAAAACAATGAATACTTTCAACCCCATTACAAAGGATACACACTTACCGGCTCACGCCTGCGCCCTCAATTCCTTTATTCTGTCAGCTCAAAAACCACCATGGCAGCAGGCATCCATTTATTACATTTCTCAGGAGAGGCATCATTTAACCAAGTACTGCCCCTTTTTCATATCCGCCATGAACTGCTGCCAGGCATGAATCTACAAATGGGAACTTTGAAGGGATCATTAAACCATCAACTAATCGAGCCACTTTACAGAAAAGACAGATACTACTTTGACGAAACAGAATATGGCGTTCAATTCCTGATTAATAAAAACTGGGTTGAAAGCGATATCTGGATAGACTGGAAAAATTTTATCGAATGGGGCGACACAGAGCAAGAACATTTTATTTTCGGTACTTCATCAATATTCCATTTATTTAAGATACATGGATTTCAAATATCTCTGCCTCTGCAAACCATTACAGAACATTATGGCGGACAAATCAATAGCTCCGATAATCCTGTCAAAACAGAAAGCATTATTAGTCCCGGAATCTCATTTCAATTAATGACAAAAGCACAGAAAAAGATTACCCTTGAAAATCATTTCCCTTTATCAACAGGTGGTCAGATGCCTTTCCGGGGAGGCGGCACCGGGATTCTATCCAAAATACATGTTCATACACCAACTTACAGTCTTTCTGCCGGCTATTGGAACAGTCATCGATTCCACTCACCACAAGGAGAACCCTTGTATTTTAACACTAGTAATCAGATTAAAGAAATCATAACAGGAAAAATAGAACTCCACCAACAAACAGGGCCGGTCAGATTTGGATTGCGCGGTCAGGTCTTTCATCACCTTAAAACAGGTAAGACAGATTACAATTATTTGCTTTTTTTACTTCTTGACGAGCTTTTTTTCCTGGGTTCTGCCTGACCATACTGAGCCAGCATATACCTCCACGGTTTATTTTTCCATTGCTCCCCGGCATAATCTATTCCCACACGTGGCTTGGTTAAAATTTCCATAGTAGCCGGAATATCTTTCTTCTCAATCCATAACCTGTCAGACTGGGAAATATCTTCTCCATAAAAAGATTTATCAATAAGCAAATGCCGGGTTAATTTCCCAGGTCCATTAAACTGACCAGCCCCCCTGATCAAAACCGCCTGAGGGATCTCCATCTTTGCAGTAACAATATTAAACATCCAATACATGCCATAAATTAAATAAACATAAATAAGTCCGCCCTGATGATACATGACTTCATTCCTGGGTGTCCTGCCCTTAGATACATGGCATGCCAGGTCTTCCTCACCCCGATATGCTTCAACTTCGTTGATTGTCAATCTAATTTGCTGCCCATCATCAAATTGACGCACCAAATCACATCCAAGTAATGCCGGAGCTACATCCAACACATCTTTTTTATAAAAATAATGATCGAGTATGTTCATAAGAATTTTTTTTGTTTCCGGATTTCAAAATTATGCAAAAAAACGGGCTATGAAAATGAGCAACTATATTGCATCAATCAAAAAACGCAATATTTAAACAATATTTCAACTACATTTACAACAATATTTTAACAATGTCTTATATCATTTAAATATTCAACCATTGCCTAAGGGTAGAACCAAATTTTTAAAAGTAAGCAGATCACTCCCGGAGACAAGCCGGATAAAAAACGCTATCGCCTCTGAATCTAATAAATAGTAATAAACCCTGCTTATCAGTATTGAAAATAATTCTATATCCCAATTCATTATCAAATAATTCCATGAAATATTCTTTTTTTTATTAAAATAATTTTATTTTTGCGTTCCATTTTTCATAAGAAAAAGGAAGAATTAACTAAATCAAAAAGGGAATCTCGTGGATACATTAAGTTACAAAACAGTTTCGGCCAACAAGGAGACAGTGAACAAAGAGTGGGTGGTTGTTGATGCAACAAACCAAAAATTAGGCAGGTTCGCCTCTGCCGTCGCAAAAATATTACGGGGGAAAAACAAAGTTAATTTTACTCCTCATGTAGATTGCGGAGACAATGTCATTGTTTTAAATGCAGATAAGATTGTCCTGACAGGAGCCAAATGGACAGACAGGGAATACACAACCTATTCAGGTTACCCTGGAGGACAAAAAAAGTATTCACCACAGGATATTTATGAAAAAGATCCTGCCAGACTAATTCACATGGCCGTTAAAGGAATGATCCCCAGAAATAAACTGGGAAACAAAATACTTAAAAACCTGCATGTATATACTGGATCAGAACATGGACATGAAGCTCAGAAACCAAAAACAATTAATATCAACGAAATCAAATAATAACTTATGGAAATACTAAACGCGTTAGGACGACGCAAAAAAGCTGTAGCACGCGCCTACCTTCGCCCCGGCAAAGGAAATATCACTGTTAACAAGAAAGATTACAAGGAATTTTTCCCTGCCATCCAATACCAGGAAATTATCGAACAACCTCTTACTTTATTGGGCCTGGAAAATAAATATGACATCCATGTTAATGTTGACGGTGGCGGCGTGAATGGTCAGGCTGAGGCCTTGCGTCTGGCTATCTCCAGGGCTCTGGTCAAAGAAGACCCTGAATACAGGAACACACTAAAGGTGAACAACTGCCTCAGAAGAGATCCACGGCAGGTTGAGCGGAAAAAACCAGGACAACCAAAAGCAAGGAAGAAATTCCAGTTTAGCAAGCGTTAATAACGGCGTTGCAAAGTCATACTCCAATTATACTACGGGGCTCATGATGATATCTTTGCTGCATGATCCATTACATGATACTTGTTAGAAAGAATTGGTTCAGATTTAATTTGTCATAAATATTGGTTTTAATCCCGTGAAAAGCGATCTCAGTGGATCGTTTTTTCAAATATGACAAAATAATGTTTATTATTGCTCAAAAATATAATGAACAAACTTTGATATAAAGCAGTTTAGTATCTAAATCATCAGGATTTCCTTTAAGCAAGAGGAACTACCTTATGATTGCTTTAATTAGAATGTAAACTTTTAAAAAAAAGAAAAATGCCAAGAATTGAAATTAAAGAATTACTCGATGCTGGTGTGCATTTCGGCCACCTAAAAAGAAAATGGAATCCCAATATGGCTCCTTATATTTTTATGGAGCGTAACGGAATTCATATTATTGACCTCCAGAAAACACAAGCAAAAATTGACGAAGCATGTGATGCCCTTCGCCAGATTGCCCGTTCAGGAAGGAAAATACTCTTCGTTGCCACAAAGAAACAAGCAAAAGACATCGTGGCAGAAAAAGTCAAAGAAGTAAACATGCCTTATGTTACTGAAAGATGGCCAGGTGGGATGTTAACCAACTTTCCCACCATCAGGAAAACCATCAAAAAAATGACCACGATTGACAAAATGATGAATGACGGCTCCTTTGATAATTTATCAAAACGAGAGCGTTTACAAATAGAACGTCAGCGTGCAAAACTTGAAAGAAACTTTGGGAGTATTGCTGATATGAACAGAATTCCCTCTGCAATGTTTATCGTTGACGTGGGTAATGAACATATTGCACTCCGCGAAGCTCAAATATTGAATATCCCGGTATTCGGAATGGTAGATACCAATTCGGATCCTTCTGATCTTGCATTCCCCATTCCAGCTAATGATGATGCCTCCAAGTCTATTGCCTTAATTATTGAACATGCCACTAAAGCCATCCAGGAAGGATTAAGCGAGAGGAAATCAGATAAAGAAAAAGATAAAGCAGAAGAAGGTGGGCAAGAAAGCAACCCAAAAGAGAAAAAAACAAGGAAAAGAACAACTAAGGTAGCAGACACTGAAAATCAGGAAAAAGAAGAGGCTTCTACTAAAAATGAAAACAAAGAAAAGGAAAAAACCTCTCCGGCTAAAAAAAATATAAAACAAGACAATACTGATAACACTCAGGAAACAAAACAAGATGATAATCGTCAGGAAGTTAACGCTGACAAAGACAAATCATCAGATCAATAATAATATTCATCGATTATAAAAAGAATTTTAAGCTATGGAAATTAAAGCTGCCGATGTCGCAAAACTAAGAAAACTCACAGGTGCTGGCATGATGGATTGCAAAAAAGCCCTCCAGGAAGCTGAAGGTGATTTTGATAAAGCCACACAGATTATACGTGAAAAAGGAAAAGCAATCGCCAATAAACGGTCCGACCGTGAAGCCAGCGAAGGCGTTGTTCTTGCCAAAAGTAGTGAGGATAATAAGAAAGGTGCGCTCATCGTTCTTAATTGTGAAACAGATTTTGTTGCCAAAAACGATGATTTTGTTGCTCTTGCTGAAGAAATTCTCAATGTTGCGCTCAACGAAATGCCTGCTAATAGCGATGAGCTCAAAGAGAAATCATTAGGGCCTGTTAAAATTTCAGAAAAAATTGCAGAGTCAACAGGCATCATTGGTGAGAAAATTGAATTATCATATTATGATTATATTCAAGCTGAAGCAGTAGTCTCATACATACACCCTGGCAATAAAATAGCGGCACTTGTTGGAATGAACAAGGATGTTAAAGACATACAGATTGCCAAAGACATTGCCATGCAGGTAGCTGCCATGAACCCTGTTGCCCTCACCGAAGAAAGCGTCCCCCAGAATATGATTGACCAGGAACTAGAGACTGGGAGACAGCAAGCAAGACAAGAAGGAAAACCAGAAGATTTACTCGATAAAATAGCTCAGGGAAAATTGAATAAATTTTTCAAGGAAAGTACACTTCTCAATCAACAATTCATTAAAGAGAACAAAAAGAGTGTGAAGCAATATCTTCAGGAGCAGGATAAAGAGCTAACTGTTACTGGATTTAAACGGTATTCTTTAGTCGGATAATATAATAATACTACCTATAAAAAAGAGAGCTATTTGCTCTCTTTTTTTGCTAAAAACAACCCTGAATGAATCAAAAGTTCAAAAAAATCCTGCTAAAATTAAGTGGCGAATCTCTTTTATCAAAAGAAGGCAAGCCTATTTCATCCGAACACTTAAACCATTATGTATCTGAAATCAAGGATGCATTATCAATAGGAACACGAATTGGCGTAGTCATTGGAGGAGGAAATATATTCCGGGGGCTTGGCCATGATGCCAAAATAGACAGGATTTCCGGAGATTACATGGGAATGATGGCCACTGTGATCAATGGTATAGCACTTCAGGCAGCTTTAAGAAGTAATGGGGTCCAAGCCAGGTTACTAACAGCCATTGAAATGAAGCCGGTAGCTGAACGCTACAGCAAGGATCTTATGGAAAAAGCTTTTAATGATCATGAAGTGGTTATCTTCGGGTTTGGTACTGGCAACCCTTTCTTTACAACCGACACAGCAGCATCACTCAGGGCCGTAGAAATGAATGCAGATATTTTAATAAAAGGCACCCGTGTAGATGGTATTTATAATGCTGATCCCGAGAAAGAACCCACAGCAAAAAAATACAAAGAAATTACCTTTCGCGAAGCCATGGATCAGCATCTAAAAATCATGGATCTTACAGCATTTTCCATGTGCATGGATAATAAATTACCTATTTTTGTTTTTAACATGGCAGAAAAAGGTTCCCTTAAAAAAATAATTTTAGGTGAAAATATTGGAACTTTGGTTAAAAATTAATATTATTGGATTGTAACCCTTTAAATTTTTCATTATCATGGAAGATGAAGTACAATTATTTATAGATGATGCAAAAGAAAACATGGAAAAATCCGTGCATCACCTTGAATCATCATTAGCATCAATCCGTGCAGGAAAAGCGGATCCAAACATTCTCAACGGCATTACCGTCGATTATTATGGCGTTGAAACGCCACTTAACCAGGTTTCCAATATCGGAACCCCTGATGCCGTAACAATTTCAATACAACCCTGGGAAAAAAACATGATTGGCCCCATAGAAAAAGCCATCATGAGTTCAAATATTGGTTTGACGCCTGCCAATAATGGTGAACTCATCCGCTTAAATATCCCCCCTTTGACTGAAGATCGCCGTAAAGATCTTGTTAAACAAGTTCGGAACGAAGGTGAAAATGCAAAAATCAGTATACGAAATACAAGAAGGGATGCCAACGAGGAGTTTAAAAAACTCCAGAAAGAAGGATTATCCGAAGATGAAACCAAAGATGCAGAAGCTAAAGTACAGGAATTGACCGAGCATAATACGAAACGAGTTGATCAACTCGTTAATAATAAAGAA
>CAZSGN010000002.1:0-37738 GCA_964606415.1 uncultured Bacteroidales bacterium
AAAAGTACGAAATTTTCATTTAACTTCATCACTATCCTATGAAATGCCTGCGGATATTGGGTTTGATGCCTTGTGAAGCCTTGTTGATTTCATTTTCTATGATTCCAATATTCTGATCAAATCATCATTTATATAAAATACTTCTTTTCCGCTTTTTTTAGGTCTGAGAATTTTATGTTTTTCTAATTCATCAAAATATTTTGTTAATGTGGTCCTTGATGACTTATCCAAAATTCCTCCTAATACATTTTGTTTGATATATGGTTGACTGAATAATATTTCATTCACCTCTTTACTATACCATTTTATTCGTTCTTTTGCATAATCCAATGTGCTCTCCATTTGTTCAAGTATCTCATTTATCAATGTATTTGTTAATAATGATGTTTTTTCAATCGCATCCAACATGAAAGTGATCCATTCTTTCCATGAGTTTCTTTGGGTTACTGTTGCCAATTTAAAATAATAATCATCTTTGTTGAGAATAATATATTTTGATAAATAGAGGATAGGATAAGAGAGGAGTCCTTTATTTATCAAGTACAAGATATTTAAAATTCTTCCAGTCCTTCCGTTTCCGTCTTGAAATGGATGTATCGCTTCAAATTGATAGTGCCCAACACACATTTTAAGTAATGGGTCAATTGGATATTTTTCATCGTTGTTTAGAAATTCGAGTAAATTTTCAATGAGTTCTTCAATTTTCTGTTCTCCTCTTGGAGGTGTATATACGATTCCCCCTGATTTAAATTCACTACTTCCTTTTCGGATTACAACTTTTGCTTGAGGAGATCGAAATTCTTGTGTAGTTTCTTTAATTTGATTAAATATAGTTATAATGAGTTTTTTCTCAATCTTTTGCGAGTCTTTTAATTTGCTGAATCCACTCCAAAGTGCTTCCCGGTATTTCAATACTTCTTTTGTGGCTGCATCTATTTTTCCTTCATAATTCTTTTCAGATATTGCTTTGTATAGTTCATCTTCAGTTGTGAATATGTTTTCGATTTCGGTAGAAGATTTAGCTTCCTGAAGAGCAATTGTATTTATAAGCATGAATGGATTCGGTAATCTATTAATGTTTCCATTCACATTAGCGAGAGCTCTAGATGCTATTACAAGTTTTTTAAGGATATCTTTATCTTCAAAAACATCATTTCTCGCGGTTAATAAAGGCAAGTCATTATATGGAATATTTCTGTCAAAATTATTCATACACAAATATGTTCATTTTTAGTTAAAATCTGAACGGAAGGTGAGAAAATGTTCATTTTATGAGTATTAAAAATATATACGTTCATTTTTAAGGCAAAAATGTACATGTTTTTGTTTTGTGTTCATAATTATTGACAACTTATTTTTGTATATCTATCTTAAATTTTTGGCTTGAGGGTTACTTCAATAAGGCTTAACATGATATATTCTATAACTTTTAATCTGTCAAAGTAGAATGAATGTTTACTAAAACCCAAAATGAGCGATTCCGCTCAATCGATTAAGTAAATTAAGCATTTCACTTCGTTTAAATCGCTCAACTTAGGTAAAAAATAATGCGGGATTTCAATGAAGGTTAAATGAATCGAAATCAAAGTAAAAAGTTTGGCTTTAAAACAAAGGATCACGCAAATATTACATTCGCTCTGGCACTTCTATTCCCAGTAGAGCCATTGCCGATGCAATAACCCGGCCAACCATAGCCGACAAGGCTAGTCGAAAGGAAATCAGTGCCGTATTGTCATTTTTCAAAATAGGTGTCTCCTGATAAAATTGATTATATTGCTTAACCAGGTCATAAGCATAATTAGCAACAATCCCCGGATTAAAACCTTCTGCTGACTCACTTACAGCAGCCGGAAAGTCATAAAGAATTTTAATCAATTCTTTTTCTGCCGGCTCAAGATTCCCGTCATAATTAATTGTTTCTGCTGGTTTAAAACCTTTTTTTTCCGCTTTACGCATTACACTATTGATCCTCGCATATGCATACTGAATAAAAGGCCCGGTATTTCCGTTAAAATCAATAGATTCAGCAGGATTAAAAGTCATATTCTTTTTAGGATCTACTTTAAGAATATAATATTTAAGAGCCCCCAGCCCAATAATCCTATAAATATTATTTTTCTCTTCTACCCCATATCCCTCAAGCTTCCCCAGTTCTTTTGACATTTCTTCAGCAGTACCAATCATTTCTTCAATAAGATCATCAGCATCCACAACAGTTCCTTCGCGGGATTTCATTTTCCCTTCGGGAAGTTCCACCATACCATACGACAAATGATAAATATGTTTACCCCAATCGAATCCCATTTTATTGAGAAGAACAGAAAGCACCTGGAAATGATAATTTTGCTCATTACCTACCACATAAATCATATCATCAGCATTATAATCCTCATGCCGAAGTATCGCCGTTCCAATATCCTGTGTCATATAAACCGATGTCCCATCGGAACGAAGTAACAACTTTCTGTCAAGTCCTTCATCTTCGAGATTAGCCCAGACAGAACCATCCTCGTGTTGTTCAAGAATACCATTATTTAATGCATCAAGAACGATGGATTTTCCCAGAAGATAAGTTTCAGATTCATAATAAATCTTATCAAAATCTACCCCAAGCGCTTTGTAAGTCTGGTCAAAACCATCATAAACCCACTGGTTCATCATTTTCCACAACTCATTCACTTTTTCATCTCCAGCCTCCCACTTTCTCAACATTTCCTGTGCTTCTTTCAGGACAGGAGCTTGTTTAGCAGCCTGGTCTTTATCTACCCCTTCTTCAATCAGTTTTTTCACCTCCTTTTTATATTCCTGATCAAAACGAACATAATAATCGCCAACCAGATGATCTCCTTTTTCCCCGGCAGAATCGGGAGTCTGGTCATTACCCCACTTTTCCCAGGCCAACATAGACTTACAAATATGTATACCACGGTCATTGACAAGATTGACTTTATAAACATTATTACCAGCAGCTTCTAAAATATTAGAAATGGCATAACCTAATAAATTATTCCGGATATGCCCCAGATGGAGAGGTTTATTGGTATTAGGAGATGAATATTCCACCACGATGGTCCTTTCAGCCTGCTCGCTACGAATACCGTAATCATCAATCTTTTTCATGCCCTGCAACTGATTAATCCAGAAAGCACCATCAAAAATAAGATTAAGAAAGCCCTGAACAACATTGTAATGTTCTATATAACGCAGGCGATCAACTAAATATGCACCAAGCAGCTCGGCGGTCTCTACGGGAGATTTTTTTGCAATTTTTAAAAGGGGAAAAACAACAATCGTTCTATCGCCTTCAAAATCCTTTCTGGTTTTCTGGATCTGAATTAATTTCTCATCTGGCTCCTGGCCAAACAGCTCCAGACACCCTTCACGAACACTTTTAGACAAAAGAGACTCAATATTTTCCATAACGTAGCATTTTAGGGGAGCCAAAATTAGTAAAAAGCAAGCAGTAAAAAATATAAGTGGCAACCAAAAATCATCGGGAAACTTCCAAAACATTTTAATCTTTCACAACTATTAATAACAATCGTTTGGAAATAACTCATAAAAAACTAATTATCAACATTACACATATTATGAGTGTATGCTAAATTATTGATTTAGTGATATTTAAATATTCAATCTTATAAAAAATACACCTAAACTTACTTTGACCAATTAAATGACCTAATTAAACCCTCTTAATAAATAAAGAAGCAAAAAATCCCTGAATGCCGAAGTCATTCCTGTTACGATTTCAAGTATCATGACAAACATAATAAGGATAAAAACTTAATCCGCAGCTGTCCCATTAAAATAGATCATCGCTTTCATGACCCCATCCTGATAACCCTCTACCAGATCAAATGCCTCTTTAGACTGTTCAAAAGAAAAGCGATGAGTCAGCATATCATCAACCTTGATCATTCTGTTATCAATCATATCAAGGACAGGTTGCACGCAATCCACCTGCCGTCTTACATTAATAATACTTATTTCTTTTCGCCTGATCTTTTCCGGACTAAAACAAATTTGATCAGCCTCGGGTATTCCGATAAGCATAAGCACCCCACCCGGCTTCAATAAATCAATAGCCTGATCAATGGCCTCTTGCTGTCCACAGCATTCAAAAACCACATCCAACTCAAGGGGTTCCTTTTCATGTATATCAGTAACTACATCCTGCTTATCAGGATTACCAGTCCAGTCCGCACCGGCGGCGGAAGCCATTTCCAGGCGCTCCTCAATTTTATCAGTCACATATAATTTATCAGGCGTACATGTCTGAGCCGCTTTAAGGACACTCATGCCAATAGGACCAAAACCAAGAATACCTATTTTCTTATTCCCCAGTATCCCCGCTTGCCTAATTGCATACAAGCCAATTGACAATGGCTCAGACAGTGCACCCTGCTCAATGGATGTATCCCTTTTAAGCACAAGTAAACTGGCTTCCGGCATAACAATATATTCTTTCAGTGATCCCTCTGCCTGCCCAGGACAACCGAGGAATTTGAGATTACGACAGGTATGATTTCTGCCGGCACGGCATTGATCGCACTCCCCACACCATATTGCCGGATCAACAGCAACGCGATCTCCCGGCTTCACCAATTGAGTGCCAGGCCCGACATCTTCAACAACTCCGGCACATTCATGGCCTACAACAAAAGGATAATCAACCACCTGGCTTCCTATCCGTCCCGTTTTATAATAATGAATATCAGATCCACACACACCAACCACTTCTATCCTGATCATAACATCTGTATCATTAATAATATCCGGCTTAGGCACATCCCTCATCTCCATCTGGTGAATACCAGTTAATATCATTGCTTTCATATGTTCGATATTTTTTGTTCGTTGTTCCTTGTTCCTTGTTCCTTGTTCCTTGTTCCTTGTTCCTTGTTTTTTGCCTGTCCGTCTACTGACGGATTCTTTGTTCCTTGTTCCTTGCCTGTCCGTCTACTGACGGATTCTTTGTTCCTTGTTCCTTGTTCGTTGTTCCTTGTTCCTTGCCTGTCCGTCCACTGACGGATTCTTTGCCTGTCCGTCCACTGACGGATTTGTTGTTTGTTTGTCTACTGGAAGATCCTTTGCTTTAGCTGCTATGACGAGGTATTAAGTCAATTATTTAAGTATATATTAAACGCTATAAAATGAAAACTTCATAGAAAAAAATAGTTTATATGAATATCATTTAAAGAATCATTATAACTTTACAATTAACAAAGTTAACCATTTTAGAGGCACGACAAACATCAAGCCATAAAACATCCACCAATGAAACCCGACGAGATCAGAAAACTCATTCAGTATGAAGCCACAGCCATAGAAAACATCCCGGCTTCCGAAACATTTTCCGAAGCCATTGATTTGATCCATGAACAAGTACATCAAAAACAAGGCAAACTCATTGCAAGCGGCATGGGAAAGGCAGGACAAATTGCAAATAATATTGCTACCACCTTCAGTTCAACAGGCACACCAGCCATATACATTCATCCCAGTGATGCTCAGCATGGCGATCTGGGTGTCATTGCGCCGCAAGACATTTTACTGCTCATTTCCAATTCCGGAAAAACAAGAGAGATTCTTGAATTAATCGACTTAACAGAAAATCTTCACCCGGGCCTTCCACTTATTGTAATAACAGGAAACCAGAAAAGCGAATTAGCAGAACTTGCTGATGTTTGTATCTATACCGGTGCACCAAAAGAATTATGCCCGTTGGGTCTCACCCCAACAATATCCACCACCGCCATGACTGTTATAGGTGATGTTTTAGTGGTCATGATGATGAAAAGAATTAATTTTACAGCAGAAGGATACGCCAGGCGACATCATGGCGGATACCTCGGCGATCTATCACGAAGAAAAAACAATCAAAACAGATCAACATGAGAATAGAGAGCACGCGAACAACAGGATTAATTATTGACATACAGGAAAAACTTTTTCCTGTCATGCATGACAAAGAAAACCTCCGGATCCAGAATGAAAAACTAATCAAGGGCCTCCAGGAACTAAGTATAAACATTGAGGTTACCCAGCAGTACCCGAAAGGATTAGGGCCAATAATTACACCATTAAGGGAAATGATCCAGGATTTTACCCCTTATGACAAAATTTCCTTTAGTTGTTGCGATGATCCGGATTTTTTCAATCAACTTGAATCCACAGAAAAAAAAAATATATTAGTTGCCGGAATAGAAACACACGTGTGCATTTTACAAACCACGCTTGACTTATTGGAAAAGGGTTACCAGCCTGTTATCATTGAAGACTGCGTTTCATCAAGACACCTGCCGGATAAAGAAATAGCTATTGCACGCATGAGACAAGAAGGAGCTATTATCAGCAGCCTTGAATCCATCTTATTTGAGCTCTGCAGATATGCCGGAACAGAAGAATTTAAAGCTATTTCCAGGTTGATCAAATGAAACCCTCACCATAAGGCTTATAAAATGGGAAATAATTGATTTAAGACAAAAGGGCATGAACCGAATCCCCTTTAGGGGTGAGCTCAGCGAAGCTAATATAAACAGTGGTATTAAAAAAGTGAGGATTCGCCGGAGGGCGTGTGTTTGTCTTGTGAGTGCCCGGCAACAGACATCACGTTCGCCCAAAAAAATGGACCTGTATTTAATAAATTACAAACGATTGGATAAATTATATTCGTGTAAAGAAACAATATATTTGCTTTCTATATACTAATTACAAATAACAAAATCCAGGTTTATTCGTTTAATCATAAAAATAAGAACCTTAAATGATCATAAGAAAATGAAAACAACCACGAATCTTTCTTTATTAGTGTTTTTTGCATTAATGAATTTTGGTTTGATTAATGCTCAGGATGGTGCCAACATACACTTCCCTGAAGAAAAGCATGATTTCGGGACCATTAAAGAAGTTGATGGTCCAGTATCTTATCATTTCGAATTCATTAACAAGGGAAAAGCTCCTCTTATCATCAAAGACGTAGATGCTACATGCGGATGCACAACACCTGAATGGACCAAAAAACCAGTAATGCCAGGTCAAAAAGGGAGTATTAAAGCTATTTATGACCCCAAAGACAGACCGGGAACCTTTGAAAAAACAATTACAGTAAGCTCTAATGCTCAAAATAAAAACAAATATATATTAAAGATCAGCGGGGAAGTTGAACCTAAAGGATTACCCAAAATGAAACCACAAAAATAAATAGAGTTTGTCTATAAAGTCCAATTTACGAGAAAGAATAAGCCTTTCAAACGTAACATTTCAAACAAGCATATGTTTGATCGCATCATTTCTTTACTTTATAAACAGATTTTAAATAAAATAACCAGGATAGGATTATGAATAAAAAATATATACAAAGCCTTTTTATATTATTATTTACAGCGCTTTCAAATTTATCTGCACAGCAAATCGGGCCAAATATATCCTTTGAAAAGACCGTGCATGATTTCGGTCAAATAGAAGAAGAAGAAGGCCAGGCAACTTGCCGTTTTGAATTTATCAATACCGGCAATGAGCCTCTTATTATTAATAATGTGAGGGCCTCTTGTGGCTGCACTGCTTCCAAATGGACCAAAAAACCAGTAACCCCCGGAGAAAAAGGTTTTATCAAGGTTACTTACGATCCCAAAAACAGGCCCGGTAATTTCATGAAATCCATCAGTGTAAAAACCAATGCAAATGAAAAAAAATCCGAAATACTCAAAATCAAAGGCACTGTAATTCCCAAGCCGGAAACGCTTGCCCAACAATACCCCAGTGACATGGGACGACTAAGGCTTAAATCCAATCATTTGGGTTTCGGAAAAGTTTATAAAAATCAGGAGAAAACGAAAACGCTTGAGGTTATTAACTTTTCAGATAAAAACCCCATCAATGTTTCCTTCTCCAATGTCCCGGACTATATAGATATCAAAATAACCCCGGAAAAACTCAAACCAAAAAGTAAAGGAACGATTGAAGTCACATATAATGCTAAAAAAGTCAATGACTGGGGATTTGTAATCAATCGTATCAAAGTTGTTATTGATGATCAAAAAGATCAAAAACACCGTTTTACGATTAGCGCAAATATCACAGAAGATTACTCGAACTTAACACAAAAAGAACGCGCCAATGCGCCAAGAATCAAGTTCGACAAAGAAACTCATGATTTTGGGGACATACCGCAAAACAAAAAAGCCTCATCTAAATTTGAATTTACCAATACCGGTAAAACAGATTTAAAAATCAGAAAGATCAAATCAACCTGCGGATGCACCGTTGTTGAGCCTAAAGACAAGATACTTGGCCCCGGAGAAAGCAGTAGTCTGAAAGCAACATTTACACCGGGTAACCGAAAAGGCATCCAGAATAAAATCATCACCATCATTACCAATGACCCTTATCAATCTGTTAAGCGACTGTATTTAAAAGCAAATGTTGATCCTAAATTGGATCAATAAAAAAAGCCGGCAAATGCCGGCTTTTTTTATTGATATAATTCCAAAATTTTAATTACTGTGTTTCAATTAATTTTCTCACCATCTCGTTTTTGCCTATCTTAATCCGCAAAAAATAGACACCAGCGGAATGGCCTAATTCACGGGCGCTGAAAGCATGATCATAATCACCCGGGGAGAGATATTTATTTTGTAACTTAGCAACTGGGTTTCCAATCATATTAAACACAGCTATTTCAACTTTCTCAGATTTATCCAGCGTATATCTTATAAAAACCTTATCTGTATATGGATTGGGGCCAATTGAAAGCTTATAGTTTTGCCCGGAAACTTTATCAAGGGAGTTACTCTCCTTTAACCGGTTATCTTCCAAATTGGAAATTGACTGGCTAAAAGGCCCTGAAGAAGCTTTAAATGAACTAATCGTTTCATTCAAATCAATGGTGTCCGGCAGAGGAATACTTACGGCGTAATAGTATAAAGAATCAAACACATCACTTGCAGTATCCCTGATAAAACTCAGGTTATCCTGAAAAGGAATTCGCATATATTCCTTTAAATCAGTAGAATCAGTGCTTCTATAAACGATAACTTCCTGACCTTGAAAATAAGAACTTAAATCCATATTCTCCATATCATAAAACTGAACATTCAAACCAAAAGTATCAGGATCAGCAATATACTTTTCAATAAACATAGTCTGATGATAATTGCTAACAACTGAATCACCTGTAGTTAAATGAACTTTAATGCGGTATTTATAAGACTGGCTTGAAGGGTCTGAAGTTTGATCAATAAATTGAGGATTTTCCGAGGGCCCCTGGCTATATATCTTTTGAAAACCATCACCATCCGTATCATTCCGGTAGATATCAATACTTGATACGGAAGAAGCCAATAAAGCATCCGGATTTTGCCAAACCACCATGTTTTTCCAGGTAGCAGTATCTATTGTAACAATAAAAGGCAACTGTTGTTGTGCAGAAAGTGAATAAAAAAGAAAACCTAAAAGACCTAAACAAAGTATTTTTTTTCTCATACGCTTAAATGTTTTTATAATTTTAAAACAAGTTATAACATTTTGATTATATATCATAAAAATCGAAATGCTTTTTTCAATTTTTCTTATCTTTACGACAATGAATAATCATTTGAAACCTTGAGATGAAGTACACACCCACCATATTCTTCTTTCTTTTTTATTTAACTTTTAACTCCTATACCCAGGATAAAGTTGACAGTCTCCAATACCAATTAAAAGATGCCGATGGTAAAGAAAAAACAAAAATCTACCTGGCACTTGCCGAAGCTAACGCGGAAAATAATTTCGAGGAAAGCATTAATTACAGCAAAGAAGCTCTTAATCTGGCACAAAAACAAAAAGACAAGCAATTAATAGCCAAAAGCTATCAAAAAATGGGGCAATCATATTATTATGATTATCAAAATGACAAGGCCATTGAGTATTACAAGAAAAGCCTTGATATACTAAAAGAAATAGATGACAAAAAAGGAATGATCTTTTCGCTAAATCATCTTGGGCTGACCCATTATTTCAATAATGATTTCTCCAAATCCAAATCTTATCTTGAACAAGCAATAGCCTTAAATAAAAACGATCGTTTCCCTGAAGAAAAAGCTTTTTCTTATCGTTACCTGGGGCGAACGATTAATAAAACCGGTGACGCTAAAAAAGCAATGGACTATTATAAAAAAGCGCTCGGAATCTATCAGGATATTGACTCAAAAAAAGGGATTGCAGGCATCAGAAACAGCATTGGCTTAATCTATTTTGGCTGGGACCAATATGACTCAGCTATTGCTCAATATAAAATATCGGCCAAACTCAGAGAAACCTCCGGCGATCAAAAAGGCGCCGGAATAGCACTGGTCAATACCGGCAATGTCTACTGGCGCTGGGGGAAATACGATCAAGCCATCAGCAACTACCAGGAAGCTTCAAAAATATTTGAAGAGATTGGCTTCAAAAATGGCATTGCAAGTTGCCTTAATAATATCGGCCTTATATATGAAAATCTAACGAAAGGCTCTTTAACTGCAGCAAATCTAAAGAATTTCAAAAAAGCGATGCAATACCATCAAGAAGCGCTGAAAGTAAGAAAAGAGCTGGGTGATCAGTTGGAGATAGCCCATTCGCTTAATAATATTGGCACTGTTCATATCAAAATACAAGAAAATAAACTAAAAGAAAAATTTGGCCAGAACTGGCGCGATTCTGTTCCCAAACTTAAAAAAGAAGAAATACCTCATTTCCATCAGGCACGGGAAAATTACCAGGAAGCCTACAACCTTTTCGAGGATGCCAATTATAAAGCTGGCATTGCCAAAGCCTTAAACAATTTAGGGCGGGTCCATGCATACCTCCAACAAAACAACAAAGCATTGCAAAACCTGGAACGGGCACTTCAAATTAGTAAAGAACTAAATAATCAATATGAACTGGCTGTCAATTATTTTCAAATCGGCATTGCCCAAAAGCAAAAAGGGAATTATCAAAATGCACTGGAAAAATTAAATAAAGCACTGGACATCGCGAACAGAAACAACCTTAATGAATTCCGGAAATCTGCCTATGAGAACATCTCCGAAATCTATGAAGCTCAAAATAATTATCAATCTGCACTACACGCCCACAAGCGCTTCATTGACGTAAGAGATAGTATTTTCAACCAGGAAAATGCCAAATTCATTGAAGAACTACAAACCAAATATCAAACAGATAAAAAAGAACAAGAGATCAAAATCCTGAATCAGGAACAAAAACTTAACGAACAACAAATCAGACAACAAAGATTATTCCTCTACGGTGCTATTGTCATCGTAATTGTTATAGGTGGCTTTTTGCTATTGGTTTTCAGACAAAACAATCAAATTAAAAAAGCCTATCAACTACTGGAAGAACGAAATACTTTAATCTCGAAACAAAAAGAAGAAATTACTGACAGCATCCACTATGCCAGCAGAATACAAAGAGCGGTCTTGCCTCAAACCAAAATGCTGGAAAAAAATCTTAATGACTTTTTTATTCTCTGGCGCCCGCGGGACATTGTCAGTGGTGACTTTTACTGGTTCACCGAACATCAGAACAAATTAATTATAGTTACGGCTGATTGCACCGGCCATGGGGTGCCCGGGGCTTTCATGAGCATGCTGGGTGTTTCCTTCCTGAATGAAATTCTATCCAGACATAAAGAAGTCCATGCAGAACAAATATTAAACGAATTGCGGGACCAGGTAATCAACTCCCTGCATCAAACAGGAAAAACAGGAGAAAGCTCTGATGGTATGGATTTGGCTCTTTATATCATGGACAGGGACAATATGAAACTTGAATACGCCGGGGCAAACAACCCCCTGGTTATTATACGCAACAAGGAAATCATCCAATACAAAGCGGACAAAATGCCGATTGGCATCTATATAAAAGCAGACATCCCTTTCAAACGCCACGATATTGATATCCAGGAAGGCGATTGCATTTACACTTTTTCAGATGGTTACCAGGATCAATTTGGGGGCAAAGGAAAAAAATTCATGATCAAACGAATGAAAAGCATGTTATTGGAAAATCATGATAAACCAATGACAGAACAAAAAGCGCTATATGATAAAACCATTGTTGACTGGATGGGCGAAGAATTCGAACAAATTGACGATATCCTTTTGGTGGGTGTACGGGTATAAAATAAACAATTCTTTCACCCGGATTCTATTCCTGGCTTTTCTTATTCTTTTTTACTCTTCAGGATGCGGAAGAAAAACCGATATGAAACTCGGGGTTGTTTTTGATACCTACCAAACTGATCGCTGGCAACGTGACAAAGCAATAATGAAAGAAATTGCTGATCAAAAAGGCATTCAACTCATGACAGCCGAAGCACAGGGAGATCCCTTTATACAATATGCACAAGCCAGAAAAATGATCAAAAATGGAGTAGATGTATTAATCATTATTGCTGTTGACCAAGACCTGGCTTCGCATATTGTAAATCTGTCAAATAATCATCATATACCGGTTATTGCTTATGACCGGCTAATAAATGATGCCAACCTGGACTATTACATATCTTTTAATCCAAGAGACATAGGGCATCTACAAGGCTCCTATTTCAAAAAACAAAAACCAAAAGGAAAATACATATTGATTAACGGGCCACGCTCAGACAATAATTCTACAAGAATACATCATGGACAATTAGAGGTTTTAAAAGAAGCAGACTCATCCGGATACTCAACAAATATTCTTTACCAGACATACTGTTCAGAATGGTCCGAATATCAGGGCTATCATCATATTCTAAACTGCATTGAAGCCTATGGTGCAAATTTTGATGTCGTTATTGCAGGTAATGATCAAATTGCCCAGGGGGTGATCAGGGGGTTAGAAGAATATCAATTTCAACATGTATTGATTGGCGGACAAGACACCGATTTGTCTTCCATTCGCTTTATATTAGATGGCAGACAAACCATGACGATCTTAAAACCAATCAGGAAAATTGCAGAAAAAGCCATTAATGCAGCAATAAGCCTTCATCATGACACTTTACCGGATCGTTTAATTAATCATCAGACAGACAACAATAAAGCAATGGTGCCAACTTTTTTCTTAAAGCCCATCATTGTAGATAAAGAGAACATTTTTCATGTTGTTAAAAAATATAAGCTAATAGATGAACCAATTAAAAATTTCGTCGAATAATGCAGTCACATGCCTTGTATATTCTGATCATCCTTATATTTACATTTTTTCAGTCTACAAATAGTCAAGAAAGCAAAGACAGTACAGGAAAAGTTGATATTTTCCCCCTGCCCGTCATTGGGTATTCAGAAGACAGAGGAATAAAATACGGAGGGATGCTCGGCCTCTACCACTATTCAAAAGACCAACCAAAATCTGAATACAGAAATAAACTGGAGATTGAAGCAAGCAGAAGCACCAAAGGCAATCATTATTATTCGCTGGAACATCAATACAGAAATCTCCCAAAAGGTTTTAAATTATTCAACTATATCATCTATGACAAGAATAATACTGCCCGTTTTTTCGGATTTAACAGCCAAACCCCTATTATGCAGGGACAGGATTTTGACCGTGCTTATTTCTCTTTCAACCGGCAAACATTTAAGGTATCAAACAAATTTCACCTATTGATCATCCCCAGGCATCATATTTATCTTACCGGAGGACTCATTTATTATAACGCGAACATTTCTCCAACCAACCTGGAAAAACTCCCTGCTACATACTCAAACGACACGACCACCCTTTTCGATGAATACATTAAGCATTTAATTATACCAAAAGATGAAGTTAACGGTGGACAATCATTATACGCGCAAGCAGGCCTGCTGATTGATAACAGAGAAAGACCTGTTAATCCCCAACGTGGCTACTTTTCGGAGATTATTTTCATTGCAGGACAAACAGATCATACCATAAATAAAAATTTTATTAAAGCAAGTTTTACTCATCAACATTACCTTCCACTAATAAAAAACCGGTTAACAGGAGCCATCCGGATGAGCTATCAACCACTCCTTGACGGAAAATTACCTTACTACATGCTGCCTGTCTTTTATAGTTCTATTCAGAATATTGAAGAATTAGGAGGCGAGAACACACTCCGGGGAATGAATCAAAACAGAATTCTTTCTGATGGCTTTCTCCTGAGTAACCTGGAACTTCGGTTAAGCCTTTGGGATCATACATTATTCAATTATGCTTATCAAACTTTTCTTGTATTATTTAGTGACATCGGCTTAATTACCCAGGAATACAATTATCCCCAACACCTATTACCCCCAACAATCAAACAAAACATATCAAGCAATCAATCACCTTATTACCAAACAATTGGAGCCGGGGCTTATGTTGTAATCAGGGAAAATATGGTTGCCAAAGCAGATATAGGAAAGGAAATTGACGCGCCATATCCTAACTGGTATATTTCTACCGGAATGCGCTTTTTGTTTTAGAAAAATATCTTTTTTTTAATAATTGCCTGAATAAAGAAAACACACGGACGGCTTATTTGCTGAAAATTATTTTATAAATTTACAGTATTATAAATGCAAGGATAGATGAAACAATTAATAAGAAAAACAAGTAAAGAAACAAATTACTATCCCTTCATTGATTTTAATCCGGACACAGGAAAATGGATTATTTCCGGGGAATCATACATGGAAAACCCCTGTGATTTTTATGCTCCTGTCATTGAATGGGTCAAATCATTCATTGAAACCAAGGAAACACCTATTCATTTAAAAATACAACTAAACTATTTTAACACAAGCACGACCCGTTGTCTCCTCTCTATATTTAACTCAATAAGAAAACATAAGGAGATGGGAAAGACATACCGGATACAATGGGAATTAGAAGATGATGATCCTGGTTTAATTGAAGAAATAGAGGATTTACAAGTCGAAGCCAACGTTAAAATTAATATTATTGAAAAAAACAAAAGGGCTAAATACAATCACTAATTCATAACCTCAAGAATATTTATATGCAAATAACCAACTTCAAAAACAAAAAAATGAGGATTAAAAACTTATTTATCCTGATTCTCGTCCTGCCTCTTTTAAGCAGTTGCGGCTACAATAAAATGGTCACCCTGGATGAACAAATAGCTGCCCAGTGGGGACAGGTTGAAAATGTTTACCAGCGAAGAGCAGACCTGATTCCGAACCTTGTAAATACAGTAAAAGGGTATGCTGATTTTGAGAAAGAGACGCTTACAGAAGTTATAGAAGCCCGCTCAAAGGCTACATCTGTTAATGTAGATCCAGATAAACTGTCGCCAGGTTCAATCCAACAATTTCAGCAAGCTCAACAGGGATTAAGCTCAGCCTTGAGCAGGTTAATGGTTGTGGTCGAGCGATATCCTGAATTAAAAGCAAACCAAAACTTCCTGGATCTACAAGCTCAACTGGAAGGCACAGAGAACAGGATTAGTGTTGAGCGGCGAAAATACAATGAAGCGGTTCGCCAATATAATACTTATATCCGCAGTTTCCCGAGAAATATCCTTGCCTCCATTTTTAATTTTGAAAAGAAAGGCTATTTTGAGGCTGACGAAGGCGCATCTAAAACCCCAGAAGTAAACTTTTAACATGGAAGCAATAGACAAGTTCACCCCCGAAGAACGAAAACGTATTACCAACGCCATAGAAGAGGCCGAACTGGATACATCCGGAGAAATCAGGGTGCATATTGAAAATCACTGCAAAGGTGAAGTACTGGATCGTGCAGCCTTTTTATTCAAAAAACTAAAAATGCATCAAACCCTCTTAAGAAATGGCGTTCTGATTTACCTTGCATTAAAGGATCACCAATTTGCCATATTGGGTGATGCCGGCATTAATGAAAAAGTACCGGAGGGATTCTGGGACGATATCAAAGATAAAATGCTGAAACATTTCCGTGAAGAAAATTACACCCAGGGCCTTGAAGAAGGCATCCGTGATGCCGGCAAACAGCTTAAAGAACATTTTCCCTATCAAAAAGATGATATCAATGAACTAAAAAATGATATTTCTTTTGGCTGATAATCACCTTTCACAGTGATACATGCTTAATGTAAAAAAAAACAAAAACCATGAAATTAACTCATTCTATATTTCTATCCTTTTTATTATTACTATACCAGGCTCCCCTGGCAGCCATCCCTGAAAAACCAAGCCCTCCAAAGCTGGTTAACGACTTTGCCAACTTTCTGCCCAAGGACAAGAGCCACCAGCTGGAACAAATCCTAAAAGATTTCGAGCAAAAAACATCGACTCAAATTGCCGTAGTCACAGTAAAAGATCTTGAAGGATACGCGATTTCAGACTATGCTTTTCGGCTTGGAGAACAATGGGGTATTGGCCAGGAGAAAAAAGACAATGGCATTCTGATCCTCATAAGGCCAAAAACAAAAGACACCAAAGGACGAGCTTTTATTGCAACAGGCTATGGCCTGGAAGGAGCCGTGCCGGATGTGGTTGCCAAAAGAATCGTAGACCAGGAAATGATTCCAAGATTTAAAGAAAACAAATATTACGAGGGCATACTGGCCTCCGTCAAAGTACTCTTTGAGCTAACAAAAGGAGAATACACAGCCGAGCAATACATCCAACAAAAAGAATCAACCAACCTCGCCCCCTTAATTATATTAGCCATTCTGTTGTTTATTGTTATTCGTAATCTTTCAAGAGCCAACCGCTACAGAAAAAGATCAGTCGGACACAGCATGCCTTTCATGACAGCTTTATTCCTGGGATCAGCAATGGGCTCAGGCCGTGGCAGCTGGAATAACTTTAGCTCAGGCGGAGGCGGCGGAATGGGCGGCTTCGGTGGCTTTGGCGGCGGCGGATTTGGCGGTGGTGGTGCTGGAGGCAGTTGGTAGCTAATATCTGAAAGATTTTTTCAAGCGGCGAAAACCACTTTGAACATTCTGCCTGAGGCGATTTATCACTCCTGTATCCTCAACAGCACCCCCTAAAGCATAAATATCATTAATGATATATTGGTACTTATCTGTAATAACAGACCGTTTCAGCTTTAAGGTGGGCGACAACTCACCAGTTTCCGGCTTCCATTCATCACAGACAATCCGGAACCTCTTTATTTGTTCAGCCTGTCCCAATCTTTTATTCAAATTATTTACCTGATCCTGATATAGCCCCAGCACTTTTGGCAAACTAACCAGTTCTTTATTGTCCCGGTATTCGATTCGATTTTTATAAGCCCAATTATGCAAATAATGGAAATTAGGGGCTATCAACACACTGGCGAATTTCTGATTCTCGCCTACAACCATGGCCTGTTCAATAAACATAGACTCTTTCATTCGAATTTCAATCATTTGCGGAGCAATATACTTTCCACTAGACAATTTAAAAATTTCTTTTTTCCGGTCATTAATCATTAAAAACTTACCATCTTCCAGCTTGCCTATATCACCTGTATGAAACCACCCATCTTCATCGATCACCTCCCTGGTTAAATCAGGTGCTTTATAATAGCCTTTCATAATACCGGGGCCTTTACATAAGATTTCCCCTTCGTTAGAAAGACGAACTTCCACACCATCAATCACAGGCCCTACAGTACCTAACTTAACCTCATTCTTTGCAGGATGATTGACAGCAATAACCGGGGAGGTCTCCGTTAACCCATATCCTTCGTAAACGCTCAATCCAGCAGCCCAAAAAACCCTGGCTAATCTCATCTGCAAGGCAGCTCCCCCAGAAATAATCAATTCAACTTGTCCACCCAATACTTCCCTCCATCTATGAAAAACCAGGCGGTCTGCCAAAGACAACTGACATTTATACCACCAGGATTTTCCTGTTAATTCATACTGATGAGCCAATGCCAGAGCCCACATAAAAATATGTCGCTTTAAAAAAGGAAGTTCATCTCCTCTACTCACAATTTTATCATAAATGGTTTCCAGCAAGCGGGGCACTGTTCCAAAAATATGAGGAGAGACATATTTCATATTATCAGCAATAGCACCCATATCAGAATAATAAATACTTAAACCCTTGTATTGGAAATGATAATTCAGCATTCGTTCATAAACATGACAGAGCGGCAAAAAGCTAATTACCCGATGATGATGATTAAGCCAATGCAAGGCTGCCGTGGCTTTAGCATTCGAGAGTATATTCCGATGCGTCAACATCACCCCTTTGGGCACACCAGTTGTACCTGAAGTATAAATAATTGTCGCCACATCATCCGGCAAAACCGCACATTTAATATTATCCAAATCCGATTTATGATGAAGAGCGAAATTTTTCCCCATTTCAACCAACTCCAGCCAATGCCGAACCCCTTCCACATAAGAAAAAGAGAATACACCCTCAAGAAATGAAACCTTTTCAATAATATGTTTTATCTTTCTATATAAAAGATAATCGGCAACAAAAAGAAACTTCGGCTTAGCATGATTTAATATATAAATATAATCTTCCTGACTCATTGTAGGATATAGAGGAACATTGACCATCCCTGCCTGAAGACTCCCCATATCAACAAAATTCCATTCAGGCCTGTTATTGGTAACAATAGCAATACGGTCTCCCGGATTCAATCCCATGGCCATCAATCCAAAGCTCACGAAATCAGCATAGTCCCTGTATTCAGCAGAAGAATATTTTTTCCACTGCCCATCAATTTTACCTGCCAGGGCATCTTGCTTATCAAAATTAATCCGATACCTTTCCAAAAGGTCAAAAAGTCGTTCTACCTGCATGGCATATTAATAAAAATAACAAAAGTTTCGCAATAACATATAAAACATTAATTATTAAGATTGTGCATATTGAAGCACAGAGCTAAATTATTGATTTCATACTATTTAAATATTCCATTTGTAAAATATATACCTAAATTTTATCTTGAAAAACTTGATTCAACTATAGGCTTTAAGGCACCTATAAACTTGTTCATTTTTTTTGTCATTCGTAACAAAAAAAACGAACCAAAAAAAATACTCGTGAATTATGGCATCCACACAAGCCATGGCTACGCCCTTTCCTTCCCAAATTCACTGGCCACACTCACAAAAAAAAATAAAATTCAATCGTAATTAATTTACTGCGATACTTTAGAAAATAAAACTCAAAAATAAAGAATTTCCTGCTTCATCAGGCATACATATTATTCTAACCCAAATTGAGCGATTCCGCTCAATAAATTTCACAGGCCATCCCTGGGATTGTAGGCATTATTGTTTAGTGATTTTTTAATAACTTAGGATGAATTAGCTAAATAAACGCGCTTCAATGAAATCCACTTTTTCCTGCATCGGTAAGTTACCATCCAACCACTGAATTGACATACCTTTTTTTTCCATTCTTCTAAACCATGTCATTTGCCGCTTTGCAAATTGATGAATAGCAGTCTCCAGTTTTTGACACATTTCTTTATAAGTGATGCGCCCAGTTAAAAAAAAAGTGATCCATTTATACTCAAGACCATAATATTCGAGTTGTTCCGGGGTCAGGCCTTCCTTTAAAAGACGGTTGACCTCATCGACCATTCCTTCTTCCAGCCGCTGATAAAGCCGCTGAGATATTCTCCGGCGCTGCTCGGGGCGTGAATAATATATACCAATAATGCATGGATGTATATCCGGGAATTTTAATGAAGACAAATCATGATGCATTTGATAGTCTGCTATTTCAATTGCCCGAACAGCTCTTTTGCGAGTATCCGAATCCGACTTATTATGCAAAGATTTATAAGAGGAAAGGATTCCTTCCAGCTCGTCCATGGTTTTCTCTTTTAATCTTTCCCTTAATTCAGGATTCACAGGTACCCGGATCAATTGATAAGCATCAAGCACAGATTCAAGGTACATACCACTCCCCCCACACATCACAGGCCATCTTTTCCTTCGACGAATATCCTCAAAAACCCTAAAAAAATCTTGTTGATACTCAAACACATTATATTGATAACCCGGATCAATAATATCAATCAAATGAACAGGAACCTGTCTTCCTTCCACCCAATAATCAGCATAATCTTTTCCTGTGCCAATATCCATTCCCCTGTATAATTGCCTGGAATCAGCACTAATCACCTCTCCATCAAAACGGTCAGCCACCCGTGCAGCTATCGCCGTTTTACCTCCGGCAGTAGGACCAAGAATTGTCAATAAATTATACTTTTTGCCCAAGCTCATCAGGAATCTTATTTTTATTGTAAATTTGTGTTCAACTAAAAGTAAAAATAAAGAAATCAAGCCGGAAAAAGAGAGCGCTATATGAAAAAAGATATTGTCATTAAAAACAAAAAAGCATCCTATCAATACGAATTCATCGATCAGTATGTTGCCGGCATCCAATTAACAGGTACAGAAATAAAAAGCATACGTCAGGGCAAAGCAAGCATGGTAGATACCTATTGTTACTTCAGGGGCAATGAGCTTTTTTTAAAAGGCATGCATATCGCCGAATACGAATATGGCACCTATGCTAACCATGAACCCAAAAGAGAACGAAAGTTATTATTAACCAGGAAAGAACTAAAAAAATTAAAAAAAGCCGGACAGGAAAAGGGGCTTACCATTGTAGCCACCAGATTATTTATTAATGAGCGGGGTCTGGCAAAAGTCAACATTGCACTTGCCAAGGGAAAAAAGCTTCATGATAAACGGGAAGACATCAAGAAAAAAGACATGGAACGATCCATGGAAAGAGGCGGGAAACTTTAAAAGTTACTGTGAAAAGAAAAAATCTTTTAACTGATCTATTTCTTCCGAAGTCATATCAATTTCGCCATTAAAAAAACGATCCATAGCACTAAGCACCTCGTCAAAAGACAGATAACCATCATCATCCTTGTCAAATTGTTTATACTTATCCGGAATTTCGACATTAGAAATTGCCGCGTAATATTTATTGCTTAAACTACTCCGCATAATGGCTTTCACATCCTCACGATCAACCGCCTTATTATTGAGCATTTCGATCAAATCATCGCTGCTCAGGGCCACACCATGCTCGTTCACCCAAGCACCTTCAGGAGTATCTTCCTCCTTATCAAGATAATTAGGCACACCATCATTATCATCATCAAAGGGACAGCCTACAGAATCAACTTCCACGCCATCCGGAGTTCCCGGGCATTCATCAACCCGGTCAAAAACCATGTCATTATCTTCGTCACCATACATGGTATAATCAAAATCAACATCAGCAAAAAGCTTTTTTACAGTTGTTGTTTCATCATCCGAAAACAAATCATAATGAAAAGTTACATAGCTGAAACCATACATATCATTTCCTTTCTTTCCAATAACACCTTTCGTGTTTTTATGGCTGACATGATCAATCAAATCGGTCAGGGCATAGTGTAAAGAAGTACCAATCATTAAATTAGCCCTGTCTGTAACTTTAAAATCTACACCTATCTCAAAAGGAATGGCCAGCGAATTTTGCGCATACTTTCCAAGGCCATAATCCAATTCCTGGCGGACATCTGTCTCATAACTATAATCGCGTGTAATGATATCCCCTTGCGTATTTCTAATGGTGCCATCCGGGTAAAACTGATAAGCATCTCCATTATCCGCGTAAATATCTGTTTTTGTAACAAATTGAAACAACTCAATACCTGCACTAACAAAAGGATGGATGGTCTTTTCAGGAGGAATAATGTGTTCAAAACTATATTGAATGTTCAGTCCAAATGTAGTAAACTCGGAACTAAAATTCATCTGCTCAGAGATTGGGGTATATTGCTGTCCTGATAACTTTCCTAACAAAAGAATAAAAAAGTTACTTTTAAAAAAATGATCATTATCAAGAAAAGTCGATACATTAATTTTAACAGCACTATTTCCACTAAGCATAGGTTGCTTATTCTTTATATCACCATAATATCTCAATACCCCAGGACCAACACCGAACACAGGCATATAAACCGGATTCTCAACCTCTACTTCTTCTTCCAGCAATTTTTCATAAAGATCTTCTTGCGCCTGTCCCCATTCAGGGAAAACAAAGACAAGCACTAATCCCGTCAAGAAAAATCTTAAAAAATTAGTTACCTGTACCATTTTTGATTTGAGATCATTAAAGCTTCCTGCACGGTAATCCTGCTGCCATCATTATAAGCAGAAACAAATGCATCATCAATTGATGTCGTATTCCATATATGTACCCTATAATCCCTGGCTGCTTTGTAAATATCAAAAGACCCAACCGAATACTTATACCAACCTTCATGCCGCTCTCTTTTCACTTGTTTATCGAGATCATACTCCTTAAAATAACGATCAATATCAACTGGTTTATGCCCTGCAGCTAACTGCACCCTGTAATAAACACCTGACTGGGGCTGAAGCAAATCCGATTCATCCCCATTAACCTTTCCATATCGCTGTTCTATTGATTGTTGCCCCTGACGCTCAATCTCTTCTTCGTTCGATTCTAAAGCATCCTCCTCAACAAGTTGGTCATCCAATTCCTGTGACCCTTTTTCATCTTCATCAACTTTTTCCTCCTCTTGCTGTTCCTCAGCCATTTGTTCTTCAGCGTCAATAAACAAGTCTTCATCCTGCTCGTTGGACTCCCCCGGCAGATCATCCAGTGAAGCCAATAAATTTTCAAGCTCTTCATCGGACATCTCCGGCAGCTGCACATCCTTCTGAGTAACAGGAATACTTTTTGTTTCAGAACCATCAATATATGAAAAAGAACCATCAATTCTTATATTCTCGGAAACAGAATGCTCAGGCTTCGGAATCAATTTATAAGAAACAACAAAATAATCTTCTGGCGGCAAATTCATCCAGAGAAATTTCAATGTCTGGTCTTTAAATGTAAAGATTCCACTTTTCTTATTAATGCTTTCAGCAATATATCCTGAAGGAATCTCTTCCTGAATTTTAGCAAACTTGCCACGGTCTTTTTTATGTACAAGCAAATTAACAACTATTCCGCCATCCTTTTTTACCGGTTTTTGGCGAATGGCTGTCACCTGATCCGGTTGTTTATCTCCAAGCTCCGGGACAATTTTCTCTTCAAACTCATTAATATCAACAATTAATGAAGGGTCAATGTCCGTAGATGGATCAATATTAATACGGGTAGGCGACATCTTCAGCGTCCGCCGTTCATTATTCTCGATATAATCAAAACTCCCAGACATTTTAAAATCCCCTTTCAGTCTTTGATCAACCTTTACATTATAACTAAAAGAGATTGTTGGTTTAGAAGGTAATTTTAACCATATAAGCTTCACCTTATTATCATTAAACCGAAACTCAGCATTATCAGTATTAACAGAACTGGCCTTAAGTCCGGCAGGTAATTTCTGCTGGAAACGAGAAAAGCTTGATATTGCCCCTTTTTCAATGGTCACATTAACTTCAAACTCCTCTCCTGCTTCAACAGTTTCAGGAACATCCATTTTTGAAGAAACATTCTCACTAAAGAGCGTGTTCATAAAAAGCACCACGACCATATGTACGAAAAGCACAAAAATTCTGATCATATCAGCTAACATTGTTTTATACAATATTAGCAAATAATTTGCAAAATAGAATACTAACTACTTGATAAATTACTTCTTATAGCACGTACAAAGAAAAAAATCAGAAATTGGGGCTCAGTAAATATTTGGAATAGAAACGGTTAATGAACTCAACAGCCTCATCAGCAGAATCTGCAACTTTAAACAGATCCATATCACTATCACTAACATTCTCCTCTTCCCGGAGCATCGTTTTATTCATCCATTCTACCAATCCCGACCAATAGTCTTTACCTACAAGGACAATAGGAAACTGTCCGATTTTCTCAGTCTGGATCAAAGTTATAGCCTCAAAAAATTCATCCAATGTACCAAAACCACCTGGCAAGACAATAAACCCCTGTGCATATTTCATAAACATGACTTTGCGAACAAAGAAATGATCAAAACTAATCAATTTATCAGGATCAATAAAAATATTGGGATGCTGTTCAAAAGGCAAAGTGATATTAATTCCAACAGAAGGGCCCTCCCCTTCTTTAGCCCCCATATTAGCAGCTTCCATAATGCCAGGACCTCCTCCGGTAATTACGCCATATCCATTTTGAGTTAACTTTCTGGCAATCTCGGTAGCCAATTTAAAATAACGATTATCAGGTTTCGTTCTGGCAGAACCAAAAATAGAAACACAAGGTCCAATTCTGGATAATTTTTTAAATCCTTCGACAAATTCAGCCATGATTTCGAAAATCCGCCACGAATCGCTTGTCTGGATCTCGTTCCAGTCCTTTTTTTGAAAAGCACTTTTAATTTTATCTTCGTTCATAATTCCGGTTTTAAAAAACTAAAATAAATAATTTTTATTTAAACCCAAATTGAGCAATTCCGCTCAATCGATTAAGTAAATGTAAGCATTTCACCTCACTTATTCGGTGAAACGCAACATTTTCTAAATCGGGGTTATCCCTAAGTAAAGCGATTTTTCACTTCGTTTAAATCGCTCAACTTAGGTTAAAAAAATATTTAATGCCTGAGCAGTATAACTTTTCCCGTTATTTAAAATATCTTCCGGCTGACCCTGCGCCACGATATGTCCACCATACTTTCCCCCATCAGGCCCCATATCAATAATATGGTCAGCCATTTTAATGACCTCCATGTTATGCTCAATAACCACAACCGTATTTCCCTTATCAACCAATTTGGTCAAAACCCCAAGTAAAACACGGACATCTTCAAAATGAAGGCCAGTTGTTGGTTCATCCAAAATATACATTGTCTTACCAGTATCTTTTTTCGCAAGTTCGGATGCTAATTTAACACGCTGGGATTCTCCACCAGATAAAGTTGTAGAAGGCTGCCCCAATGTCACATAACCAAGTCCTACCTCCTGCATTGTTATCATTTTTTTATAAATTGACGGGATATTGGAAAAAAGCTCAACAGCCTGATTAATTGTCATATTAAGAACATCATTAATTGAATGACCTTTGTATTTAATATCCAGGGTTTCCTTGTTATATCGTCTGCCATTACAAGACTTACAAGTCACGTATACATCAGGCAGGAAATTCATTTCAATCGTTTGCACTCCAGCCCCTTTACAAGTCTCACATCGTCCACCCGACACGTTAAAAGAGAAGCGTCCGGGTTTATATCCCCTGATTTTCGCTTCAGGTACCTGAACAAATAATTTGCGTATATCACTAAAAACACCGGTATAAGTAGCGGGATTAGACCGTGGTGTTCTCCCGATAGGAGATTGGTCAACATCAATCACTTTATCGATCAAATCAAGACCTTCCACTTTTCTAAATGCAAGGGGTTCTTTTTTAGACCGGTATATATCCTGGCTCAATGCCGGATAAAGGGTTTCATTAATAAGTGTAGACTTGCCACTACCAGAGACACCTGTTACACAAATAAGTTTTCCAAGGGGAAAATCCACATTAACGTTTTGAAGATTATTCCCAGAAGCTCCTTTTATCGTGAGCACCTTACCCTGTCCCTCTCTGCGTTTTCGCGGAACTTCAATCAACTTCCGTCTACTAAGATAATCCGCCGTCAAAGATCCGGCCCCTATAATATCTTCGGGAGTGCCAGCAGCAACAACCTGTCCGCCATTCTTCCCTGCTCCCGGCCCAATATCCAACACATAATCTGCACTAAGAATCATATCTTCATCATGTTCAACAACAATAACCGAATTACCAGCGTCCCGCAACTTTTTGAGAGAATCAATTAATTTCTGATTATCTTTATGATGAAGGCCAATACTGGGTTCATCAAGAATATACAATACATTAACCAACCTGGATCCGATCTGAGTCGCCAGTCTTATCCGCTGGCTTTCCCCACCAGACAAACTAGCCGAAGGCCTGGAAAGGCTCAGATAACTTAATCCCACCTCCAGTAAAAACCCTATGCGGCTATTCAATTCTTTTAAAATATCCCTGGCGATCAATTTTTGTTTATTATTCAATCGTTCGGGCAAATCCTCCATCCATTCAGCCAATTCATCCATTTCCATATTGGCAAGTTCAGCAATATTCCGGCCATCAATCAAAAAATGAAGCGCTTCTTTATTAAGACGATTACCATTGCATTCGGGACACCTGACCTGGCTAATATATTTCTCTACCTGCTCACCCAATGCGTCATTAATAAGATCTCCAAACTGATTATTAAGATAACTAATAACCCCGTCAAAACTCAAGAAATAATTAGAATTAGCCCCTAATGGTGTCTCTTCCAGGCGAAACATCTGATTTGATCCCTGGAAAATAATCTCCCTGGCTTTTTGAGGAATTTTTTGGAAAGGTGTATCCAGACTGGCTTTATGCTTTTTTAAGATCGCCTCCAGCTGCCAGAAGATGGTTATGTTTTTATATTTTCCAAGCGGTTCAATAGCCCCATTCCGAATACTCTTTGACTCGTCCGGCACTAACTTCTGCTCATCAATCCGGCTAACAGTACCTAATCCATTACATTCGGGACAAGCTCCCCTGGGAGAATTGAAAGAAAAACTATGAGGCGCCGGCTCGCCATAACTTAAACCAGTAGTCGGACACATAAGTGCCTTACTAAAATAACTTACCTCCTCCTTTTCTTTATCCATGATCATCAGGTAACCTTTGCCCAGCTTTAAAGCGGTTCGCACAGACTCTTTTAACCTCTTCTGCTCTTCCCCGCTTACCTTTAAGCGATCAACAACAATCTCGATATGATGATTCTTATAACGGTCTACTTTCATGCCATACCTAAGTTCATTTAATACTCCATCTACACGAACATAGATATATCCTTTTTTTCTTATTTGTTCAAATAGTTCCCTGTAATGCCCTTTTCGTCCTTTAACGACAGGAGCAAGCACATAAACGGGCTTATTTTGAAATCGCTCATTAATCAGTCGAAGAATTTCATCTTCACTGTATTTAATCATTTTCTCCCCGGTTTTATAGGAAAAAGCTTCACCAGCCCGGGCAAAAAGCAACCTTAGAAAATCATAAATTTCGGTAATTGTCCCAACAGTAGAACGAGGGTTTTTGGTTGTTGTCTTTTGTTCAATAGCAATCACCGGGCTCAATCCGGTGATTTTGTCAACATCCGGACGTTCGATATGACCAATAAATTTTCTGGCATAAGCAGAGAGGGTTTCTATATATCTTCGTTGTCCTTCTGCATAAATAGTATCAAAAGCAAGGGATGACTTCCCGCTTCCGCTTAATCCAGTAATCACGATCAATCTATTCCGGGGTAAATCAACATCAATATTTTTGATATTATGGACCCTGGCGCCCCATACACTTATCTTCTGATCTTCCTTCACAAATCAAATAATTATTATTAAAAGAAATGCAAAATTAATGATAATCAACAAGAAAAAACACCAACAGCCAAAAAAGTATCAATGAGCAGGGAGCTGAATTTTATATTGTTTCCCATTCATGACAGTCAACCGATCTGAACGAAGCCACGGATTTAATACTTTTAGCATTTTGTAGTTCGAATTATTTTCTTTGGCAAAAGAGGCAAGATCAGAGATAGTCGATTTCACAACAACTTCGCGGGTCTGAACAGGATAATAAAGATCCTTATCGCGTAAATGAAACCCATATTTTTGAGGATTTTCGATAATAAGTTTCAATGCCAGCAAACGAAAGATGTAACGTTCTGTTTCAGCATTTAAATAAAGATCATAATAATTATCTACTTTTTGTTGATCAAGGCGCTGCTTAATTCTTCTCATACCAGCATTATATGCTGCAGCAGCAAGCGTCCAGGAACCAAATTCCTCATAAGCATCATGAAAATAATCGCAAGCTGCTTTGGTTGACTTTTGAATATGATAACGCTCATCGACTTCACTATTGACAATTAAACCATAATCCACAGCCGTACTTTTCATAAACTGCCAAAATCCGCTTGCCCCGGCAGGTGATATAACATGCATAAACCCACTCTCCACGAGTGGGAGGTACTTCATGTCTTCCGGGATATTATTAGCGTCAAGAATGGGCTCAATCAGTTCAAAATACCGGCTGGCTTTTTTAATAAACAGTAATGTCTGGGACTGCCAGTATGTATTAATCATCAATTCTCTGTCAAGCCTTTCCTTTACCTCGAAATCATTTACAGGCACAGGCTCACCAGCAAGACAAAGTGTATCCGGCAGAGAAAGTGCATATATACCATAATTCTGAGAAAAAGAATCCTGAAAAACTTTATCATTTTCTTGATTGGTTTCATAAAAAGCCAGAAAAATAACTGACAAAAACAGAAGCACACCAACAATAATAAACTGATTTTTAACAAAAGCCTTTTTGATCATACCATCCGATTTTCAACATTCCACAAAACATCATTTTTCACCAATTTAAAAAGAAACCAGAGAAACCAATAACAGCAGCAAAAAAAAGTTTCATCCCTTTTAACAAAAAGAAACTTTTTCTTGATTCAGCCAACAATGGCAAACCCCCATGGCCTTCTTGTACAATAGAATTAGCAATAAAAACACTCATTGGCAAAGAGCCCCCTACAAACAGAGTCAGAAACACCAAATGAGGCCCAGAAACAGGAATCAAGCCTATTAACAAGGCCACAATCAACACTTTAACCTGGTTCACTTTGATCCACTCATGCACATCAATATACTCAAGAAGCAATTCAATAGCAAACAAAGCAACGATGATCCAAATAAAAATTTTAGGGAAATGTTTCTTAATAATATGCCCCCAAAGATGTTCATGAAGAAAATGCTCGGGAACAAGCAATACAATAATAAAAGCAATAAATGATGAGACCATGAAAGTCAATTGAACCCATAACCCATGCATGTCGAGGCTTCCATGACCATGTCCATGTCCTGCATGAGCTCCTTCTTGATGCGCATGTCCGACATCACCAATAAGCATAAAGAAAATAAACAATGCCAAAAAAAATAAAAGAATTGCCCGTTCAAAAGTAATATTTTTCAGATGTTTCTTTACATTACTAAAAGAATAGTAACAGCATCCTTCATACTCATCATGCAACTTAAATTGAAAATTCTCGGGATGGAAAGAACGCTTTACTCCGAATAAATGGATCAAAAAGCCGAAAACAATTCCCGCAACCATTAATATAGCTGAAACCTGAAGCGCTTTAAGCGGGTTAAGCCCCAGCAGTATAAAAGCTTCATCACCAAAGGTTGTCACCATCGCAGCAGACAGTGATGCAAAATTGATCAAATGATGTGTATAAAGAGAAACAACAGCATAAGACCCCATGCAACCAGGAATCAATCCCAGCAAAACACTAAAAAAAAGCTGGGCTGATTTTGAACGATTAAAGAAATTACTCCAGTTGCCCCGGGATAAAACATTAACATATTCGATAATTAACATCATCACCAGCACAAAACTGGTAATCATCAAAGCCTCTTTAATAATCGCTGCCACCATCCACCTGTTTATTATACAACACTAATAAAAATCATTCCACAAGAATCACTTCTTTAGCAAAAAGCCCTTTTTTCGATATCAACTGAACCAAATAGAAACCACCATCCAGTTCCTGCCTGTCAAATTCAAAAACATGGTCGCCAGACTGCATTTCTTTCGACTCAACCAAACTCCTAATCTCACGCCCCTGCACATCATATAGTTTAATCGTAACACGATCATTTTCATCTAAAGTGAAATTAACCGTTGACTCTTTTCTAAAAGGATTGGGATAAATTAATATAGACATATTGTCTCTCTTGACTGTAACCATTAAAGTATCCTCAGTAATGCCTGTTAAATTTTTAACATTACTGTCCTGCTCAGCATGGCTATCATCTTTTGCATTCACAGTCATACAAAAGACCAAGACAAACCATATTAAACTCAAGAGAAATGCCTTCATCCTTCCTTATATTTAACTATTTGCATCAGAAAATTCCGGCTACCTTTCATGCTTTAAAAATTTATTCTGTATTAAAGAATTATAAAAATACAATAAACCTTTCAAAAAGTCAATTAATCAAACAAAAACCTGCACATATTCACAAATTTATATTTTTATGCAAAAAAATTTAATTCACTCATTCATAGGAATCTTATTAATTTCCATATCAGTCTCTACACTGTAATCATGAATATCATCCAGCATATCATAATCTTCAGGATCATAATACCAATTAACCGTCACACCAGCTCCTTTGGTCTTATACTCGTATAAAATTTCAAGCATATAGAGCAACATTTTAGATGAACTGGTGTTGTAATAGATTAATTTAATATTCAATTCAAAATCACCCTTATCTTCAGCCACATATTGTTTCATCCATTCTAATACGGGCATGTAGAAAGCATTAGGCTCTTCCATAAAAGACTCACCCTCAATCACTCCCATCCCCATTTCAACACTAAGACGAACAACAGGCGAATAAGGTTCATCAACAATTCTATTTATTACAAGATTTTCCATTGGCCTAGTCCCCCTGTACTATGAAAAAGAAACATAATAAACATTTCATTCTCCCTATTATTTATTAAACGAACGAGCTCATTTTAAGATAATCATCAACTATATCCGGATATATACACAAAAAAAGCTTTGAGGTTATGGTCTATATCAATGCTAAATGAATTCATATAAACCTTCTATTTATCATTGTCAATGCCTATTTTCAGAAAAAACCAGGCACTCTGACCATCACTCATATCAAAAAAATCATATTCCAGTTTACCATCAGCGATTAATGCTGCTTGTATCAACCCTACATTGGCACCTGTTTTTTCCTTAATAACCCTTTTCCGGTTATTTCTTTTAAAATCTCTCAATTCCTCACGCTCCAATTGATTAATTTTCATGCAACGATCGTTCAGGAATTGCTGATTTTTTTTCTCAATAAGATTTCCTGAAACAATATAGTAACTATCATTTTTCTTTTCCAAAGCAAGCATACCAACACCAGCATCTTTATCCAAACGCTTAATACGCTGCCCGGAATAATGATAAATATTGTGAGAAATCTCAATGAATACACTAATGATTCTTTTTCTAAGTGCAGCCTTCAAAGAGCAAGCATTAATAAACTCTATAAAAAGAGTTATAACCTGATTATCTACAATCCCCTTGTAAGACCAGACTAAGTCCTGACCCAAAACCTTATGATATCTATAATTATCAATCACCGTCAGCTTTACTCGATTAAAAAAAATTCCTTTGTAAATTTAAGCATTTAATAATAAAAAGATTAGGAATAAAATAAAAACCAAATTGAGCAATTACCCCCTTCGTTCATAAGCTATAGGTTCTGTTCAATCAAGGAACCGTCTTCCTGGATTGGATCAACTCATCAATCTCATCAATTAAAAGCCTGGTCAAACAATCATGGATGACATTTATTTGTTTCCATAACTTTTCTGAATTATTATCTTAAAATCTTTCAAACATTTAACAATTTGACCCTATAATACATAAAATAAGCCTTATTCAATGAAAAAATGTTATTATATTTGATACTCATTTTTCAAGTAAAACCTATGCCATTAATCAATTCTATACTTAGCTGGCTTAATTACAAAAGGTTATACCAGATGGACCTCTTTAAAAAACATCCATGCGATGCCCAGCAGGAGGTGCTTTTTAAATTATTACATGCAGCCAGGAATACCGAATGGGGGAAGAAATATGATTTTTCATCTATTAAAGATATCGATACTTTCCAAAAGCGCTTGCCTATCCAGGATTACGAAAGTATTAAGCCAGAAATAGAACGTCTTATGAGGGGCGAAGAAGACATCATTTGGCCGGGTAACATTAAATGGTTTGCAAAAAGCTCGGGTACTACTTCTGATAAAAGTAAATTTATTCCCGTCAGTAAAGAGACAATGGAAGAAAATCACTTTCGTGGCGGACGGGATATATTTGCCCTATACATGGCTAATTTCCCGGACAGTCCAATATTTAAAGGGAAAGGCCTCACCTTAGGAGGCAGTCATCAAATCAACAGATTAAATAATCAATCATTTTACGGAGACCTCTCGGCAATCCTGATTGAAAACGTACCTTTCTGGACACACTTTGTCAGAACACCCAGCCAGAAGATAGCCTTAATGGACGAATGGGAACAGAAACTAGAAGAAATTACCCGTACCACAATCAAAGAGAACGTCACCAATTTAATGGGTGTTCCTTCATGGAACCTTGTTTTAATTAAGCACATCCTTGATTACACTGGAAAAAACAATCTACTTGAAGTTTGGCCTAATCTGGAATTATTCATTCATGGTGGTGTTAAATTTGATCCGTATCGTAAGCAATTCGAAAAGCTGATCCCCTCAGATAAAATGAATTATTTTGAAACTTATAATGCCTCCGAGGGTTTCTTTGCCATACAAGATGAAGCAGGCAGGGATGACATGCTCCTATTGCTTGATGCAGGCATTTTCTTTGAATTTATTCCTGCGCATCAGGTGGACACCCCTTCCCCTTTAGTTTATTCGATCAGAGATGTAAAAACAGAAGAAAATTATGCCATGCTCATCTCTACAAATTCAGGACTTTGGCGTTATCAAATAGGAGATACGGTCACTTTCACCTCTACCTACCCTCATCGCATCAGGATATCAGGAAGAACAAAACATTTCATCAATGCCTTTGGGGAAGAGATCATTATTGACAATGCTGAAAAAGCACTAAATGAAGCGTGCAATGCAACAGGTGCAAGCGTAAATGAATATACTGTAGCTCCAGTATTTATGACTGATTGTAGGAAAGGCTCACACGAATGGTTAATCGAATTTAATAATGCACCATCAAATCATGAGAAATTTTTAGATCAGCTCGATAAGAATCTCCAGAATATTAATTCTGATTATGAAGCCAAAAGATATAAAAACATCACCCTTGAAAAGCCCCAATTAAAAATAGCCCCCTCAGGTACTTTTTTCAAATGGCTTGAGCAAAAAGGCAAATTAGGAGGGCAGAACAAAGTACCCCGGCTTTATAATAACCGGAAATACATTGATGAATTAATTGGCTTAATCCAATGAACCTAAAAGATATTTTATTATTTTTAGGCTAAAATAATCTATGATTTTCTTTTTATTAACACAGGTCAACCAGATTATTAAAGTGCATTTTTTATTCATGCACGCCAGTAATATACAGACCATTCAACTTTAAAGCCAGATGACCATACTTGAATTATCCATTCTCACATTTTTTCAATCTTTCGAGCTCCCGGCAGACTCCCTGCAATTCGAAAAGGTTAAGGAATTCCCACTTTCTTTTAATTACCAGCAATCACTAACAGATCCCTTAGGGAATGCCTATTTTATCCAGGATGAAATATTAATCAAACACATGCCCGGTAAAAACAAAAAAATCTCTTTCAGTAATTCAGAATTTGGAACAATCAGTTTACTGGACGTATCTGATCCAATGAAATTACTTCTCTATTACAAGGACTATAATATGATCCTGTTTTTAGACAATAACCTGTCAGAACTGCTAAGTCCTATATCTCTTGATGATCTTGGACACGAAAACGTCCGGCTTGCCTGCTCATCCAGGGAAGGAAGTTTTTGGATATACGATGAGCAAAGCGGACAACTTTTCTCATATAATGAAAACTTACATCTAACCAATAAAAGCATTTCAATCCATTCAATCACTGAAGGAGAAATAGAGCCCAATCTTTTATTAGAAAGAGGAGAAAAAGTTTATCTGAACATACCTGATTTCGGCATTTTAGTATTCAATCACCTTGGCGGGTATTTACATACGATCCCCCTTATCAACTTGGAAACATTTCAGATTGACAACCAGAAAGTGGTCTACTACAATGAACACACGGTTTTCGAATACAGCCCCTTTACACAAGAAACAACTTCATTTGACATCCCGGACACAACAAATGTTACTCATTCAACAATACATAAAGATCAATTATACATCTTTCATAAAGATCATTACCAGATCTACCAAATAAAAAAATAAACAATCACATGCACATTGCCATTGCCGGAAATATTGGAGTAGGGAAAACATCACTGACCGAACTTCTCACCAAACATTTTGGATGGGAGCCCCATTATGAGGAAACAGACAAAAATCCTTTTTTACCAGACTTTTACGAAGACATGCAAAGATGGGCATTCAATCTCCAGATTTACTTCCTTTCTTCCCGTTTTAAAACCATGCTTGACATCAGACAATCAGGCAAAAATGTTGTTCAGGACCGAACAATCTATGAAGATGCTTATATTTTCGCGGCCAATCTACATGCTATGGGGCTTATGTCAACCCGTGATTATGAAAATTATCGGTCACTATTTACTTTATTAACCACCCTGGTGCAACCCCCAGACCTTATCATCTATTTACGGGCTTCGGTCCCAAAGCTAGTCAAACAAATTGAAAAACGGGGAAGAAAATACGAAACCAATATCCGCCTGGATTACCTGAGACGGTTAAATGAAAGATATGAAGCCTGGTCTGAAAATTATCACGACGGAAAAATGCTAAGAATTGATGTTGATGAACGAGATTTTGTCGAAAAAACAGATGATCTGAGCTTCATCATGGACCGTATTAACAGCGAAATTCATGGTCTTTTCTAAAATAATAAATTGTACTTAAAAAGCTCATATTGAATAAATTCCTTCTCACAACTACGCCAATTCATTAAAAAACAATTTTTCCGGTTTAAAAAAATAGTCATTTTTATTGGCTTAAAAAATAAACTTATTTATATTTGCAATCCAGTGCAGCCAACACTCCTCAGTAGCTCAGTTGGTTAGAGCATCTGGCTGTTAACCAGAGGGTTGTTGGTTCGAGTCCAACCTGAGGAGCAAAAAAACCGAAGATAAGCATCTTCGGTTTTTTTTATTTAATCCGACACCAACATAAATCACAAAATTACATGTGGGTATCAAAAACAACTCATGTGTAATCATTCCGCATGCGTGACAAGCCCGTTTATTCTTCGTTGCCCAAAAAACCAATCAAGAACAATAAAGCATAAAGATTTTAAAAAAAATTGGCAAAGTATTTGGTGTTAAATAAATAAATTATTTGTCTAACCACTAAAAAAGAAAAATTATGGTTTTAATGAAAAGAAAAGAAAACTGGCCAACATTTGGAGATGTATTTTCCGATTTTTATACGCCTAACAGTCCGGGAGGATTAAACAGCCAAATTCCTTCAACAAATGTTAAAGAAAAAGATGACGAGTTTGTTGTTGAAGTAGCAGCGCCGGGACTCGAAAAAGATGATTTCCAAATTGATGTAGATGATGACACGCTCTCTGTTCGTGCCGAGAAAAAAGAAGAAAAGAAAGATGAGGAGAAAGATTATACACGTGTTGAATACAATTATTCAAATTTCGAGCGTACGTTTAATCTTCCAAGCACAGTAAAAGGAGAAGATATATCGGCTAATTATAAAAATGGGATTTTAAACCTTCACCTGCCAAAGAATGAAGAAGCTAAGAAAAAAGGGAAACGTCAGATTTCCATCACTTAATGAGAGTGATTTTAGGGTTAATAAGCAATCAGGCTATCCCTGCGGGATAGCCTGATTCTTTATTATACCTGAGTTGAGCGATTTAAACGAAGTGAAAAATCGCTTTACTTATTCGTCAGTTGACGGACCAATTTAGAAAATGTTGCGTTTCACCGAATAAGTGAGGTGTAATGCTTACATTTACTTAATCGATTGAGCGGAATCGCTCAATTTGGGTTATATTTTCTTTGACCCATCGCTGATATCAGCAATATAAAAATCCGGTTTAATGCTGGTTCTTCGTTCATATTGATCACCAACTGATTTGGTAAACACGTCAACTTGTTCCTCCTTTACAATACTTACCGTACAACCACCAAAACCAGCGCCAGTCATCCGGGATCCTAAAACGCCATCAACTTTACGGGCCTCTTCAACAAGCGTGTCCAATTCTATCCCCGTCACTTCATAATCATCTCTCAATGAATCATGAGACTCGTTCATCATTTGTCCAAACTTTTCTAACTTGCCGGCTTTTAAAGCTTCAATCGCGTCCAATACACGTTGATCTTCGGAAACAACATGCCGCGCTCTTCTTTTTACTGTTTCATCAGGTATCGCGTCACTAATCTCGTTAAATTGGTCCATAGTCAGCTCACCCAGTTCTTTTATAGGCTTTTTCTTATTCAGATACTCGACCGCCTTATCGCATTCAGCTCTTCTTTCATTATATTTAGAATCAGCAAGCCCCCGGCGTTTATTGGTATTTGATATCACAATTTTATAGCCTTCCAGATTAACAGGAACTTTTTCATATTCAAGTGTGCTACAATTAAGGGCCAGGGCATGATCCTTTAATCCCATGCCGGAAGCAAACTGATCCATTATTCCACAATTTACTCCTACAAATTGATTTTCAGCCGCCTGAGACATTTTCACCAGATCCCATAACTCGTTCCCCGCATCAAAAAGAATATTCATTGCATAAGCAGTTACCATTTCAATTGAAGCAGAAGAAGACAATCCAGCGCCATTTGGAATATCACCATAATACAAGAGTTCGACACCCTGATCAAAATTCAACCCTGCTTTCTTCAACTGCACCAAAACACCAAGAGGATAATTAACCCACTGGTCATCAATCTTATTATCAATATCCTTCATTGAAACTTCAGCAGTAAAATCAAAATTAGTGCTGGCAAATCGCACCACATCTTCCTGAATTTTTCGAACAGCCAGATAAGTTCCAAAGCTTAAAGCACAGGGGAAGACATATCCACCATTATAATCAGTGTGCTCACCAATAAGGTTGACCCTGCCAGGGCTAAAAAACACCTCCGGTTGATTGGCTTCTTGGCCATACCGTTTAATAAACTCTTGTTTAAGTTGATTTTTTTCCATATTATAATAATTTTTGACATATTTTAGAGTCCTAAAAGTATCAATTTTTCATCAAAGCATCATGCGAACCGTCAAAAAAAGTCTCTTTATACTTATATCTTTTTGCTTATTCTTGCTCAAGTCAAAGTCTAAAAAGGGATTTGGCATACACTCACCATTCCTTTACTCCCTGCTTAAAAAACTAAATAAACCTGATGAAAAAGAATTATCAAAAATAAAAAATATACGCCGGGAAATTCTCCAGGAAGGAGGATTAATAGAAGTACACCCTAAAGGAAATGCCCAAACAAAAAAAATCAAAAAAAAATCGGTCCGTGTCCTGGTCAAAAAAGAAAGCATATCACACCATTACGGTAAATTTCTTTTCACCCTTGTCAGACATACCCGCCCATCAGGCATAATAGAACTGGGCACGAACCTGGGCCTTAGTAGCTTGTATCTTGGCCTGGCTCAACAAAATAAAGAAATAACAACCATTGAAGGTTGCCCAAATAAAGTAGCCTTTGCAAAAAAAATCTTTAATAAAACATCTATCCGTGCAAGAATTTTCAATAACTCTTTTGAAGACGTCCTTGAAAAAGCGCTACAATCAACCCCTAAACCTATGCTTATTTATATTGATGGTGATCATCGTCAAGAAGCCTTGCTGAAATACATACAAAAAATCTTAACCTACCATCATGACGGTCTGATTATTGTTATTGATGACATAAACTGGTCAGGAAAAATGAAAAAAGCATGGAAGCTATTATTAAAGGAAGAAAAAAAAACATTAAGCCTTGATCTGTTCAGGCTGGGAGGCCGTTTTTACCAATCGGCGTTATCAAGACAACACATACATATCAGGTATTAATAACTTGTTAATAATTTAACCCATGCACACATCCGGCTTTTTACCAAAATT
>CAZSGN010000003.1:0-35381 GCA_964606415.1 uncultured Bacteroidales bacterium
CCAATCCAAAGAAATCCCTCCTTATCTTGCTTAACACAATTAATACGCGACAAGGACAGTCCATCTTCTATAGTAAAAACACGATCCACTTCCAGGCTGTTTCCTATAGAAGTAAGCTGTGACAGAAACTCCAGTAAAAAAAAACAAACAAGATGGATAAGAATAATGCTTCTCACAAAAATAATTTCTTCTTATTAAACAATTTATCAGCTTAATCGACAAGCTAATTCAATATATTAATCCAATATTAATGATTTTTTTTTAACGGATATAAACAAAGTGAAGGAGATTCTATAAAAATAAAATTTGGATCCTGCAATAATTTATGATCAACCCGATTAATTGTCTGCTCACAGGAAACAATAATGTCAGGCCAATCTTCACCTTTTTCCTTAAAAGATTTATATTTACTGGTCGCATCCACAAAGAGAATTCCCTCTTTAAACCATGGATCATCAATAAGTTTTAAATCCCTGTTTGGATCAATATTATTCGTTGCAAACCATATTTTCTGGAACCAGTTCAAAGACCTGGTTGCTTCATCCATCAAAACAAGCATTTTTAAGGAATTACTATCCCATGATTTTTTTTCCTTCTTCAGTACTTTCAACAAAGCATGCGGATTATCACTCTTCGAGGCGATTAAAACAACAGGAATCCCCAGCTCCACCAATTCATCATTAATCCATTTAAAAGAAGAAGACCCATTTTTAAATTTGCTATCAGCAGGTTTTTTTATAGCAGGATCAAAATCAAGTTGATACGCCATTTCTTCAGGTAATTTCGTTGTCGCATCAAAAAAAGCCTTTCCTCCGTAAACATGGATCCCGGAAGCATGATCAAGAACATCCAGCGGCCCTCTTGACAAGAAAGTATCTCTTAAAGGAGAAAAATGCTGAAAAATCTTCTTCACTAAAGAAACTCCTTCAAGCCCCACAAAAGAAGAATCTACCGCTATCAAAAACTTATTGAACATCATCTGTCCTGCCCCCCAGAGTGCATGCATAACCTTAATTGCATGGCCAGGAAATTTTTTATTAATTACTGCCAAAGCAAGATTATGACCTGTGCCTGCACCGGGTAACAGAAGATTTTCCAATTCAGGAATAAAGGAGTTTCTCAAGAGAGGCAGAAAAATCTGTTCAGTTGCTTTAGCATACCAGAAATCTTCCTGTGGTGGAATTCCGACAATAGTAGCCGGATAAACAGCTTTATCCCTCCATGTAATACAAGTAACATGAAATTTAGGATACCAATCAGGTTTTGAATAAAAACCTGTATGATCACCGAAAGGGCCTTCCCATAAAAGCTCATCAGCAGGATCGACATACCCTTCAATAACAATATCCGCATCCTCGGGGACCTCAATATCCTGGGTAATGCATTTAACCATTTTCACCCGCTCCTGCCTTACAAACCCGGCAAACACATATTCGTCAACATCTTCAGGCAACGGAGCAGTAGCAGCATATGTGTATACAGGATCCCCCCCAAGAGCGACAGCAACAGGTAATCTCTGCCCCATAGCAGCCGCTTTTCTGAAATGTTCTGCCCCCCCTTTATGGAGGTGCCAATGCATGCCAGTCATCTTGTCACTGATAACCTGCATTCGGTACATTCCCAGATTCCTTTTACCTGTCTCAGGATCCTTCGTGTGAACAAGGGGCAAAGTAATAAAACGCCCGCCATCTTCCGGCCAGCACTTTAAAACAGGTAAAACACCAAGATCAGGATCTCTCATTATATGTTTCTGGCAAGCCCCCCTTCGATTAACGGAAACAGGGTTAAGCCTTGTTAATGGCCAGATTGTTTTAAGTAGGGAGATTTTGGACTTCTTCTGTTTAGAAAGGCCTTTAGCCAACAGAAAAATTTCATCAATGCGTTTTGGGATTTCCCTGATATCATTAACGCGCAATGCCTGGCAAATTCGATCTTCAGAACCCATCATATTGATCAGTAAAGGAAAACAAGTGCCATTATTATTAAATAACAGCGCTTTATTCTGATCAGACTTAGAAATCCGGTCTGTCAACTCTGAAATTTCAAGAACAGGATCATAAAAATGATCCGTTTCAATCAATTGGTTATTAAATTTAAGTTGCTCAGCAAAATGATTCAAGCCACGAAAACCCATAATAAAGCATATTATATATTACCTGTTTAAAGGTACAAAAAAAAGGCTGTCTAAATAAAGACAACCTTTTTAAATATTAAAGAAAAAAATCAAACCCTATTTATCATAACCATAAATAGCTATATCACCAAGCTCTTCCTCGATACGAAGTAACTGATTATATTTAGCCATACGGTCAGAACGGCTAAGTGATCCTGTTTTAATCTGCCCACTATTCGTAGCAACAGCAATATCAGCGATCGTTGCATCTTCGGTTTCACCGGAACGGTGCGAAGTGACAGTCGTAAAACCAGCTCTATGAGCCATTTCAATGGCATTAAGGGTCTCTGTTAAAGATCCAATTTGATTCACTTTAATAAGTATTGAATTGGAAGCACCCATATCAATACCTTTTTTCAGAAAATCAACATTTGTTACAAAAAGGTCATCACCAACCAGCTGGCACTTATCTCCAATTTTATCAGTTAAAACTTTCCAGCCATCCCAGTCAGCTTCATCCATTCCATCCTCAATAGAATCAATAGGAAATTTGCTAATCAATTCCTGCAAATAAGATGCCTGCTCATCAGAAGAACGGATTGCTCCTTGCTCACCCTCAAACTTGGTATAATCATATTTCCCATGATCAAAAAATTCAGAAGCAGCACAATCCAACGCAATTGAAACCTCACCACCTTCTTCTTTACGGCCAGGCTTATACCCTGCGGCTTTTACCGCCGTTATAATACTTTCGAGTGCATCTTCGGTACCCTTTAATTCAGGAGCAAAACCACCTTCATCACCGACAGCTGTGCTCAACCCTCTATCCTTAAGAACCTTTTTTAAGGCATGAAAAATCTCCGCTCCCATTCGCAATCCCTCTTTAAAAGTTTTTGCACCAACCGGGCGAATCATAAACTCTTGGAAAGCAATAGGTGCATCAGAATGAGAACCACCATTTATAATATTCATCATCGGAACAGGAAGATGCTTTGCATTTACCCCTCCAATATATTTATAAAGTGGCAATTCCAAACATTCGGCAGCCGCTTTAGCCACAGCAAGAGAAACACCAAGAATTGCGTTAGCACCAAGATGGCTTTTTGTTTTTGTTCCATCAAGATCCAGCATTTTTTGATCAATCTCCACTTGGTCAAAAACGATCATCCCAATAACCTCTTTAGCGATCTTATTATTGACGTTATCAACGGCCTTTGTAACCCCTTTACCCAGATACCTCTTTTTATCACCGTCACGAAGCTCGAGTGCCTCATTCTCACCAGTTGAAGCGCCCGATGGAACAGCAGCCCGTCCAACAGCTCCACATTCACAAGTAACTTCAACTTCTACGGTAGGATTTCCGCGTGAATCAAGAACTTCACGAGCATAAATATCAACAATTTGTCCCATAATAGTAAAAAATTTAAAAGTTAAAAAATAAAAAAAGGGATGTGTTCGCCAAACAAACGCTATCCCTTCTAAGAAATCTTATCAACAAAAAAAACAGACCATTAATTATCTTTCTTATCTGGTTCATTTTTATCGGTATCATCATTACCTGATTCATCTTTCTCTTCACCATCCTGATCTGATGATTTTTTCTCATCAGCACCCGCGGCCTCTTCTTTCTTAGCACTATCTTCTATGATCTTTTCCTCATCATGATCCCCTTGAACAACCTGTGCTGATTCCTCCGGTTTTTGCTCATCAGAAGACACATCTCCTGCTCCCGGATTTACAGTTTCATTGTCCTGGGCAATGTCCTTTGTTTCATTCTCCCCGGAAGCTTTTTTCTTTCCTCCCCGACGACTACGACGACGAGTAGATGTTTTGGTTTCTTCTTCTTTCACTTTAAGAAGATTCTCATTATAATCAACGAGTTCTATTATACACATATCAGCATTATCACCAGCCCTTGTTCCGGTTTTCAGAATACGTGTATAACCACCAGGACGATTCAACACTTTAGGCGACACCTCCCTGAACAGTTCAGAAACAGCATATTTATCTTTTAAATAACTAAACACAACTCTTCGTGAATGAGTGTTATCCTCTTTCGATTTGGTGATAATAGGCTCAATATACATTCGTAAAGCTCTCGCCTTAGCTGTAGTAGTTTTGATTCTTTTATGCATAATCAAAGAATTTGCCATATTGGACAACATAGCTTTCCGATGATTTGCTTTACGGCTAAGATGATTAAATCCTTTTTGATGTCTCATTTCTTTTAATCCTTGTCAAGTTTATACTTACTAATGTCCATTCCAAAATTCAAATTCAATGAAGTCAGTTTTTCCTCAAGTTCAACCAATGATTTCTTCCCAAAATTTCTGAATTTCAAAAGATCATTTTTATTAAACTGAACCAATTCACCAAGCGTGCTAACCTCAGCAGCCTTTAAGCAATTTAGAGCACGCACTGACAAATCCATATCGACCAGTTTTGTTTTAAGAAGTTGCCGCATATGCAATATTTCCTCATTGAAATCTTCATTCTTAAACTTATCCTGATCCTCCAGCGTTATTTTCTCATCAGAAAACAACATAAAATGATAAATAAGAATCTTGGCCGCCTCTTTTAAAGAATCTTTTGGATGAATAGACCCGTCCGTTTGAACTTCCAGAATTAATTTTTCATAATCAGTTTTTTGTTCAACCCTGTAATTTTCTATTGTATACTTAACATTTTTAATCGGAGTATAAATAGAGTCAATAGGAATAAGGCCAATTTCTTCTTCAAGAGGTTTATTTTCATCTGCCGGGACATATCCTCTGCCTTTATTGATGGAAATTTCAAGTTGCAAATTGACATCTTTATTCATATTGCAGATGACATGTTCCTTATTAAGGACCTCGAATCCACTTAAAAACTGATTTAAATCCCCAGCTTTAAAAGTTTCCTTATTTTTAACATTTATCAGGACTTTTTCACTATCATGATCATCCAGGGTTCTTCTAAACCTAACCTCTTTAAGGTTCAGAATCATTTCAGTGACATCCTCTTTCACCCCTTTAATCGTTGAAAATTCATGATCAACCCCCTCCAATTTAATGGCGGTAATTGCATACCCTTCCAGAGAGGAGAGCAAAATCCTTCTAAGTGCATTTCCAACAGTTATACCATAACCGGGTTCTAATGGGCGGAACTCAAATTTACCAATGTAATTGTCCGCCTCGACCATTACAACGTTATCTGGTTTTTGAAAAGCTAAAATTGCCATAAAAAAATATGATTTTATTTGGAGTACAATTCGACGATTAATTGTTCCTTAATATTTTCAGGTATTTCTGATCTTTCAGGAACATTGAGAAATTTACCTGCCATCTTATCCTGATCCCATTCAATCCAGGAGAATTTGGGATTTGCATTATTAACAGATTCATTAATGACCTCTAATGCCTTTGACTTCTCACGTACTCCGATGATATCTCCAGGCTGAATCCTATATGAAGGAATATTGGTCACTTCTCCATTAACAGTAATATGTTTATGCGAAACCAGTTGTCGCGCGCCCCTGCGTGAGGGAGCGATCCCCATGCGAAACACAACATTATCCAATCTTGCTTCCAGCATTTGTAACAAGATTTCACCAGTAATGCCTTTACTTCTGTTCGCTTTTTCAAAAGTATTCCTGAATTGTCTTTCAAGAACACCATAGGTGTATTTGGCCTTTTGTTTTTCTTTTAACTGGATACCATATTCGGAAGATTTTTTTCTTCTTCTGTTGGTTCCTTGAATTCCAGGGGGATAATTTTTCTTTTCAAAATATTTATCCGGTCCAAATACTGGTTCGCCTAATTTTCTGGAAATTTTTGATTTCGGTCCTCTATATCTTGCCATATCTTAAAACAATTGAAAAAATGATTATACTCTTCTTCTTTTAGGTGGTCTGCAACCATTATGTGGAATCGGGGTCACATCAACAATTTCAGTAACAGTTATTCCGCCGTTATGAATAGTTCTTATAGCAGATTCACGCCCTGATCCAGGACCCTTAACATACACTTTTACTTTTCTTAACCCAAGATCATAGGCTGTTTTAGTGCAATCCTGCGCAGCCATCTGAGCAGCATAAGGGGTATTTTTCTTAGACCCTCTAAACCCTTTTCTTCCAGCAGAAGACCAGGAGATTACCTGACCACTGCTATTGGTTAAACTAACAATAATATTGTTAAACGAAGCGTGAATATGAGCTTGTCCTTCCGCTTCAACATGAACTGTTCTTTTTTTTGATGTACCTTTTTTCTTAGCCATATTCTAAAACTATTTAGTTGCTTTCTTTTTATTCGCAATGGTTTTTCTTCGTCCTTTACGGGTTCGGGCATTGTTTTTCGTAGACTGCCCTCTCACAGGCATGCCTGAGCGATGACGAATTCCCCTGTAACAGCCAATATCCATCAGGCGTTTAATATTCATTTGTTTTTCAGAGCGCAAAGCACCTTCCACCTTAAACTCTTCATTAATGATTTTACGGATATTAGTAATATGCTCATCCGCCCAATCCTTAACCTTTATATTCTCATCAACACCTGCGCTCTCAAGTATCTTACGGGCATTACTCTGACCAATACCATAAATATATGTCAGCCCTATAATACCTCTTTTTTCTTTTGGTAAATCTACACCAACAATACGTGCCATAAATTCGATTCTTTAAATAAGTTAATATTATCCTTGCCTTTGTTTAAATTTAGGATTTTTTTTATTAATAACATACACACGTCCTTTCCGGCGTACGATCTTACAATCACTACTTCTTTTTTTAACTGAGGCTCTGATTTTCATTGTAATATTTTTTTTCTTAATATCTATAAACGATTCTACCTTTTGTCAGATCATAAGGAGACATTTCTACTTTCACCTTATCTCCCGGCAATATTTTAATATAATGCATCCGCATTTTTCCAGAGATATGTGCTGTAATAACATGTTTATTCTCTAGTTCTACACGAAACATAGCATTAGACAATGCTTCAATAATAACTCCATCTTGTTCAATTGACGACTGCTTAGCCATAAAATCAATATTTAGTTCTTCTCTTCGATAAATTTAAAAGTTGAAAGAATATCCGGACCCTCTCTAACAACAGCTACAGCCAGCTCAAAATGAGCAGATGGCTTAGCATCCGATGTTTTAATAGTCCAACCATCATCTTCCTGCCGAATAAACCTTTCACCTGCATTAATCATAGGTTCTATACAAATAACAGTTCCTTCTTTAAGTTTAGGGCCAACACCCTTTTTGCCGTAATTAGGAATTTCAGGTTTTTCATGCATTTGCTTACCAATACCATGTCCTACCATCTCCCGAACAATCCCATAATTAAAAGGCTCGACATGCCCTTGTATGGCATTACCAATATCTCCAACTCTATTCCCAACCTTAGCCTGCTCAATGCCTTTATAAAGGGCTTCTTTAGTAATCTTCAGCAATGTTTTTTTTTCATCATCAACTTCGCCAACCTCAAAAGTATAAGCAGTATCCCCAACAAAATTATTCATCAAAACCCCACAATCCACGGAAATAATATCACCCTCTTTCAACATGTAATTCGAAGGAATCCCATGAACCACCTGATCGTTAACTGAAGTACACAGGCTTTTAGGAAAACCCTGATATCCAAGAAAAGCAGGAACAGCGCCATAATCACGAATATATTCTTCCGCAAAGGCGTCTAACTCAGCCGTTGTCACCCCGGGTTTAATCCGGCTTTTCAATTCTCCCAACACTTTTGAGACAAGCAAATTGCTTTCCCTCAATAACTCTATTTCCTCTTGTGTTTTCAACCCCACCATTATACAAAGAACGTAATTATAAATATTTTAAATCGCAGAAGCACCACCGCTTCTACCTTTAATTTTTCCTGATTTCATAAGTCCATCATAATGTCTCATTAACAAATGACTTTCTATTTGTTGTAAGGTATCCAATACAACACCAACAAGAATCAACAAAGACGTACCACCGAAAAAGCTGGCAAAAGTCCGGTCAATTCCAGCAGAAGTAGCAAAAGCAGGTAAAATAGCAACAATTGCAAGAAACACAGAACCAGGTAAGGTTATACGTGACATCACAGTATCCAGAAATTCAACAGTTTTACGTCCAGGTTTAACACCAGGAATAAAACCACCGTTTTTCTTCATGTCTTCTGCCATCTGAGTAGGATTAACTGTTATTGCAGTATAAAAATACGTAAACAAAATAACCATCGTAGCAAAAGTAAAATTATACCAAAAACTTGTAAAGTCAGAAAACGCGGCAATAAAACCACTCATGCTATCTCCACCAAATTTTGCAAAAGTGAGAGGCAGAAACATGATAGCCTGTGCAAAGATAATAGGCATAACACCAGCAGCATTCACTTTCAATGGGATATACTGACGAACGCCCCCATATTGTTTATTACCCACAATTCTTTTGGCATATTGCACCGGAATTCTCCTGGTTCCCTGCACCAATAAAATAGTAACCACAAAAACAAGAAACAGAAAAATAAATTCTACAAGAAAAGCAATTAAACCACCTCCCTCTGGTTCCAATCTTGACCCAAATTCTGCAGCAATACCAAAAGGTAACCCGGCAATAATCCCAATCATAATGATCAATGAAATTCCATTCCCAATACCATTATCCGTAATTCTTTCTCCCAGCCACATAATAAACATTGTTCCAGCTGTAAGAATAAGTACCGAAGACATTGTAAAAAATGCGCCTGATAAAATAAATGCTTCGGGAGGTAACTGTGCATGTAAATTCGCTAAATAGCCTGGTGCCTGTACCAAAAGAATAGCCACCGTCAAATACCGTGTAATCTGGTTAATTTTTTTTCTCCCACTCTCACCCTCTCGCTGAAGACGTTGAAAATAAGGAATTGCAATACCCATTAACTGGACAACAATAGAAGCAGAAATATAAGGCATAATACCAAGAGCAAACACAGATGCATTAGCAAAAGCCCCTCCAGAGAACATATTAATCATACCCAAAACACCTTCAGAGGTTTGCTCCTGAAGAGCGCTTAATTGTTTAGGATCAATTCCCGGTAAAGTAATAAAAGAACCAAGTCGATAAATTAACAGTATACCAAGCGTATAAAGTATTCTTGACCGGAGATCCTCAATCTTATATATATTCTTTATGGTATTAATTAATGCCTTCATTATGGATTAAATTTTTTCTGCGGTTCCACCTAGTGCTTCAATAGCCTCTTTTGCTTTATTAGAGAAGGCATGAGCCTTTATATCAACCTTTTTTGTTAATGAACCATTTGCCAGGATTTTCACCAATTCATTCTTAGAGATCAATCCTGCCTGTCTTAATACCTGAGGATCAACAACGGACATATCTTTATCAACAGCAATCTTCTCAATAACATCAAGATTAATGGCTTTGTATTCGACCCTGTTAGGATTTTTAAATCCATATTTAGGTACACGTCTTTGCAGCGGCATCTGTCCACCTTCAAATCCGAATCTTTTGGAGTAGCCGGATCTCGACTTCTGTCCTTTGTGTCCCCGGGTCGCAGTATCTCCTTTACCGGATCCTTCACCACGAGCAATACGACTTTTCTTTTTAACAGACCCTTTAGCAGGTTTTAGGTTATGTAAATTCATTTTTAAATATTTTAGATTTCTTCAACAATAAGGAGGTGTTTAACTTTATCAACCATCCCTTTAATTTGAGGAGTAATTTCCTTTTCCACAGGGTTATGCATTTTTTTAATACCCAACGCCTTAAGCGTCTCCTTTTGTCTTTTGGTACTACCAATCATACTTTTGACCTGTGTAATTTTCAACTTTGCCATGATACGGTTTATTTATTCTATCCGTTAAAAACTTTATCCATAGATACATCTCTTTGATGCGCGACCATCCTTGCATCTCTCAGCTCCATCAAAGCTTTAAAGGTCGCCTTAACAACATTGTGCGGATTAGCAGAACCCTTAGATTTAGCAAGCACATCAGTAATACCAACACTCTCCAAGACAGCCCTCATAGCACCACCTGCTTTAACTCCTGTACCATGTGATGCAGGTTTAAGGAAAATCCTTGCTCCATCAAACTTGATGTTTTGTTCATGCGGGATTGTTCCTTTATAAATAGGTACTTTTATAAGATTTTTTTTGGCACTTTCCACCCCTTTAGCGATAGCAGTAGTGACCTCTTTAGCTTTACCAAGACCATAACCAACAATACCATTTTCATCACCTACAACCACAATGGCTGAAAAGCTAAATGTACGGCCACCCTTAGTTACCTTTGTGACTCTTTGAATACCAACTAATCTGTCTTTAAGTTCCAGATCACTTGTTTTTACTTTTGTGACATTTGTTGCTACCATAACTTCTTTTAAAATTTTAATCCCGCTTCACGGGCGCTGTCTGCTAATGTTTTAACTCTACCATGATATAAATAACCACTGCGATCAAAAACCACCTCATTTACACCTTTCTCAATGGCTTTTTTGGCAAAAGATTCACCCACCATTTTAGCCTGATCCTTTTTATTGGCATCTGTTTTCCCGTGGATATCTTTTTCCAAAGATGATGCAGCGACTATGGTTTTTTGATCAACATCATTAATCAGTTGAACATAAATATTCTTATTACTTCTGAAAACCGACATCCTGGGCTTTTCATTAGTCCCTCTGATTTTCTTCCGGATCCGCCAGCGGATTCTATTTCTCCTAGCAATTTTTGTAAGCGCCATGATTTAAACTTTACTAATATTATTAAACACTTGCTGATTTACCAGCTTTTCTTCTAATATGCTCACCGACATATTTAACACCTTTTCCTTTATAAGGTTCAGGTGGACGCAATGACCTGATTTTTGAAGCCACATGTCCGATTAATTGTTTATCGTGACTTATCAGTGTAATAATTGGATTACTTCTTTTTTCAGTTTTTGCTTCTACACTAATCTCTTGGGGTAATTGAAAAAAAATATTATGTGAATAACCAAGACTCAATTCCAGCATTTGCCCCTTAGCTTCAGCCCTATAACCAACACCAACCAATTCGAGTTTAATTTCATACCCCTTAGAAACCCCTTCGACCATATTAGCGAGTAAAGCACGTGTCAATCCATGCAAAGACTTATGTCTTTTTTGTTCTGTAGGTCTTACAACCTTAACAATTTGATCCTCAATAAATATTTTCATTTCCGGATCAATCTTCTCAGTTAATTCTCCTTTAGGGCCTTTAGCCTTAACGACATTAGCCGCATCAACATCCAAAGTAACACCCTCCGGCAATTCTATCGGTAAATTTCCTATTCGTGACATTGATATAATCTTTTAATAGACGTAACACAATACCTCGCCACCAACACACAACTGGCGAGCTTCTTTATCGGTAAGTACCCCTTTAGATGTAGATAATATGGCAATCCCCATACCATTCAGCACCCTTGGGATTTCGTTATGATTAACATATTTTCTAAGACCGGGCTTACTAACCCTTTTAAGTTCTTTTATAGCAGGTTGTTCAGTCTCAGGGTTATATTTCAAAGCGATTTTAACAACACCCTGCTTATCATCATCTTCAAACTTATAGCTTAAAACATACCCTTTATCGTAAAGAATCTTTGTAATATTCTTTTTCAAATTAGAAGCCGGGATTTCAACAACTTTATGGTGAGCCATGATGGCATTTCTCACTCTTGTCAAATAATCTGCAATAGAATCAGTCATTTCATTAACATATTTAAATTACCAACTAGCTTTTTTAACACCAGGAATTAACCCATTAGAAGCCATTTCCCTAAATGTAATTCGTGAAATACCAAATTGCCTCATGAACCCTCTGGGTCTTCCGGTTAAACTACACCTGTTATGCAAACGAATAGGATTCGAATTTCTAGGCAACCGGCTAAGTTTCTGATAATCACCTTCAGCTTTTAATTTTGCTCTTCTGGCAGCATATTTCTTTACCAAACGTGCACGTTTCCTTTCCCGTGCTTTCATCGATTCTTTAGCCATATTTTAATTCTTTTTTTCTTGATTAAAAGGGATTCCAAATTCACGAAGAAGCGCATATCCTTCTTCATCTGTAGGAGCAGTAGTAACAAAAGATACTTCAAGTCCCAATATTTTAGCCACTTTATCAATATCAATTTCAGGAAAAATAATCTGCTCCTGTATACCGAGGCAATAATTACCCCTGCCGTCAAATTTTGTCCCTACACCATTAAAGTCACGGATTCGAGGCATTGAAAAAGATATCAGTCTTTCCAGGAATTCGTACATTTTGTCTTTCCTCAAAGTCACTTTTGTTCCAATCGGCATATTTCTTCTCAGTTTAAAATTAGAAACATCCCTTTTGGAATAAGTTTGGATCGCTTTTTGTCCGGCAATAGCAGTAAGCTCTTCTTGCGCGATATCAACAAGTTTCTTGTCTGCAACAGCATCACCGATACCCCGGTTAATGACAATTTTCTCGAGTTTAGGAACCTGCATAATTGATTTGTATCCAAATTCCTCTTTTAATTTAGGAATAATCTCATCCTGATACTTTTTCCTGAGTGCTGGTTGATATTCCATTACTTGATCTCCTCTCCTGATTTTTTAGAATAGCGAACTAATTTATTCTGATCATTCAATCTCCTCCCGACTCTTGAGGGAGTACCGGAGGAAGGATCGATAACCATTATATTTGAAATATGAACAGGCCCTTCTTTCTTAACAATTCCTCCCTGCGGATTCTCAGCATTCGGTTTGGTATGCTTTGAAATCATATTGGCACCTTCTACAATGGCTCTGTTCTTTTGGGTATCCACATTTAATACTCTTCCTTGCTGGCCTTTATATTCGCCACCAATAATCATTACTGTATCACCCTTTTTTATGTGCAGTTTACGTTGCATGATCAATATATATTAAAATCTTAATTCAATAATTTAAAGCACTTCAGGAGCAAGAGAAACAATCTTCATATTATGCTCCCTCAATTCTCTTGAGATAGGGCCAAAGATACGTGTACCTCTCATTTCCCCGGCCGGGCCCAACAAGACACAAGCATTGTCATCAAATCGGATATATGATCCATCAGGTCTTCTGATTTCTTTGTTGGTTCTGACCACAATCGCTTTTGAAACCGTCCCTTTTTTGACACCACTTGTAGGAATGGCATCTTTTACAGTAACAACAATCATATCACCGATTGAAGCATAACGTTTCCGGGTGCCACCTAAAACGCGGACGCATAAAACTTCTTTTGCACCACTATTGTCCGCTACATTTAACCTAGTTTCTTGCTGTATCATTATTACTTAGCTCTTTCAATAATTTCTACCAGTCTCCAGTTTTTATTCTTGCTTAATGGTCTTGTTTCCATAACCCGAACTTTATCACCAACATTGGCATCATTCTTATCGTCATGAACCATTAATTTCGTGGTTTTTTTCACGAATTTACCATAGATGGGATGCTGTATTCTTCTTTGTACAGCAATAACAGCAGATTTCTCCATTTTATTGCTAACCACAATACCCACCCGCTCTTTTCTAAGGTTTCTTTTTTTTGTTATTTCGTTTTCCATCTTTAATGAAACTTTCTATTGTTCTTTTTCATTTATTTTCATCGCTCTTCTTTTCAATTCAGTCTGGAGCCGAGCAATATTTTTTCTGGCATGCTTAATTTTCATTGGATTATCCAATGGAGAAATGGCATGATTCAACAGCATCTTATTCAACATCCCTTTTTCGTTTTCGATGCGCTCTTCAAGTTCTTTCTCTGTAAATTCTCTAATTTCTGAATTTTTCATAGTTCAATATCTTAATCTATTCCTGATAATCAGTACGAACAACCAATTTAGTAGTAACAGGTAATTTTTGAGCACCTAACCTTAATGCTTCACGTGCAACTTCTAATGGTACCCCATCCACTTCCATAATAATTCTTCCTGGTTCAACAGGAGCAACGTATCCCTCAGGAGCTCCTTTTCCTTTACCCATACGAACCTCTGCGGGTTTGGTAGTGATCGGTTTATCAGGAAAAATCCGGATCCATACCTGTCCTTCACGTTTCATAAAACGGGTTGTAGCCTGTCGCATCGCTTCAATCTGACGACCTGTAATCCAGGTACCTTGTAAAGATTTGATTCCAAAAGAACCATAAGCGAGGGTACTACCCCTTTTTGCCACTTTTCTAACACGTCCTTTCTGTCTTCTTCTATACTTAACTTTCTTTGGCTGTAACATTTTTTATTTCAATTATATTAAGTCAATATGGATCTGGTTCGTTTATTTTCTTTTCTTTTTAGCAAAATTTCCGCCACCTGCACTTTTTTGCTTTTTTTGTTTAATGCCAATATTTGGAGAAAGATCCCTTTTACCATATACTTCACCTTTGCAAATCCACACTTTAACCCCAATCATTCCACTTTTTGTTTTGGCTTCACTCAAAGCATAATCAATATCAGCGCGTAAAGTATGCAAAGGAATACGGCCTTCCTTATAAGATTCGGTCCTGGCCATTTCTGCACCACCCACTCTTCCAGAGACCATGATCTTAATACCTTCAGCTCCCATACGCATAGTCGCGGTAATAGCCATTTTCAGTGCTCTTTTATAAGAAATATTCCCCTCAATCTGCCGGGCAATATTATAAGCGACGATATGGGCATCAAGTTCAGGGCGTTTAACTTCAAAAATATTGATCTGCACTTCCTTTTTAGTTAGTTTTCTCAATTCCTCCTTCAACTTATCGACTTCCTGTCCCCCTTTGCCAATAATAATACCAGGCCTTGCAGTATTTACAGTAACGGTAATCAATTTAAGCGTACGCTCTATAATAATGTTTGCAAGACTCGCTTTAGCCAAACGAGCATATAAATATTCCCTGATCTTAGAATCTTCGTAAATTTTTTCTGTATAATCCTGTCCACCATACCAATTGGATTCCCAACCACGGATGATACCTAAACGATTTGATATTGGATTAACTTTTTGTCCCATTTATTTATTGATTTGATTGTTCGTCAGTTACCGCTTCAGTTTCAACATCGACATTTTCATTCTCCTGTGCCTGATTACGTGCTCCCAGGACAACTGTGACATGATTTGATCTTTTCCTGATCAGATGCGCACGTCCCTGAGCCGCCGGACGTAATCTTTTTAATGTTCTTCCCTGATCAACCATTATCTCTTTGATAAAAAGATCTGCATCTTCAATTCTCATTCCCTCATTTTTACTTTGCCAGTTAGCAATAGCAGACAAAACCAATTTCTCCATCTTCTCTGCAGCATCCTTCTTAGTAAACTTCAAGATATCCAGTGCTTTATTGACATCTTCTCCTCTTATAAGATCAGCAACAAGCCTCATTTTTCTAGGAGAAACAGGACAATTCCGAAGAACCGCATAAAAACGATTCTGTTTTTCTTGCTTGAGACGTTCGGCTCTATTTCTTTTTCTTGCACCCATTATAAAAATTATTTGATTCTTTAAAATTATTTCCGGTTACCGGCATGACTTCTAAAAGTTCTAGTTGGAGCAAATTCACCAAGCTTATGCCCTACCATATTTTCAGTAATATATACCGGAATAAATTTATTTCCATTATGCACAGCTATCGTTAAGCCAACAAATTCAGGTGTGATCATCGATCTTCTTGACCATGTTTTGATAACCTGTTTCTTCTTTGACCCATTCATTTCAATAGCTCTTTTTTCAAGCTTAAAATCAACAAAGGGTCCTTTTTTCAATGATCTTGCCATAATAAATCAGATCTAAAAATTATTCAAATTAACTTTTTCTCTTTCTACGCTCAACAATATAGCGATTTGACTGCTTTTTAGGTTTCCTGGTTCGAAAACCTTTCGCTGACTTACCTGTCCTTGAACGCGGATGTCCACCAGAGGCCTTTCCTTCACCACCCCCCATAGGATGGTCCACCGGATTCATAACAACCCCTCTTGTTCTGGGTCTTCTCCCCAACCAACGACTACGTCCAGCTTTTCCTGATCTTTCAAGTGCATGATCGGAATTAGAAACAATCCCAATAGTTGCTTTACATGTCACCAATACCATTCTTGATTCTCCGGAAGGCAATTTCAGGATTGCATATTTTCCCTCCCGTGACATCAGTTGGGCATAAGATCCTGCACTTCTGGCCATCATTGCACCCCGGCCAGGATTCATTTCAACGTTATGCACAACAGTACCAAGGGGGATATCAGACAAATAAAGAGCATTCCCTACTTCCGGCGCGACATTACGACCTGCTTTCACAGTCTGTCCAACTTCCAGTCCATTAGGGGCAATAATATATCTTTTTTCACCATCAGTATATACAACCAACGCAATACGGGCATTTCTGTTCGGATCATACTCAATACTTTTAACACAGGCCTCCACATTCTCTTTATCCCTTTTAAAGTCGATAATCCTGTATTTCCTTTTATGCCCACCACCAAGATACCGTATCGTCATCCGGCCATTACTGTTTCTTCCACCTGTTTTATGAATAGGTTCCAGCAAAGATTTTTCCGGTTCACTACTAGTAATTTCTTCAAAAGAAGAAGCAATTTTATGTCTCTGTCCCGGTGTTACGGGTTTCATTTTTTTCACCGCCATAATCAATTCTTATATGTTACTGTAAAAATCAATACTATCTCCATCCACGAGTGTAACAATCGCTTTTTTTGATGTATTTGTCCGTCCGGTAATCATGCCCCGTCTTGTAAAACGGGATTTTGTTTTCCCAGCATAAATCATAGTATTTATACTCTTCACGGTAACCCCATACATATCTTCGACCGCTTTTCTAATTTGTAATTTATTAGCCTTTTTATCTACCATGAAACCATACTGGTTAAGGGCCTCTCCCTTTTCAGTCATTTTTTCGGTTACAATAGGTTTTATTAGTATATCCATAACGCTCCCCTGTTGTTAATTTTTTTTCTGCAAATTCTCGATTGAAGATTCGCTAAACAATACAATTGATGAATTCATAATATCAAAGGTGTTCAACTCTGACAGGGTTACCACTTTGACATTCTGTAAATTTCGGGCTGACAAATATATATTTTTATCCTGTTCAAATAAAACTAAAAGGCATTTTTTTTCGTTAAAGCCCAAATTATTTTGAATAGATACCATTTCTTTGGTTTTTGGCTGCTCCAGATTAAAATCCTCAACCACCCGGATATTATTATCTTTTGCCTTATAAGCAAGCGCAGATTTCCTGGCCAGTTGTTTCACTTTCTTGTTAAGTTTCATGGTATAATCTTTTGGCCTGGGCCCAAAAGTCCTTCCACCACCACGAAAGATAGGAGACCTTTTACTGCCAGCACGTGCAGTACCCGTCCCTTTTTGTTTTTTAATCTTTTTGGTGCTATAATTAATCTCACCACGTTCTTTGGTTTTGTGAGTGCCCTGGCGTTGATTATTTTGATATCTCTTTACATCCAAATAAATTGCATGATCATTAGGTTCGATACCAAAAATCTCATTACTTAGGCTGATTTTTTTTCCACTTTCTTCGCCTGATATTTTCTGTACTTGTAGTTCCATTATTTTTCGATAATTAGATATGATCCTTTATATCCTGGGACTGCACCTTTAACAAGAATTAAATTATGCTCGGGAATCACTTTCATGATTTGAAGATTCATAACCTTATTCTTTTTATCTCCAGTTTGCCCTGCCATTCTTATCCCTTTAAATACCCTGGAAGGATAAGAAGATCCACCCAGCGATCCCGGTGCCCGATTCCGGTCATGCTGACCATGTGTTTGGTCATTAACTCCTGCGAATCCGTGACGTTTAACAACGCCCTGAAAACCTTTTCCTTTAGAAATACCACCTACATCAACCCATTTAGCATCTTCAAAAATACCAACCCCAATTTCATCACCTAATTTGACGCTTTCAATATTATAGTCTCTAAACTCGACAATTTTCCTTTTAGGGCTTGATTTAGCAGCTTTAAAGTGACCTGACAAAGCTTTGGTTGTTTGCTTTTCTTTTTTGTCACCAAAAGCGAGTTGAACAGCTTCATAACCATCATTATCTTTGGTCCTAATCTGTGTTACAGTACAAGGTCCGGCTTCAATGACTGTACATGGAACATTTTTGCCTTCATCAGTGAAGACAGATGTCATTCCTATTTTTTTTCCTATTAATCCAGGCATTTTATAATAATTTACTGATTACACTTTAATTTCAACCTCAACCCCACTTGGTAATTCTAACTTCATCAACGCATCAATGGTTTTAGGAGTCGAACTGTAGATGTCAAGCAATCTTTTATAAGCACACAATTGAAACTGTTCACGTGCTTTTTTATTCACAAAAGGAGATCTTAAAACAGTATACACCCTTTTATGAGTAGGTAAAGGTATCGGCCCACTTACAATGGACCCTGTTGACTTAACCGTCTTCACGATTTTTTCTGCCGATTTATCAACCAGGTTATGGTCATACGACTTTAGTTTAATTCGAATCTTTTGATTACTCATAGTTCATTATCATTAAGCCATTGAAACATCAACATTTAATTTATCAAGTATATCTTTTGCTACTTCCTTAGGTACCTCTTCATAATGCGAAAATTCCATGTGTGAAGTTGCCCTTCCAGAAGTAATTGTCCTCAATACAGTAACATAACCAAAATTCTCTGCCAAAGGCACTTTTGCTTTAATAACCCTGGCACCCGATTTTGATTCCATTCCTTCAACCTGACCACGACGTTTATTGAAATCGGAAATCACATCACCCATATATTCTTCAGGAGTGGTTACTTCAGCTTTCATTATAGGTTCGAGCAGAACTGGTTTTGCTTTCGCTGCAGCCTTTTTAAATCCATTCCTGGCAGCAACTTCAAAAGAAAGCTGATCAGAATCGACATCATGGTAAGAGCCATCTTTCAAGGTAACCTTTAATGACTCTACCGGATATCCGGCTAAGGGACCATTATGTAAAGCCTCCTTAAAACCTTTTTCAACAGAAGGAATAAATTCTTTAGGAATGTTACCTCCTTTTATTTCGTTAACAAATTCCAATCCTTCCTTACCATGATCCGTAGGCTCTAAAACGAAATCGATATCGGCAAATTTACCACGCCCACCAGTTTGTTTTTTAAAGACTTCACGATAATGGACAGGTTCTGTAATTCTTTCTTTATAAGAAACCTTGGGCTGTCCTTTGTTGCATTCTATTTTAAATTCTCTCTTCAAGCGATCCACCAGAACCTCCAGATGCAACTCACCCATTCCATTGATAACTGTCTGCCCGGTCTCTTCATCAAAATTAGTCTGAAAAGTCGGATCTTCCTCTTCGAGTTTATGAAGGGCATTCCCCAGCTTATCAATATCTTGTTTAGTTTTAGGCTCAATCACGATACTAATTACCGGCTCGGGGAATTTCATCGTTTCCAATGTTACATGATTTTTAAGATCACATAAAGTATCACCTGTCCGGACATCTTTTAACCCTACAATTCCGCAAATATCACCTGCCCCGATCTCTTCTTTGGCAATCTGCTTATTGGCATGCATCTGATATAACCTGGTTACCCGATCTTTTTTACCGGTTCTGGGATTAAACACATGTGAGCCGGACATGACTTTACCAGAATAAATCCTTGTATAAGCAAGTTTTCCCACAAAAGGGTCTGTCGCAATTTTAAAAACCAAACCAGCCAGTGGCCCATCCGTTTCAGGTTTACGAATAACCTCTTCATCCGTATCAGGTTTTACCCCTTTAATACCTTCTACATCAACAGGACTGGGCAAATAAATACAAACAGCATCCAATAATCGTTGCACCCCTTTATTTTTAAAAGCTGACCCACACATCACTGGAATAATTGTCAAATCAATCGTTGCTTTGCGGATCACATCCATCATCTCTTCTGGTGTAATAGAATCAGGATCTTCAAAAAATTTCTCCATCAAGCCCTCATCATGTTCAGCAACAGCTTCCACCAACTTCTCTCGCCATTCGTTAGCTTCATCTTTAAGGTTATCCGGAATTTCCACAAGATCATAATGCGTTCCCAAATCCTTATCATCCCTCCATACTACGGCTTTATTTTCAATAAGATCCACAATACCCTGAAAAGATTCTTCACTCCCAATGGGGATTTGAATAGGAATAGCATTGTGTCCCATTCTTTCCTTAATCTGGCCAACGACATTATAGAAGTCTGCGCCAACCCGATCCATTTTATTAACAAATGCAATTCTCGGCACCTCATACTTATCAGCCTGTCTCCACACAGTTTCCGTTTGTGGCTCAACACCTCCTACCGCACAAAAAACACCAATGGCTCCATCAAGTACGCGCAATGACCTCTCTACCTCCACAGTAAAATCAACGTGCCCAGGAGTATCAATAATATTGATCTTATATTTTTCTTTATTATAATCCCAGAAAGTAGTTGTTGCAGCAGAAGTAATTGTTATTCCACGCTCCTGCTCCTGAACCATCCAGTCCATCGTTGCCGCACCATCATGCACCTCACCAAGCTTGTGAGTAATACCGGTATAATAGAGTATCCGCTCTGTTGTAGTAGTTTTACCGGCATCAATATGTGACATGATCCCAATATTTCTCGTTAACTTCAAATTCATCTTTATATCTTTCTTAACTCCTTTTAAGGATTTAACTTAAAACCTAAAATGGGCAAACGCTTTATTTGCGTCTGCCATCCGGTGCATTTCTTCTTTTCTTTTGAAAGCAGCACCTTCCTCATTATATGCAGCGAGAATTTCGGCAGCCAGCTTTTCAGCCATTCCTTTACCAGCTCTTGATCTGGCAAACCTCACCATATTTCTCATGCTAATTGTCTTTTTCCGCTCAGGTCTGACTTCCCGGGGCACCTGGAAAGTAGCCCCACCAACCCGGCGACTTTTAACCTCCACCTGCGGAGTAATATTTTCCAACGCTTTTTTCCAAATATCAAGAGCTGATTCTTCTGTGTTTTTCTTCCTCTCTTCAACAAGTTCAATAGCTTTATAGAAAATTTTAAATGCCACACTTTTTTTTCCATCTAACATCATCGAGTTAACGAATCTTGTTACAAGTGGATCTTTAAATTTTGGATCCGGGGTTATAGTCCTTTTCTTAGTTACTGTCTTTCTCATAATTCAACCTGGATTATTTTTTAGGTTTTTTAGTACCATATTTTGAACGTCTCTGTGATCTCCCGTCAACGCCTGAAGCATCCAAAGCTCCTCTGATAAGGTGATAACGAACGCCAGGCAAATCTTTCACCCTTCCTCCCCGAATTAACACAATTGAATGTTCCTGCAAATTATGACCTTCTCCCGGAATATACGCATTCACCTCTTTTCCATTGGTCAAACGGACTCTTGCAACTTTTCTCATTGCCGAATTTGGCTTTTTAGGTGTTGTTGTGTAAACCCTTACACAAACACCTCTTCGCTGAGGGCAAGCATCCAGTGCAGGTGCCTTTTTCTTTTCAACGATTTTTTTCCGTCCTTTTCTTACTAATTGTTGTATCGTTGGCATATGTTTAAAAATTAAATTTTATTCTTATTTGTTATTTAAAACGGGGACGCAAAGGTATTCTTTTTTTTTATTTATCACAACAGGTAACTGAAAATTATTTAATTATCTTTTTAATCATATCACGCTAACAATGCTATCATTCGCATTTGATTTGGGTTATAAAGGAAAAAAGATTTTAAAAAAAAATACTGACAAGATTCAATTATAACCTGTTAAGTCTTATTGATATTGATTCTTAGTATAAAAATATTACATTTGTAACTACCATTAATTTTGCTTTTCAAAAATTTAATTTTAAAAGAAAATGAAAACGTACCAAACAAATCAAATCAAGAATGTTTGCCTGATGGGCAATTCGGGTTCCGGTAAAACAATTCTCGCAGAAACAATTTTATTTAATACTGATGCCATTCAACGAAGGGGCGAAGTAGAAAGCAAGAATACCGTTTCAGATTTTAAGGACATTGAGCAGACTAATGGCAACTCTATTTTCTCATCAGTCATGTTCACGGAATATAATAACTACAAGATTAACATTCTTGACAACCCAGGTTTGGATGATTTTGTTAATGGTGTAATCTCTTCACTAAGAGTATCTGAATCGGGAGTTATGCTGATTAATGCCGGGAATGGTGTTGAAGTAGGCACAACTATTCATAGTCGTCATGCTGAGCGATTCAATAAACCAATGGTATTCGGAATCAATCAACTTGATCATGAAAAGGCAAACTTTGACACCACCATAGAACAATTAAAAGAACACTACCCAGGCAAAATTGTTATTACTCAGTACCCTGTCAATGCAGGTCCTGATTTTAACAGCATCATAGATCTTCTTGCTATGAAGATGTATGAATATTCGGCAGATGGCAAGTTCGAAGAGAAAGAAATTCCTGATAGTGAAAAAGACCGGGCTGAGGAACTTCATGCAGAGTTGATTGAAAAAACAGCTGAAACAGATGAAACCCTTATGGAAAAATTCTTTGAAGAAGAAACTTTAACCGAGGAAGAAATGCAAAAAGGATTAAACGAAGGGGTGAAAAACCGTGCGCTATACCCTGTTGTTTGCCTTTCTGCTAAAAAAAATGTAGGTATTAACCGCTTACTTGACTTCATCACCAATGTTACTCCTTCCCCTTCTGATATGCCAGGGGAAACAAATAGTGAAGGACAAGAAATTCCATTCGATTCTTCGGGCACACCAGCTGCCTTCGTTTTTAAAACATCCTATGAAAGTCATGTGGGAGAAGTTTATTACATGAAAATCATATCCGGAAAATTCACAGAAGGCATGGATATTAACAATGTAAATACCAGTAATAAAGAGCGATTATCTCAGATTTATGTTTCACTAGGCAAAACCAGAGAAAAGATCAGCGAAGCAGTTGCAGGGGATATAATTGCCACCGTAAAGATGAAAGGCACCAAAACAGGGCACACTCTTCTTGCTTCCGGGAACTGGACTTTCCCGAAAACAGAATATCCAGAACCTAAATTCAGAGCAGCTATCAGGCCTATTAATGATGGAGAAGAAGAAAAACTAGGATCCTCACTCACCCAATACCAGTTAGAAGACCCCACCATCCAGGTTGAATATTCTAAAGAACTAAAGCAAATTATCATTCATGGGCAAGGTGAATATCATCTAGACATTCTTAAATGGCATCTGGACAACATCTACAAAGTCGAGACCGAATATTATCCTCCCAAAATCCCCTACAGGGAAACCATAACCAAGCCAGCGCAAGCCGATTACCGCCATAAAAAACAATCAGGTGGAGCAGGGCAGTTTGGTGAAGTTCACATGATTATAGAACCTCACAGCGATGATGCCGAAGACCCTAAGATGTTTAATATTAATGGTAAAGAAATAAAGATATCCATCCGTAACAAAGAAGAGCATCCATTAGCATGGGGCGGCAAATTGGTTTTTTACAATTGTATCGTAGGAGGATCCATTGATGCCCGTTTTCTGCCAGCAATCCTTAAAGGTGTCATGGAAAAAATTGAAGAAGGCCCTTTAACTGGCTCTTATGCCAGGGACATCCGGGTTTATGTTTATGATGGAAAGATGCACCCTGTTGACTCCAATGAGATATCATTTAAATTAGCAGGAAGAAATGCTTTTAGCACAGCCTTTAAAAATGCAGGTCCAAAAATCATGGAACCCATTTATGATATTCAGGTATTGGTACCATCTGATGCTATGGGGGATGTTATGAGTGACTTACAGGGCAGAAGAGCTATTGTCCAGGGTATGTCAAGCGATGGCGGTTACGAAAAAATTTCCGCAAAAGTCCCTTTGTCGGAAATGGGAAAATATTCTACTGCGCTTAATTCATTAACCAGTGGCCGGGCTATGTTTAATATGCAGTTCTCCGAATACCAGCAGGTGCCCCCTGATATCCAGGAAAACCTGATTAAAGAATTTGAAAACAAAGAAGAAGAAGAATAAAAATCTTCCTTGCTCAAAAAAAGGTTGCCTGTAATAATACGGGCAACCTTTTTTTTATTTCCGGCACCAACAGTAATCATTTGTTGATTTTTGACAATAAATTAAACCGACCCATGACAAAAATACAAAACACACACGGGGATGATTATTGCATACCTGGTAGTTATATCAATATCAGGCAAATATCATTATGACAAGCTCCATATGGCCATTAAGAAATAAAAAACAAACATATAACCCCCAAATTAAGCAACTTTTATCAAAAATCGCTTAAACAACCTACCCCATTTTTTTCAGGGACTAAGAGGTGTTCGTCCATATAATGTCCACTACCTTCGTTATGCTTGTCCCAAAATTGCTCATTTACACCAATAAATTCCGCATTTTGGGACTTCGCAAGCCTCGTTATCGAACATGATGATCCAAAACTTGCGTTTATTGACCAACTCTAAGAAGATGTAAGGCTTTCGCTTTACTCATATCGCTCAACTCAGGTAAAAGTTTCTTTTTGATCATTTTCATGAGTGGATTCATGCTTAATCATGGATATTTTATATAATACACATAAAATAAAATAAAAAAGCAACAGCAAATAAATATGCATTTATTATATTTGGGTATTTAATTACTGCAAATGTATTAATCATGGCCAAAATCATATCCTTATCAGAAGCTGTTTCGATAGCCCTTCACGGCATTGTACTCATTGCCAGATCCGACAAATCAATTAATGTACAGGACATTGCCCAGGCAACATACAGTTCAAAACACCATGTAGCCAAAGTCATGCAACGGTTGGTTAAAGCCAATTATCTCTCTTCGCAGCGAGGGCCAACCGGTGGATTTACCCTTCGAAAAAAACCAAAAGACATTTCTTTACTGGATATTTGGGAATCAGTAGAAGGTAAGATTGAAATTACCGATTGTCCCTTAGACAAACCAGAATGCCCCTTTGATCAATGTCTTTTCAATAACATTACAAATAAATTATCCCGTGAGTTCCGGGGGTACCTGGAATCACAAACACTGGATAAATATCAATAAGATGCATGCGGCAATATTATTTTAGCCGTCATCAATATTAACCCACATTGAGCAATTATTCTCTTCGGTCCCCGATAATAAACCGGGATTTCCAGCATAAGCTAAAGGTTCCGCTCAACTTAAGTTTAAGTTGATCAACTTCCAAAATAAATTTTAGAAGGCTTCACCCTGTGTGGATTATGAAAAGGATTAACAGGAGCTACCCCTTTTCCATTAAATACATTTTCGCCATTTAAAATAGCCTGATAAACAAAATCCAAACCCTCTTCAACAGCTTTATAAGTAACAAGCCCTTTGGCTAAACCACAACTAATAGCAGCAGACAATACACAACCGGCTCCATGAAGATTTCTCGTATCAATTCTTCTTCTTTCTGTTATTTCGAGCTGGCCTTCTTCTGAATAATAAACATCTTTAACCATCTCGCAATCAAGGTGTCCTCCTTTCACCAAAACACTTTTTACTCCTAAAGCAACCATCGTATAAGCAATTTCTTTTAAATCGACAAGCTGCCCACCTTCCAGGCCTGTCAAAACCATAGCTTCATGTAAATTGGGGGTAACAATAGAAGCAAGGGGGAACAATTCTTTCTGTAAGACATCCACAGCTTGCTTTTCCATAAGCTTATCCCCATTAACTGAAATCATAACCGGATCAAGAACAATATTAGGAGGAGAATATCTTCTGAGTTGATCAGCAACTAATCTGATGATTTGCTCATTATGAAGCATCCCAATTTTAACAGCATGAGGCTGGATATCTGACAACACGGCCTCAAGTTGTTCCCGGATAAATTTCTCCGGAAGATCAAAGACACTGGAAACACCAGTGCTGTTTTGTGCTGTAAGCACCGTTATTACAGAACTTGCGTAACATCCAAGCGCTGAAATGGTTTTTATATCAGCCTGAATACCTGCACCACCGCCACTATCCGAACCTGCTATCGTTAAAACCCGATAATACTGATTTAATTTATCCATATTCAATAATTTTAATACCAGCTAATTTGAGCGGAATCGTTCAATTTGGATACCAATTACTCAGAAACCAAAATGATCAAATCCTCCCTGATAATCTATCCCTTCCCGGGATCCCACAAAATTCAATTTCCCAGAATGGTCATTTAATACTCCTACCTGATAAAAAGGTTTATTAAAAGCTGCTTCATAGTCCTTAGCAACACGGTCAATATAATTACGGCCGACAGAAAACAGAAGAACATAGTCTTCTCCTCCGTTTAATGCCATCTCATAGATATCCCAATGATAAGTATTTGCAATATTCTTCATGGTTTCAGACAAAGGAAGGTCATCAATAAAGAGATCCGCTCCCTTTCCTGAAGCTTTAAGGATATGTTTGACATCTGAAGAAACACCATCAGAAACATCAATCATAGCATGCACTCCCGGCTGTCTTGCCAACCATATCCCTTCCTCAACCTGCGGGCGAGGCATAAAATGTCTCATTTTTAAATACTGACAATCTTTACCAGCAGGAAGGTCATTCTCCAAAACCTTAAACCCGGCAGCCGAATCTCCCACGATATCAGTTAAACAAAGGATATCTCCGGATTGCCCATTAGAACGGTATTTAACATGATTCACCCTTGCCTTACCTATTACAACAATGTTAATAGTCAATTTATCAGCCTTGGATGTGTCTCCGCCTAAAAGTAGGGTTGAGGTTTCATCGGCAAGTTCTTTTAAGCCCATAAAAAATTTATCAAACCACTCTACAGAGATAGAAGAAGGAATACCTACCGATAAAAAAGCATATGCTGGAGTTCCTCCCATAGCAGCAATATCACTCAAATTAACAGCCAGCGATTTATAACCTAATTCCTCCGGGGCCGATTTTTCAAGAAGAAAATGTTCATTTTCTACCATCATGTCTGTAGTAACCAACATCGCTTTTTCGTCAGTAACAGGAAAAACAGCAGCATCATCGCCAATCCCCATCACACCCCTTGGCAATCCCTGGGTAAATAATTTCGAAAACCGCTCAATAAAACCAAATTCGCCCAATTCTGATAATTTCACTTGAATATATTTTTATTAATTAATTATTTATCAATCCTGATTCTTAAAAATATTGAGAAACATGCAAATCAAAAAAAATATTTGCTTAATCATTCATTTAATTTTCATAATCTTTATCTTTAGAACACAGGAGTCAATTATACGAATTAATTTGTTGCTTACCATAAATTTACAAATATCTTGCCGATTCAAAAAAAATTGAGCCTGTTTTATCTTTGATATTATGCATGAGTATTAAATATTGACCTTTAAGTTAAGCGACATGAATAAAACGAAAGCCTTACCTTTTTTTTAGTCTTTTAAACGACTTCTGATTAAAATCGTTCAATAAGGGGTCAAAAATATTTTGAAGTAACACGATAAATTTTTAATTTTGAACATAAGTTTAATTCCTATGAGGTGGATCTATTATCATACAGCCATATGCTTTTTACTCATCTGCTACTATTCATGTAAACGAAAACTACCTGGGGCGAATGCAGGTGAAGACCGTGTTATCCTTGATACCAATGCCTGCCAACTAAATGCTACATCACCAAGTAAAGGACAAGGAAAATGGTATATTCTAAAAGGAACCGGTGGTAAGATAAAAGACAACAAAGACCCACAAACACCATTTACAGGGCGCATGGGCGAAAAATACCTGCTTTCGTGGAAAGTAACAGTCTCTTACGGATATAGTAATGACCTGGTATATATCACATTTCAGCACTCAGAAGAAGCATTAAAACCCAATGCGGGAAAAGACACCATTGTCACTGACACAAACATGCTTAATTTATATGCCGGCAAGCCAATAAACGGAACCGGGGAATGGCGTATCATTTCAGGGACAGGCGGTCACTTTGCCAATCCCTCATCTCCGGAATCCCTTTTCAGAGGTGAAATAAACAATTCTTACCAATTAGAGTGGTCGATTACTGATCAGGACACAACACGCCAAGACACCATTGAAATTCATTTTACTTACTCAATAGATTCAAGAATGGCTGACGCAGGAAAAGACACGATCATTTATGACACCAACCAACTAAATCTTTATGCCAATAAACCTGTTACAGGTACAGGAAAGTGGAAGATTTTATCCGGCAACGGAGGGACAATTAATTCTTCTACTCAATACAACTCGCTTTTTTCAGGCGAAATGGATGAAACATATACATTAGAATGGACTATTGAAGAGCCCGATACAACATGGAGTGATCAAGTCATTATTGAGATAAAAACAGGCATGAATCCTTCTCAAGCCAACGCGGGAGAAGACCAGTATCATTATAACATAACAACAACAACACTGGAAGGCAACCTGCCACAAAACGGGCAAGGCCAATGGATAATTCTTTCGGGAAGCGGAGGGAGTCTTACCAATCCTCATGCTAATGACACAGAATTTACAGGCCAGGCTGAAGAATCATACCAACTCGAATGGCGCATTTTCACTTCTTCGGATACTACCCGGGACACTGTTACTATTCATTTTCTATCCTTTCAATGCGGAGATACCATTAAAGATCCCAGAGACGGACAAAAATACTCCACAGTACTTATTGGCTCGCAATGCTGGTTCGCTGAAAATCTCAATGTAGGGGAACAAATTAATGCTTCTATGGGCCAAAGCAACAATGGCACTATCGAGAAATGGTGTTATAACGATATGAGTTCTAATTGTGATCAGTATGGCGGCCTTTATCAATGGAATGAGATGATGAACTATACCACCACTGAAAGCAGTCAGGGCATTTGCCCCAAAGGATGGCATGTGCCCAGTGACGAAGAATACCAGGCACTTGAAATTCATTTAGGAATGAGTCCTGAAGATGCAGCTAAGAACAACACCTGGCGCGGGTCGCCTGTAGGTACCGCTTTAAAAACAGGAGGCTCATCCGGATACAACGCCCTCCTTTCGGGTGGACACATGGGCTCCTGGGAATTCTTTAATAAAGACAGTTATGAATATCCATGGACATCAACAGAATCAGGAAGTAACGCATTCAGAAGATGCATCCGGAGCTCATCCTCAGAAGTTGGACGCTATGACAGTTATCCAAAAAGTTCCGGGCTTTCAGTGCGTTGTATAAAAAACAATTAATTCATCAAACCATGTTAAACATTTGCAAATTATTAACAGGAGTACTACTTATCATGAACCATTTTTCCTGCAGCAAGGAAGATGATGATTTCCATCCGGATTCCCACCTGGAAGAATTTATCAGCATTGAATCTAATCATGACACCCTTAGTATGGGAGATTCAACTACTCTTCATGCTATTGCCGAAGACAGTAACCTCACCTACCAATGGAGCACCAATAGTAATGCACCACTGATCAGCATCAAAAACAAACCGGAAAAGATTATATTCTATGCTGATCCATGTGTTGGTACAGGCAGCAATACCATCTTCTGCACAATTAAGGCAAAAAACCGTCAGGAAAGAAAAGACATTGAACTCATTGTTATACCATAAGTACATTTTTAAAATCTGCAAAACCATTATTATAGGCTAATTACCACTTATTTTACAAACCTCTAAATACAGATAACAAAAAATACTCATGAACACGCTTTTAAAATACGCACACGTATTCATTATTTTACTATTCCCCGTGCATATCTTCAGCCAATGCTTCTCTTCTACAGGCAACCCTATTGGCGGGGCCACAAATATCGGGGTACAAAAGAAAGGCATGTTTAAAGCAGGGACCTTCTTTAAACAAAGTTATTCCGGCAAGTATTATTTTGGTGATGAACTATATAGCGGCAATAGACGAACAGCATCAAAAGCCATTTACAATTATACAGGTTTGATAGCTGCCTATGGAATCAATAACCGGTTAACCCTTGAAGCAGAAGCAGGTTATTTTCTAAATAAGACCAAATATTTTGCATACCCCATTGAGGGAAGTGGTTTATCCAACTCCATTTTAAAAGCCAAATACAACATCATCAATAACAATGATAAACGCTTCGAATTTACAGTTGGGGCCGGCGCCAAAATACCCCTTCGCCAGGAAGCTCAAACAGATCCTGGCGGAAATGATCTGCATCCGGACGTACAATCTTCCGTAGGAGCTTATGGGACTGTTTTCCAAAGTTATCTTATCAAAGAATTTCCCTTTACAGCCTGGCGATTTTTTCTCATCTCGCAATACGAGTACAACTTTCCAACACCAGAAGGTTATTATCCCTTTAAAAAATATAATTTTGGCAATACCTTAACAAATGGGCTCTATATCAGCAAGCACCTACACCTTCCACCAACACTGGAATGGCTAAGCCAGAACTGGACAGCCATCCTGCAAATACGCGATGAATGGAAATCCTCAAATTACATTCAATCACTTACAAGAGCAAGTAATCATAAATCATTTAGTGAGTGGCGAAAAGTAAAAGACAGCGGAAGTCATGTTATCTTTTTATCTCCCCAACTAAATTACACCCTGAAAAACAACATCAATTTGTCATTGCTCTGGGACATTCCGCTTTATCAAAATTTCAACGGTATCCAACTGGCAACAGATTATGCATTCCTCCTCAACCTGTCCTGGGATTTTCAAATATAATAGTTATTCAGTCAGGCTATTAATTCTACTTTTACACATATAGTGTTCATCGATTAGGTTAACAGATGTTCCATTGACAGGCCAGTAACAAATCAGTCAAAAGACGGACAAGCCTAAATAGCATAAAAAACCTTCCTATGGCCAATAAATAAAAGGCTTCCAGGAGGACAAAAGCTCTTTGTTGAAAAATGAAAAAATATGACCAACAAATTATTTGGGCATATTAATAATTTTTCTTTGCTTTGCATTTTGGAAAAGATCATTTTCCCAAAATGGATTTTTTTTGAAAGCGCATAAGGAATAATTTAATAATTTGCGAAAAGATAGCAACATATTAATTTGCTGGTATTTTTTCAAATTTTTTCATACATAAAAATCTTGGATTTTAAAGTAATAAAACCGTCGGTCAAACAGCAATTTGTTTTTTCAATAAGCAGACACCCTCATCTCGGGGTGCTTATCGAACCATACGTAGTAGATCTGACCCAGACAGATGAATTTAGTCTTTCGTTCAGAAAAGTAACTTTAAATACAATTACCGATTATGGCATTGTACTTTCTAATGAAGAACTTGAAATTATATCTATCACAGATCGGTACAACGATGAAAACATTGTCAGGCAGTTTAGCAAGAAAGCCGTTCTTTCCACAGAATTTTTCAAAAAACTAGACGAAAAAAAGTTCCAGGAAATTATCCGTCCATTTATAGAGAAAAAACTTGATGAAATACTTAATCTTATTTTGCGCCATAAAATACCACTTTATTTCAAAGGATTAAAAAAGGACCCCATCAATGACAGGCCAATTAAAATAGAAAGAAAATCTGCCGAGGTCGTTTTCAATTTTGTCAAACACGAAGACAAAACAAAATATTATATTTCTGTTCGCCACGAAGAACAAGGCATCACCCTTACCAACAAAAATGCGCTCCTGATCACACATCAGCCCTGCTGGTTATTTCTTGAGAATAAGATTTATCGCTTTACCGACGAAATTGACTCGAAGAAGTTGGTTCCTTTTTTCAACAAACCCCATATTGACATCCCCGCAAAAAATGAAAAAAAATACTTTGAAACGTTCATTCTTAAATCTATCCGCAATTGCCGGGTACATGCGTCCGGCTTTCAGATCCAGGAAGAGAAACCACCAGGCAAAACACTACTAAAACTAGAAACCAACTGGGACGACCAACCGCTTTTGCTTCTTCAATTCAAATACGGCAACAAGAAATTTTATTCTCATGACCAATCAGAAAATAATGTGTCCCTCAAATCCGAGAATAATGAGTATGCCTTTTTCAAAATCAGACGAAACAAAGAATGGGAAAACGAACAGAAAGAAATAATTCGTCAGTCTGGCCTTACTCATCACGAAGGTTCCGCTTACTCCATCCCAGAAAATAAGCTTGATACGCCGGGAGTTATTGCCAGATACAATTTATTAACATGGCTGAATAAAAACGAAAAGGCCTTACAGGAAAAAGGCATTGAAATTAGCCAGGATAAAGAATCCAGCAGAATTTACCACACCGGGACTATTAAAATCGACTATAAAATCAACCAGGTTAAAGATTGGTTCGATGTACATATCGTGGTCAAATTCGGCGAATATGAAATACCGTTTGCCTTCCTGCGCAATCATATCCTCAACCATGAACGGGAGTATAAATTACCCAATGGAGAAATTGCCATTATCCCGGAAGAGTGGTTTGCTGAATATGATGGTATACTGCGTTATGGAAAAGAAATGGATAACCGTTTGCTGATCAAAAACCATCATTTTTCAGCCATTGAGCAATTAAAGCACAATAATGGCGTCGAACAAAAATTAAAAGAATTTAAGAAATTATATGACACGGATGCCATTGACTTCATCCCGCCACCTGAAAACATCAATGCTGTTCTGAGGCCCTACCAGGCAGAAGGGTTAAGCTGGTTATACTTTCTCCGCCAACAACATTTAGGAGGCTGCCTGGCAGATGACATGGGGCTGGGAAAAACCATCCAGGTACTGTCGCTCTTGCTAAAAATAAAAAATGAAGCCACACAATGCCCCCTGGATATCACATCCCACCAATCGGACAATGCTGTTCAACTATCACTTTTCGGGGAAAATATGGTAACACAACCCCCTTTCACATCTTTAATCGTGATGCCCCTGTCACTGGTTCACAATTGGGAAAATGAAATCAACAAATTTGCCCCTGAACTAAAAGTATTCGTCCATACCGGGATTAAGCGGGTTGAGACAACTAAAGATTTTCACAAATATGATGTTATTCTAACAACATATGGTATCATCCGAAATGATTTCAAACTCCTGTCGGAGTTCGATTTTCATTATATCATTCTGGATGAAAGCCAGGTCATCAAAAATCCGGAATCAAAAATATTCAAATCCATAAAAGAGCTTAAATCAGAGCACCGGCTTGTAATGACCGGGACCCCTATTGAAAATTCATTAACTGATTTATGGTCACAAATGACTTTTCTTAATGATGGCTTACTGGGCAGCATCAACTTTTTCAAAAAGCATTTTGTCACTCCTGTCGAACGTTTTAAAGATGAACAACGACAGGAAGATCTGAAAAAACTCATTAATCCCTTTATCATGAGGCGGACCAAAGCAAATGTAGCCAAAGACCTGCCCGAATTAACCCAGCATATTTATTATTGTGAGATGTCTGAAGAACAACGAAAAGTATATGAAGAACAAAAGTCATCTATCCGCAATCTTATTCTTGACAATATCGAAAAAAAAGGGAAAGAAAAATCAAATTTTGTTATTCTCAATGGCCTCATGAAACTCAGGTTACTTGCTAATCATCCTGCTCTGGTTAATGAAGATTATCATGATGAATCTGGTAAATTTAATGATGTGATGCATAATATTGAAAAAATTATCAGCGGAAATCACAAAGTATTAATTTTTTCAAGTTTCGTCAAACATCTAAACATGTTCAAGAAATATCTGGAAACAAGCAATATTGACTATCAAATGCTAACAGGTGAGCTAAGCGATAAAAAGAGAAAAGCCATGATCAAAGAATTTCAAGATAAAGAAGACTCCAGGATTTTTCTTATATCTATCAAAGCCGGGGGCGTAGGCCTTAACCTGACCTCAGCAGATTACGTATTCATTCTTGACCCCTGGTGGAATCCGGCTGTAGAAAGCCAGGCCATCAACAGGACACACCGAATTGGACAAAAAAAGAAGATTTTTTCCTATAAATTTATTACCACGGACAGCATTGAAGAAAAAATTCTTCGCCTGCAACAAGAAAAGTCTAAATTATCAGATGAATTAATTAGTGAGTCCAATTTATTTAAGCATTTCTCTGAAGACGAAATCAAAATGCTTCTAAACTAAACTAACGGCCATCATAGCTCTTTTCTTAACCGGGCAACGGATATCCCCAATTGCTCACGATATTTAGCCACTGTCCTCCGGGCAATATTATAACCTTTTTCCTTTAATATATCAGAAAGTTTCTCATCAGTCAGGGGCTTCTTTTTATCCTCGTTATCCACACAATCCTGCAATATTTTCTTGATTTCTCTGGTTGACACATCCTCTCCATCCTGATTTTGCATCCCTTCAGAGAAGAAATATTTCAAAGGGAAAATTCCAAAATGTGTTTGAATATACTTGCTATTGACCACTCTTGAGACCGTAGAGATATCAAGATCAGTTTCTTCCGCGATATCTTTGAGGATCATAGGCTTAAGGCTGCGTTCATCGCCTTCAAGAAAGTACTCACGCTGAAAATTAAGAATAGCATCCATTGTAAGCATCAAGGTTGTCTGTCTTTGTTTTACAGCATCAATAAACCATTTAGCCGAATTAATTTTTTGTTTAACAAAACTTACCGTTTCTTTATTTCTCTTGACACCATTTTTATTCTTACCTACAGATGACTCAAGCATGTCAACATATGTACGACTTAATCGGAGGTCAGGAACATTACGCGAATTCAGACTAAGAATAAGTTGTCCGTCCCTGTTTTCAAGAACAAAATCTGGCACAATATGTTCAAGCACTTTACTATCCGAATCACTATATGAACTACCCGGTTTCGGATAAAGATGTGTAATCTCATTAATAACTTCTTTAAGTTCATCCTCCGAAATATTCATTTGAGAGATGATTTTATCATAATGCTTACGAGTAAAAGCCTCAAAATGCTCTTCCAACACTTTGATTGCCAAATCAACAGCCGAGCGTTGCTCCTTTTTGCTATTCAACTGGAGGATGAGGCATTCCTGCAAATTACGGGCTCCACTCCCCGGTGGATCCAACGATTGAACAATATCGACAAGCACTCGTGTTACTTCTTCCCGTGAGGTTTCAATATTTTCATTAAAAGCCAGGTCATCCACAATTGCTTCCATTTCTCTTCTGAGATAACCATCATCATCTATGTTCCCGATAAGGTATTCAGCAATTTGGTACTCATGGTCTTCCAGCATACGCATGCCAAGCTGATTCCGCAAATGTTCATGATAGGATATTCCTACAGAAAAAGGAATCTATTCTTTTTTATAATTATCGGAAGAATCATTCCGAGCGTGCAATTTATAATAAGGCGTATCATCATCATCATGCATATAATCTTCGACAGCGAATTCCCACTCTCCTGTAGAAGTCTCATCAGTCGTATTTTCCTCCGGTTCATCAAATTCATCTTTACC
>CAZSGN010000004.1:0-25961 GCA_964606415.1 uncultured Bacteroidales bacterium
CAGCCGGTTGTGAAGTAATGGATACATTCTCCTGTACGGTGAGCGTGGCAGCATCACTGGTGATGGTGTTACAGGCTCCTGTAATTTCAACGGTATAATCTGCTTCATCCGCGGGTGCAATATTATTGATGCTTAATGTATCGTCAGTTTCACCCGCCATGTCAGAGCCATTTTTTTTCCATTGATATGTTAATGGACCAGTACCATTGGCATCTGCCGTAAAAATGATGTTGGCACCTTCACATTCAGTAACATTTACAGGTTGTGAGGTGATGGTTACATTTTCTTCGACAGTAAGACTTGCAGCATCGCTGATTGTTGTATCGCTACATTTATTGGCAACAAGACATCGGTAATTATCTTCATCAGCGAGCGAGACATTGTTGATAATAAGATTATTGGTGTCAGATCCACTGATATCTCCTCCGTCACTCAGGTTATCCCAGGAGCCGCCATTTTCTTTTTGCCATTGATAGGAGAAAGGGGCGCCATTTTCAACAGTTATTGAGAAAGAAGCATTGTTTCCTTCGCATCTGGTTATTGATGAAGGCTGGCTTGTGATAGTCAGGGCCGGGACGATGGATATGGCCGCTGTGTCTGAATTAACGGGGTTTTCTTGTGTGCAGCGTTCACTTGAGGTGAGTTCACACCATACTTCATCTCCGTCATTCAGGGAATTATTCGTGTAAGTATCGGAATTACTTCCTACATCAGTATTATTTAATTTCCATTGATAAGTGGGTGAGCTTCCTTCATTGGTTGATGTGATAGAGAATTCGACATTGCTGCCTGAACAAATATTGGTTCCCGGATCTGTACTTAAACTGGCTGTTACTTCCAGGTTGGGATCTTCATCTACAGTTACGTCGCTCCCATATTGCTGGGTGCATCCATTGGCATCAATGACCCATGGACGGTATGTGTCGCCCGGCAGGTTATTGGTTTCCAGGTCAGGGTCAACGATAGAATCGGGCCCTGTTGTTGAGGCTGCTGCGGAGCCAAGTGGCGCTGTTCCTCCTGATGCTGTAATAGTAATGTATCCATTTGCTTCACCTTCGCAGGCATTTGTGGGGACTGCATCTGAAATAGTTATTTCGTCCGGAATGCTATCTGCAATCCATGGATTTGGATTTAGAAAAATAAAGTCAATGGTTGCATTTTTAGAACCACATCCCTGGTCTTGTGTCACAGTGACAACATAGCTGTTTTGACTCATTCCTGTTGCCGTTTGTGTGCTTTGTCCGTCACTCCATGTATATGAGTATGGTGTTGTTCCTCCACTGGCATGGGCTGTTAATTTGGCGTCAGAAGAATTAAAACAGGAAAGCGCTTTGGATACCCGGATGGAATCAAAGATGAATTCGGATGGCCCAATGGTTATGTTGCCTTCCCCTTTAACACCTCCAGCATCGTCCTGCACAAGAACATAATAATTATCATGAGATCCCAGGGAGTCAAATTGGGCTGTATCTGCATTATGAGAGATGGATTTGATTAGCTCTCCTGTGCCGCCTAATAAAGGAGGAGTGTCATCATATAATCTATATGTATAGGGCTGCACCCCCAATTCTGTCAGTTCTACGTCAATCAATCCCAGGCTATCCGAATAGCAAATGTTATCTGTTTTGTTGACTGAAAAGTTCAATGCTTTTGCATTGAATGACCAAAAAAAGGAAATGGCCATAAAAAAGACTATAGTGGCGGATTGTTTTGTAGTATTTCGGAACATGCTGTACATTTTTGCTGTAAACTATTTGATCTCGACAAGAATGAATTTGGACTCATTTTTGTTTTTTACACCTATGTGGTATTCTCCCGGTTTGAGATTTTTAAAAACCATAGTCTGTTGTTCTATGTCTTCTTTTTGCCTTAGCAGTTCACCATCAGCAGTGATTCTTCCTTTGTACAGATAAAAAGTGCTGGGACCTTTTGCTCCTTTGGTTATTACTACTTTGATATTGGTTTGATCATGTTGGTTTTCTATTTCTGCCTGAATGTCAAGTTCCCCTGGAAACCCTTTGGCCAGCCCTATAACAAGTAATAATATACTGAAGAATAGTTTTTTCTTCATAGTTTTAAATTTTAAGGTAACTTACAATAATACGAAAAAAAGCTGAACGATCCAATTTTGTTACGCTTTTTAAGCAAATAATTTACATAAATATAATAAATAATCATTAGTGTCCGGTTAAAATATTAGATTGCTTCATTATGTTCACAATAACATGACTTTGTAGCGTAAAACCCTTATGAACAGGATTATTGCGCGCAAAGCGAAGCAATCTTTTTTTTGGAAATAAGTTTCTCCGGACAATAGTGATAAAGAATAATTATTAATGATGTTAACCTTCTTTTATTATTATTACACCAATTAGATGTTGGTAACCTTAAAAAATTACAAAAAAAATAATAGATTATTGTTGGGATATATGTTTTTTGGTGATATAGTGCACGGGATACCATGCTGCAATAAAGCCAATAAGTGAAACGGTGAGGAAAATCACCCCAAAATCTGATAATTTCATTTCTACCGGGTAAGCCGAAACAACAAAGGAATTGGCTCCCTGTAATTTAATAAGTTCAAAGGTTTCTTGCATCCAGGCTGTCAGAAAGCCAAGTACGAGCCCTATGATTGCTCCTGAAAGAGTGATCATCCATCCTTCAAGCAGGAAAATTTGCCTGATTAATTTTAAATTGGCGCCCATACTTTGCAGGGTATACATGTCTTTCTTTTTTTCGATGATCAACATTGTTAATGACCCAATAATATTGAATGAAGCAATGATCAGGATAAAAGTTAGAATGAAAAAAATAGCCCATTTTTCAGAACGCATGACTTTGTAGAAAAAAGCTTTTTGCTCAAAACGGTTTTTGATAATGAAATCATCTCCCAGGCTCTTTTTTAGATCTTTCTGGGTGGTTTTGACTTTATCTTTATCTTTGACTTCTACTTCTAATCCGGTTACTTCATTTTGCATTCCCAATAATTCACGGGAAAAATCAAGGGGGACAAGTACATATTTGCTGTCGATCTCTTTCTCAATGGAGAAAACCCCGGAAGGAAAAATATCTTTGCGTTTAAATGCCCGGGTTGGATTAGATACGTTCTCACGTGGAACGTATATGAATAGTGGACTTGCAAAATTCAGGCCAATGGAGAGATAATATTGCACCCCTAATCCGACCACAGCATAATTTCTTTTGTGGTCATCTTTTAGAATGAAATCTCCTTCAATAATTACCGAGTCAATCCCTGTTAATTGTCCGTAATTACTTCCAACGCCTTTAATAGTGGCAATGTATTGCTGGTCTTCGTAGCGGAGCAAAGCATTTTCTTCTACAACCTCGGTATAGAGGGCAATGTTTTCGTGATCTTGCAGAACTTGTATTTCTGTACTGTCAGGGATAAAAGTTTTTCCTTCGGCTGCCGTGATTTCAATATCAGGGTCAAAAGCATTAAATAAAGATTCTACCAGTGATTCGAATCCATTGAACACTGATAAAACAACAATGAGTGCCATAGTGCCCACTGCAACGCCAATAACAGATATCATTGAAATAATATTGATCACATTATGGGATTTCTTGGCAAACAAGTATCGCCGGGCTATATAAAAGGCTGTTTTCATATTTATTTAGTCATTAATCAATCGTTCAATATTCTCTATATAATCAAGAGAATCGTCAATATGAAAATGGAGCTCAGGGATATCTTTTAACTGGTTCTTCATGCGGTTTCCAAGTATGAACCTGATTTGCTTATTGATCATGGCCAGTTGATCCAATACCGCCCGGCTCTTATTTGAAGGAAATATGCTTAAATATATATGTGCGATCTTCAGGTCTCCGGAAATGCGCACAGTGGTTACTGTGATCATTGCATTTTTAGGCAGGTCAAGCGGTTCTTTTTGGAAGATGTTTCCTATTTCTTTTTGTATTAAACGACTTACTTTATTTTGTCTGGTTGAGAACATATGTTTTTTTTATTTTGACAAATTTACAATTAAACCCTTAAATTACAATTTTTGCCGGTATGGGATCTACATTTATCTTCTTTTTTATTTTATAAGTACTAAAGTTTCGCAGTAAATTAATTAAGATGGAATTTTATATTAATAATGACAAATAGCACAAATGCAAAAAACGAATGATTTTTTATTAATTTCACAGCGAAAAAATATAGGGTAGTTAGATTATTACCTATATTAAATATCATTTGTCATTAAGTTAATTTTTATATAGAATCATGGATACAGTTTTAAGTGGTATTAGGTCAACAGGGCATTTGCATTTAGGAAATTATTTCGGGGCTGTGAAGAATTTTGTCAGGATGCAGCATGAAAGTAATTGTTATTTTTTTGTGGCGGATTATCATACATTAACGACTCATCCTAAACCTGGTGATTTTCATCAAAATAAAGCGTATGTGCTTGCAGAATATCTTGCCTGCGGGCTTGATCCTGACATTGCTACAATATATATACAGAGTGATGTGCCGGAAGTGGCCGAGCTTTATCTTTTAATGAATATGAATGCATATGTCGGCGAGTTGGAGCGGACCACAACTTTTAAGGAGAAGGTGCGGAGCCAGCCTGAAAATGTGAATGCAGGTTTGTTGACTTATACGGTATTGATGGCTTCTGATATTTTATTGCATCGATCTACTAAGGTGCCGGTAGGAAAGGATCAGGAGCAGAATCTGGAAATGACAAGACGGTTTGCCCGCCGTTTTAATAATATGTATGGTGTCGATTATTTCCCCGAGCCTTCTGCTTATAATTTTGGTGACCAGTTGGTTAAAATTCCTGGCTTGGATGGGACTGGAAAAATGGGCAAATCTGACGGTAATGGCATCTATCTTGCTGATGAACCTGGTGTGATACGGAAAAAAGTGATGCGGGCAGTGACAGATGCAGGCCCACAACAGATGAATGCGCCGATGAGTGAGCCTGTGGCAAATCTTTTTACTCTTATGGAAGTGGTCTCATCTCCTGATGTCATTCAGTTTTTTAAGGAACAACATGACCAGTGTAAAATCCGTTACGGAGACCTAAAAAAACAGTTGGCCGAAGATATTGTTGCTTTTACAGAACCTTTTAGAGAAAAAATTAAAGCAATACTGAATGATGACCATTATTTGCAAAAAGTGGTGCGCCAGGGTGCTGATAAAGCCCGCGTCAGCGCTGCTAAAACAGTTGAGGATGTAAGGGAGATTATGGGCTTTCGCCGGTTTTGATTTTTTGAATTGGAATTGATGCAGATATATAATATGCTCTTTGATTAATCATGTTTTTAGCCTTGCCATCGGCTCAATGTCATGCCCGGTAAATAAATTCCTTTTGTATTTATAATAGCCGGTTATTGCAATCATGGCAGCATTATCCGTGGTGTATTGAAAAGGAGGAATAAATAGTTGCCAGTTTTTCTGGATAGCAAGTGTTGTTAATGTTTCCCTGAGACCTTTGTTTGCACTGACTCCACCTGCGATAGCAATATTGTTGATGCCTGTTTCTTTTACGGCCTTCAAGAGTTTTTCGAGTAATATATCAATAATGGTTTTTTGCAGGGAGCTGCATAAGTCTTTTTGATTATTTTCGATAAAATGTTTGTCTTCTTTTAATTGGTCGCGGAGAAAATAGAGGAATGATGTTTTCAGTCCACTGTAACTTAAGTTAAGACCTTTGATTTTTGGTTTGGCAAATGAGAAACGGTTGGGATTTCCGTCTTTTGCCAGTTTATCAATAACCGGGCCTCCGGGATATGGCAATCCCATAATTTTAGCACATTTGTCAAATGCCTCACCAGCAGCATCATCTATTGTTTGGCCAATGATCTCCATGTCAAGGTAATCCTTAACGACAAGCAACTGGGTATGCCCTCCTGATACCAAAAGACATAAAAAAGGAAATGTGGGGGATGTTTGTTGTTCTTTATCTTTGATAAAATGAGCCAGTACATGAGCCTGTAAATGGTTGACCTCAATAAGGGGAATGTCAAGCGATAGTGCAAATCCCTTGGCAAAAGAGGATCCTACCAGGAGCGATCCCAGTAGGCCGGGTCCCCGGGTGAAAGCAATGGCATCAATGTCTTCTTTTCTGAGTCCCGCTTCTTTTAAGGCATAATCAATTACCGGAACAATATTCTTTTGGTGAGCACGGGAGGCAAGTTCCGGAACAACTCCTCCATAGGCCTTATGCACCTCCTGATTGGCTATTTTGTTTGATAAGAGATATTCATCCCGGATTATGGATGCAGATGTGTCATCGCAAGATGATTCGATGCCTAAAATTGTTGTGCTCATTGTATTGATTTCTAATGTATAGGTAAAACTTTTTTACTTTCTTTGCGTTTAAGAAATAGAATTAGCAATTTAAATGAATGACAAAGCTATAAAAAAGTGGGCTAAAATAGTAGGGATTTTTTTGGCTTCCATTCTTTTCCTGGTTTTTTTTGTCGGGGTGATTGTTTCAAACAGTAGCGTGGTGCAAACCAAGATCTCTCATAAGATTACCAAATTTGTCGGAGAGGAACTTGGAACCAAAATACAGTTTGAATCAGTGGATTTCACGTTTATTAATCGGCTGGTTTTCAATCACGTTCTTCTTGAAGATCAGCAAGGGGATACTTTAATCTATAGTAAAAAAGTTCAATTGGGATTATTGAATTTACCAAAGGATAAACATTTAAAGTTTGGTAAAGTATACCTGGATGGGTTTGAGATGCATTTGAAGCAGAAACCTGACGGGGATATGAATATTCAGTTTCTTGTCGATGCTTTGGAAAGAAAAGACACGTCTTCTGTTCCAATGCTTTTAACTTTTAATGAAATTGAAATGGAGGATGGTTGTTTTCGTTTGCAAACCCATCATAAAAGTGATACGGTAGTCCCGGGAATCGATTTCGCTAATTTGTCTGTTAATGATATTGATGCCATTGTCAGGGATTTAAAAAAATCTCGTAAAGGGGTGACATCTATGGACGTTAAAAGTTTGTCCTTTAAAGAGGAATCCGGTTTTTCACTGGATCATCTTAAGTCTTATTTTATTATTGCACCAACAAAATTATATTTTCTTGATATGGCGCTTCAGACAGAAGAAACGTACCTGCAGGCTCCTGGCTTGAATTTTTCTTTTGATGATTTTGATAAATGGAAAAATCCTTCCGTTTATGAAAATGTGCAGATGGATCTACAGTTTAGCCCTTCGCAGGTATCAACAAAAGATTTAAGCTTTTTTATCCCCCAACTTATTGATTATAATCAGTTCTTTGAGATTTCCGGTGATTTTCAGGGAACTATTCAAAATATGGATGTTGAAGATTTATCGCTTCGTTTTGGGGAACACACCAGCCTATTAAGTGATTTTTCAGTAAAAGGTTTGCCTGATATTGAGGAAACCTTTGTTTTCAACGAGGTGAAAAAATTATCTACATCGGCTGATGACCTTCGTGCGCTGAATTTGTCATTTTTTAGTTCTGAATCTATTCAAATTCCTGAAATATTGGATAATATGGGTGTTATTCGTTATCAGGGAAATTTTACTGGTTTTACAGATGATTTTGTGGCTTATGGTACTTTGAGTACTGCTGCCGGTATAATTAATACAGATCTGTCTGTTAAGCCGGATACACTTAATCGTTTAGATTTACAAGGAAAAATCGCGGCCTGGAAGCTTGATTTGGGAAAAGTGCTTGATAATGAGCTTATGGGATTGATGGATTTGGCGATTACTGTTAATGCTTCTTTTAAAGGAGATGGAGAGTTTAATTCTATTATAGCTGGTGATATGGAGGCGATTGAAATTAATGATTATACCTACAATAATGTCCATGTTGATGGACAGGTGAGCCATGAACAATTTACCGGCAGGCTTCTTGTACAGGATGAATATTTTGATCTGAATTTTAAAGGAGATGTTGATTATCGTGATAAAATTCCTGAATTTGATTTTGTTGCAGATATTAATAAGGCAAACCTTTATCGGATGAATATTGATAAAACTGATTCTGCAGGGAATGTTTCGGGCGAAGTTACAGCCCATTTTTCTAATCCGGATAGTGCTGCTTTCGAAGGACACGTTTGGTTGAATAAATTATTGTTTACAAGGGGCGAAGAATCACTCCGACTTGATGATATTGACTGGGAAATGAGGCAGAATAATGATACTGCCTCCATGATCTTAAATTCTTCTTATGTAAATGGCCAGATTTTTGCTCGCTATAACAAACAGCAAGCTTTTTCTTCCGGTTTTCGACATACTTTGAACCGTTATTTACCATCACTTGTTGTTAGTGAAAATGAGCAGGAATATGAAGATGTAATGCTTAGTGCATCAATCAATATTACTGATGTTCATGATATATGTGCTTATTTTTTTCCTGATTATATGATTGAAGATGAAGTTCAAATTAATACTTTTTATATGTCCCGAAATGATTCGTTATCCATTAATGTGGAGTCTGATTATATTAATATGGTGGGGTATGATTTTGAAGGTGTTGATTATCAATTAACTTCGGGTGATGAACGCTTAAATTCCGTATTGAGGATTCATGAAATAGGATTATCCGAACACTTGCCACTGAAAAATTTTAAATTTGAATCTTTGGTTGAAAAGGATTCTTTGGATATCTCATTAAGTTGGTTTGATTATGATTCGGTGGATATTGCCGGGGATTTGGTTGCTTCGGCTCTTTTATCAAGAAATAATCCGGATAGCATTATGCAGCTGGACATGCATTTGAAGCCTTCAACCATTGTTTATAAAGAGACATTATGGAATTTCCACCCTGCTGACATTCATTTGGATTCTAATCATATTCTTTTTAAGGACTTTTATGTTGAGCATGATAATCAGTATTTAAGTATTAACGGGAAAGTATCTGATAACCCACGGGATGTTCTTAAGATTGGATTAAATCATTTTAGTCTTGCCAATATTAATCTTTTTACGCCTAAAGGAACTTTGAAGTTAAACGGCAATGTCAGTGGGGAATCTGAATTGTCAGGTATTTTTGCTAAGCCTGTTTTTATTGCTGATATGGAAATTGATACTTTGGTTATTAATGAAGAGGAACTTGGATATACCGAGATTTTTTCTGCCTGGAGATCAGATAAACAGTCTTTAGATTTTAATGTGAATTCACATAGGGGGGATTTGAATACCCTTGAATTAGACGGGTTTTATAAGCCTGAACAGAATGTTATTGATACCGATATTGAATTGAATAAGTTTCGCTTAGATCTGTTTAATCGATATTTGGAAAACATTTTTTCTGATATCAGGGGAATTGCCAGTGGAAATCTTAATATGAAGGGCCCATTTGATAAACTAATGTTGAATGGGGATGTATCTTTACATAAAACTTCTTTTAAAGTGAATTACCTTAATACACGTTACAGTTTGTCTCATAATCTTAAAATTGCAGATAATAATGTGATTTTTGATGCTTTGCGTTTATATGATAAGGATGGTAATAAAGCTTTCCTTAGTGGAATGCTTTCTATTGAAGATTTTGACGGGATATCCCTGGATTTATCTTTTGATCTTGATGAATTTCTGTGTTTAAATACAACTTCTGAAATTAATGAACAATTTTACGGAACAGCGTTTATGTCTGGAATAGTTAGTATCAAAGGCAATCCTGGGGATCTTAAGTTTGATATTTCAGCACAGACGGTTGGTGATTCGAAATTTTTTATTCCTTTATATGGACAGGAAGAGGCAGGAGAGAATCAATTTATCACTTTTATATCGGAAAAAGATTCTGTACAGAATAAACCAGATTCTAAAAAAAATGATTACGAGGTGGATGCGCAGGGTATATCTATGGATTTTGATCTGGAAGTAACACCTGACGTTCAGGTGCAAATTAATTTGGGTTCTGAGACAGGTGATGTAATCAGGGCTTCAGGAAATGGAAATCTTAAGATGAATATTAATCAGCAAAGTAATATGAATTTGGTGGGGGAGTACGAGATAACGGAAGGAAGTTATCTTTTTACACTGCAAAATATTATAAATAAAAAATTTAATATTGAAAAGGGAAGCACGCTTTTATGGGATGGAGAAATGCAGGAGGCAGAAATGGATATTCTTGCCGTTTACAGACTAAAAACTTCTTTATCCTCACTTTTTGGTGATACTACTGGTGTTTATGAGAAGCGTGTTCCTGTTGAGTGTTTGATTGATTTAAAGGGGCCTTTAACTGATCCAACTCAGGAATTTGAAATTAAATTACCCACGGTTGAAGCTGAAACTCAAGATCAGGTTAAGTTGGTTCTTAATTCGGAAGAAAAGCGGGTTCGGCAGTTTTTATCATTGATTGTATTAAATAGTTTTTATCCTGATCCTGAGCTGACCGGATATGGAGCTTCATCCTCTGGCATGGGCTTAGGTTCTCAGGGAGTGGGTACCACGACAAGTGAATTGTTGTCTAACCAGTTAAGTAATTGGTTGTCTCAAATGGCTGGCGAAGTTGATGTTGGTTTTAATTATCGTCCTGGGGATGAGATGGCCTCGGATGAAGTCGAGCTGGCTCTGTCTACTCAATTATTAAATGACCGGGTTAGTATTAGGGGAAATCTTGATGTGGGAGGAGAAAAATTGGAGGCCAGGGAACAAAATACAAAGGCTACTAATAATGTAGTGGGGGATTTTTATGTGGATGTAAAATTAAATAAGAGTGGAAAATTACGTCTTAAAGCTTTTAACCGGGAAAATGATGATCTTTTATACGAGAATTCTATGTTTACACAGGGCGTTGGTGTGTTTTATCGTGAAGAATTTAATTCTTTTGGTGAGCTAATGAATAGATACTGGAAATTAATAAGAGGTGGTAATTCCGAATAATATTGTTATATTCGTCTTGGATCAGAAAAATTAAATTATTTGTAATCAATAAAAATTAAAGGTAATGAATTCAGTTTTGCTTCAAATTCAAAATGTTCAGCAAACAGCCGGTGATACAACAAAAGCAGGAGAGGCAACGCTCTCTTATATGGATTTGGCTGTCAAAGGAGGTTGGATCATGATTCCCTTGATCATTCTCAGCTTGATTGCGATATATATCTTTGTAGACAGGTATTTCCTGATTAAAAAAGCATCAAAAGAAGATGTTAATTTTATGAACCGGATTAAGGATTATATTCATGATGATAAACTCGATTCCGCTTTGGCACTTTGTCAATCTGCAGATACACCTGTGTCCAGAATGGTTAATAAAGGGCTTTTGCGAATAGGCAGACCTTTAAATGACATCAATGCTGCTATAGAGAATGTCGGGAAACTTGAAATATCCAAGCTGGAAAAGGGATTGCCTATTCTTGCAACAATTGCCGGAGGGGCTCCGATGATTGGTTTCCTGGGGACGGTGATGGGGATGATTCGTGCTTTTTATGATATGTCTATGGCAGGTAATAATATTGATGTGCAGTTGTTATCAACGGGTATTTATACTGCATTGGTAACGACAGTCGCCGGGTTAACGGTGGGTATTATTGCCTTCTTTGCTTATAATTATTTGGTTGCCAGGGTTGAAAAAGTTGTTTTTAAACTGGAGAATACAACCACTGAATTTATGGACCTGCTTGCTGAACCTGTAATGTAACTCTTTTATTATGGCCTTATCTTCTAGAAATAAAGTAACTCCTCATTTTAGCATGTCATCAATGACGGATATTGTCTTCTTGTTGTTGATATTTTTTATGCTCACATCAACTTTGATTGCTCCGAATGCGCTTAAACTTTTGCTTCCCCAAAGTAATAATCAAACGTCTTCTTCGCCTGTTATCTCGGTTTCTATTACAGAAGACAGGGAGTATTTTGTTAAAACAGAACAGGTTCAGTTTTCTGAACTTGAGCGTACGCTACAATTGAAATTAAGAGATGAGGAAGAGCCAACTATTTCATTGCATGTGGATCGGTCTGTGCCAATGGAAGAAGTTGTGAAAGTGATGAATATAGCTAAGAATAACCAATTTCGGTTAATTCTGGCTACCCAACCCGAATAAACCTTATGTTTTATAGGAAAAAGCGACATACTATTGCCATGATTGTAACCATACTGTTTCATGTTGGTTTATTGGTTCTTTTCCTTATGCTTTATTTTCGCACTCCATTACCTTTACCTGCCGAAGAAGGTATTGTGGTTGATTTTGGTTATGAACAATCGGGTATGGGTGAAACAGAACCAATGGGGCAACCAGAGGAAAGTCAGCAGGCTGTTGAAGAAAAAGCTCCACAGGAAACAACCGAACCTTCTTCGGACGAGGGGGTTATGACACAGGATTTTGAAGAGGCTCCTGTTGTTGAGGAGGAAACTGCTGAGGAAAAAACAGAAGAAAAGCAAGAACCAGTTGAAGAATCAAGGGAGGAAGTGGAAACTGATCAGGAGGAGGATCAGGAAAAACAGGAAGGCGCTGAAGAGGAAACTCCTGAAGAGCCTGAAGTTGACCAGCGTTCTCTGTTTCCTGGTGTTGAAGAAGGAGATGAGTCGCAAAGCGAAGGAGTTGACGGGGGGGAGGGAAATCAAGGTGTGGAAGAAGGAGTTCCGGATGCTGATCAGTATTCTGGCCAACCAGGTGGAGGAGGTGTTTCTTTTAGTCTTAATGGTCGATTTCCGCAAAGTCTGCCCAAACCGCAATATATTTGCCAAAAATCAGGTATTGTGGTGGTTGCTATAACGGTAGATAAAACAGGTCGGGTTGTTAACGCCAATCCAGGTGTTAAAGGTTCAACAACATTGGATAATTGTTTGCTGAAAGAGGCTCGGAAAGCTGCTTTAAATGCTCGTTTTGATAGGCGCCCCGAAGCTCCTGCATTACAGAAAGGAACTGTTACTTACCATTTTAAACTTCAATAAACATATTGCTTTTTATGATGGGTTGATGTATCTTGTTTGATGAAATCTTGCCAAAGCCACGCGCAAAAATGTTTTCCTGACTTGTAACAAAAAATCCCTGAACGCCGGAGTGTCTTTTATAATAATCCTTAAGAGGTTTGGTGCGAAACTTAAATCAATTATTTCCCATTTTATAAGCCTTATGGTGAGGGTTTCATAAGTTATTGAGTCACAACACCAGGATCAGGAGTTCTGAATTTAAAAGAAGCTGTTATAGCCTGTTATATTTGTTAATTTAACGGCTGAAAACAAGATAGCCACCAATAAGAACCATCTGATAAATTTAGCCCCTTTCTTAATTGCTAACCTGGATGCGATCAGTGCTCCCAGCATGTTGCCCATGGCAAGAGTTAGCCCCCAACGGAAATCAACCTGTCCGTTAAAAATAAAGATAGATAATGTGAAAGGGCTGTAAATAAGAATAATAAAAAGTTTAATAGCGTTTGCTTTTACCAGGTCGAAACCGGAACTTAATACCAATCCGGCGATTAAGAACAAACCTGTGCCTGCCTGGATGAAACCACCATAAATACCAATAAGAAAAAAAATAAGTATTTGGATAATTTTGTTCTGTTCGTTATGTTTTTCGGTTTCGTTCTTGATCCATGCCGATGGTTTAATCAGAATCAGGATGAACATGAAAAATAAAAGGCTCCCAATAATCTTTTCCATAATCAACTGATTGACCTCGACAGCAATGAGTGCTCCTATTATTGAACCAGCAATAGCGGGGATGGTTTGCCATATTCCATTAGTGAAGTTAAAGGCTTTTTGTTGTTTAAAGCTGGCGACACCTACCACATTTTGAAGAAGAATGGCGATGCGGTTTGTTCCGTTGGCTACATTCGCAGGAAGGCCCAGGAATACTAAAACCGGCAGTGTTAGTAATGAACCACTGCCGGCTAATGTATTAATAAACCCTGCAAGTAAACCTGCTCCGCTAACTGCAAGGATTTCCCAAAGTTCCATAGAAGCTGTGTTTAATCAGCAAAAAGAGGATAGCCTTTCATCATGCTGTTTACTTTTCCACGGACTTCATTGATTTTGGCTTCATTTTCGATATCGGTAATAATGGTATCAATAAAATCAACGATTTGTCCAACCTGGTCGTCTTTAATCCCCCGGCTTGTGATTGCTGATGTACCTATCCGGATGCCGGATGCCTGGAAGGGAGACCGGTCGTCAAACGGGACCATGTTTTTGTTAATGGTTATGTCCGCTTTGACTAACGTGTTTTCTGCCATTTTTCCTGTAACATCTGGCGCTTTGGTCCGCAGATCTATCAACATGCTGTGGTTGTCTGTGCCATCTGATATGACTTTGTATCCTTTTTTGATGAATGCTTCTGCCATTGTTTTTGCATTCTTTTGTACTTGCTTGACGTAAGTTTTGTATTTCTCTGTTAATGCTTCACCAAAGGCAATTGCTTTAGCGGCGATCACATGTTCCAGCGGCCCGCCTTGTATGCCTGGGAATACTGCCATGTCAAGCATCTGCGACATTGTTTTGACTTTTCCTTTTGGTGTTGTGACACCCCATGGATTTTCAAAATCGTTGCTCATTAAAATAAGCCCACCGCGGGGTCCTCGTAATGTCTTATGAGTTGTTGTTGTTACAATATGACAATGAGGGAAGGGATGGTTTAAGATACCTCCGGCAATCAGTCCTGCCGGATGAGCAATGTCTGCCATTAAAATGGCTCCAACTTCATCAGCCAGTTTTCGCATTCTTGCATAGTCCCAGTCTCTTGAATAAGCAGATGCTCCTGCAATGATCATCTTGGGCTTGTGCTCCCTGGCCAGTTGTTCCATCTGGTCATAATCAATTAGTCCGGTTTCCTGGTCAATGCCATAAGCAACGGCATTGTAAAGGATGCCGGATGAATTTACCGGGGAACCATGAGAAAGGTGTCCGCCATGTGAGAGATCCAATCCCAGAATGGTGTCATTGGGATTGAGGCAGGCAAGCATAACGGCCGCGTTGGCTTGGGCGCCCGAGTGGGGTTGTACATTAGCCCATTCGGCATTGAATAACTTTTTTGCCCGGTCTATTGCAAGTTGTTCAATCTCATCAACGACTTGACATCCACCATAATAACGTTTCCCGGGCAATCCTTCGGCGTATTTATTTGTTAAAACGGTGCCCATAGCTTCCATAACCTGGTTGCTTACGAAATTTTCGGAGGCAATCAGCTCAATGCCACTCAATTGACGTTCATTCTCTTTTTCAATCAGGTCAAAAATCAATTTGTCTCTTTCCATAAATAAATTGGTTTTAATTTATATGGCACAAAAATAGAAGAATCCTTTTTTACCGGAAAGATATTAGGAAAAAGATTTCATTTTTTTATCTGGAAGGTGGAAGGTTTTATCATCTGGCTTTCTGTAAGTACTTGTTGATGGTATTTATAAAGTTCTTAATGTTAATTGGCTTGCTGATATAATCATCACATCCGGCATCAAAGCATTTGCGCGAGTCTTCTTTCATTGCATAAGCGGTAATGGCAATAATGGGTAAGTTGGGGCTTATGTCTTTCATCCTGGGGATTAGTTCATGGCCACTCATATCTGGTAGTTTGATATCGCTTAGTATGAGTTTGATATTTTCTTTATGCTTATTTAACAAAGCGATGCCCTGTTGCCCGTTTTCCGCGTAAAGGTGGCGGTTATTTATGTCTTCAAGCACTGTTTTGAGTAAAAGATAACTGGTGTAATCATCTTCAATGATAAGAATCATAGCGTGTTGTTTTTAATGGCTTACCTTGTTTAAAATATTAAGTGGCTATAGTATTCAAAAGTAGTTATCTGGTAGCACGTAAGCAATAACAGGGATGGTAATATGTAATACGTTTATCGTTGATCCAGATCAATGTTTATTTTTTTCATAAATTTCTGTATGCCCTGATAATTCTTGTTTTCATGGTTTTTCGCATTAGATGTTGTTGATCGATGCTATTATTAATGGGAGAGGGGCATGTAACTCTGTTTCGGTTAAACACGTAAAAAATAATATAGAGAAGTTTATATAATAAATATGGATAAGACAAATATAAATATCTGTTTTCAAGGGGTGCGAAATAATCATTTGATTAGTTCTTTGAGTGAGAAGGATGTTAAGCTGCTGGAGAAAGAGGGGGTGATGGTTTCATATAAAAAAGGGGATAATATTATTAAACAGGGCCAGTTTATTACCCATGTCCTTTATATTTTCGAAGGGTATGTAAAAATACAGGTAGAAGTGCATGATCGTATTTTCTTGACTGATGTGATAGGAAAAGGATCATTTGTTGGTTTACCTCTTATGTTAAGCCGTGAGGAACATTTTTTTTCTGTTATTGCCTTGGATGATGTGATTACGTGTATGATTGATGTTGATGCGATGAAGAAAGTAATGCAGAAAAACACCCGTTTCTCCCGGCAAATGCTTGAAGAGTCTTGCCGTCTATGCTGTGATGATAAGCTCAGGTTGTTTCGCTTTATGAATAACCATACTCATGGAAGGGTAGCTAATGCTTTGTTGTATTTACAGGAGAATGTTTATTTTACCAAATCATTTAATATTCTTTTATCAAGAAATGAAATTGCTCAGTTAACAGGTGTTTCACGGGAGAATGTTATTAAGGTATTGACTGAGTTTAAAAAGGATGGAGTATTGGATGTTGAGGGTAAGAAAATAACCATTAAAAAACAAGATTATTTGAAGAAGGTTGCTTGTCGGGGATAAGCAACTTTTTAGCCATAGTCTTCAGTGAAATATTTAAGATGTTGGCGGTATACTGAGTGTATGTTCAATAAAATGAACTACGTTTTTTAATAGTATAGCTGAGAAACCGCTAAAGAGCCCGATAATAAGACTTAAGAACAAAATGAAATGACGATGTTGAAAATTCCTTGACCATTTAATTAGTGTGTAGCTAATTATTCTTTGCCCTTTATTCATCTTATACGTCCTTAGTTAGAATTGATTTTGCAAGCGATACAAAAGTAGAAAAATAGAATGCTAAACAACAATAAATGATTACAAACTTAATCTTCGGAAAAATCTCTAAGCATTTTGCGATAAGCAGAAAATAATTTAGCCCTTGAAATGAAGCCCTGATAATACCTGCCGTCTTTTAATACTGGTATCGTGTACCTGTTGCTTCTTTGGAATTTTCGAACAACTTCTTCCATGGTATCTTCGGGCTGTATGATGAATTCAGGCATTGTCATCAGGTCTTTGACTTTGATTCTGTCATATTTCTCATGGTTAAACATGATATCCCGGATATGATCCAGTTTAACGATGCCATGCATTTTCTCCTGGGCGTCTACAACGGGAAATATATTCCTGTTAGACTTGGTGATAGCCTGGACAAGATCGCCGAGGGTTGCCTGCGGATCAACTTTGACAAAATCATTTTCTATGACTTTATTGATGCGCATCATCATTAAAACCCTTTTATCTTTGTCATGGGTCATTAATTCACCTCTTTTGGCTAGCAGATAAGTATAGACGGAGTTTCGTTCAAAGATGCGAATAGTTCCGAAAGCCAGGGTTGATGTAATCATCAGGGGCATAAAAAGTTCATATCCTCCGGTAAGTTCAGCGATAAGGAAGATGGCTGTCAGCGGGGCATGAATAACCCCGGATATCATACCTGCCATTCCGACAAGTGCAAAATTGCTGTGGGTTAAATCGATTCCTGCATGCTGCATAAATTTAGAGAAGAAGAGCCCAAGGGTTGCTCCCAGAAAAAGGGTAGGGGCAAAAATACCCCCTATCCCTCCTGCTGCGAAGGTTAGGGCGGTTGCAATGACTTTCAGCATAAGAACCAATACAAATACAGCAAAAATGACGATAAAATGGTTTTTGTATTCAAAATAAAGGGTGTTGTTAAAAAGATAATCATGCTCTCCCTGGAGGCTCATGTTTATTGATTCGTACCCTTCTCCGTATAAAGAGGGAAAAAAGAAAATTAAAGCTCCTAATATGGTACTGCCAATCAGGAATTTAATATGCCAGTGTCTTATTTTATCAAAACGTTCCGATATTCGCCTGTATATTTTTGTGAAATATAAAGACACAAAACCGGCAAGAATGCCCAGAAGAATGTAGTATGGGAGGTCGTTGATCACGAATTGTTCATTAACCTCAAAAGGATAAATAACCTGCATCCCGAGAAAAAGATAAGAGGTCAGGGTTGCGGTGGCTGATGCTATCAGTATGGGGACAATAGATGACATGGTAAGGTCAAACATAATGACTTCAAGTACAAATACAATAGAAGCGATAGGTGCTTTAAATATCGCGGACATGGCTGCTGCAGAGGCACAAACAATAAGTAAAGTGATTCTTTTATAGTCCAGGTGAAATAAACGCCCCAAATTTGAGCCAATAGCCCCGCCTGTAGCAACGGTAGGGCCTTCAAGCCCGACAGAGCCTCCAAAGCCTACTGTTAAAACACTGGTGATAATTGAGGAAAAAAGATTGTGTCGCCGGATTTTTCCATTTTCTTTTGAAATAGCATACAGGATTTTTGGAATACCGTGTCCTACATCTCTTTTGATTAGGTAGCGGATAATCAGAACAGTGGCAAGAATGCCTAGGGCAGGGAAAATAAAATAGTAATAATTGTGATATTCTTTGGTGACGCCATCTGTTAGAAAGCTTTGAAGTGTGTGTACAAGATTTTTAATGATAACGGCTGCCAGTCCGGATAAAAGACCGATAAGTATGCTTAGAAATATAGTGAACTGGTAATCACTGATGTGTTTGGTCCGCCAGATTAACAACTTGCTTAAAAGCGATGTTTTAACCATTGAGTAATATCCGCTAACTTTGGTGTTGCGCAAAAGTAATTTTTTTTTTTTATTTGCTTTATTTGTAAGGGGGAAATTATTGTTTCTTTACTACCGCTTTTTATTTACAAAATATTAGTTTTACATGCAGGAAAGGATTTATTTAGTATTCTTGATGATTCTTTCCAAAGCAAGATATGTTGTATATTAGGTCGAACCTGTCAATTAATTTAAGGTGATTTGTTTAGAATGTGCAGGCAGGGGTATAATCTTGCAATTGGGCTATTAAGAATAGACACTGATTAAATATTTGTGGATGGATAGAATTCCTGTTGATCGTTTTAAGTTAGAGAATGGTTTACGTTTTGTGGTACATCATGATCCGAAAACCCCTATTGCTACGATAAATGTATTGTATGATGTCGGGGCAAGGGATGAAAATCCTGATCGTACTGGTTTTGCCCATTTGTTTGAACATCTAATGTTTGGTGGGTCAAAACATATTCCTTCTTATGATGAGCCTCTCGAGCGTGCAGGTGGTGAAAACAATGCTTTCACCAATAACGATATTACCAATTATTATTTGACTTTACCTGTGGTTAACCTGGAAACCGGTTTTTGGCTGGAATCCGACCGGATGCTGGAATTAGCTTTTTCTGATAAATCATTGGAGGTTCAAAAAAATGTCGTTAGTGAGGAATTCAGGCAACGTTATCTGAACCAGCCTTATGGGGATGTGATGGCTTTGTTGCGGAAATTGGCATATGAGGTACATCCATATCAATGGCCGACAATTGGCCGAAATATTGACCATATTGTTGATGCTTCTATGAGCGATGTAAGAGATTTTTTTGAACATCATTATGCTCCTAATAATGCTGTTGTTGCTGTTGGGGGCGATGTTAAAACCGAAGAGGTGCGAAACCTTGCCAATAAATGGTTTGGTAGTATTCCTGAAAGGAATGTTAAAGAACGGAATCTACCTGCCGAACCACCACAAAATGAAAAACGGTTTAAAAAGGTGACCCGGAAAGTGCCTGCCGATGCTATTTATATGGCTTTCCATATGTCAGCTCGCCAGTCAAAGTTGTTTTATGTAACGGATCTTATTTCTGATATCCTGAGCAATGGTAAGTCATCCCGCTTATTTCAAAAGCTCGTGGTTGAGAAGCAGATGTTTAGTGAGTTAGATGCTTTTGTAACAGGTGATCAGGATCCTGGTTTATTTATTATTGCAGGCAAACTTCATGAGAAACAAAATATTGATATTGCCTATGAGGCTATTATGAATGAATTATATGATATGTCAGAATATGTTGAGGAGCGTGAATTGCAAAAGGTGAAAAATAAATTTGAAGCAAATTTTTATTATTCACTTACTCGTGTTTTAAGTAAGACAATGAACCTGGCTTATTTTGAACTCCTCGGAGATGCCCGGGATTGGCTTAGGGAAATAGACCTTTATCATGCTGTAACAGTTAATGATATTAAGAATATGGCTAAACAATTATTTGATGTCAGCAATCAGTCTGTTGTTTATTATTTATCTGAAAAATAGAATTTTATGCCAGATCGAACAATACCGCCTAAGTTTCATAATATTGATGATATTGTTTTGAGAATTCCCCGCAGGGAGCAATTCTCAAATGGCACTCCTTTGATGATTAATGCAATGGATGAAGGAAGAGTTGTGAAAATTGATATTGTATTACAGGCTGGTTCATGGTTCGAATCAAAGCCTTTTGTAGCTGAATTGACTAATGAAATGATCACGGAAGGTACCTCAACCTTTTCTTCCAGGGATATTAAAGAAAAGCTGGATTTCTACGGAGCCTATCTGAAAACAGATATTAACCATGACGTGGCAACTGTTTCATTAATTACACTGACTCATTTTCTTGATCAGACATTGAAGATATTGGCTAATGTATTGACGGAGCCTGCTTTCCCGGATGAATATCTGGAAATAATAAAACAAAATCATGTGCAGCGTTTTTATCATGATATGCAAAAGGTGAAAGTACTTGCTAAACGCCGGTTTTTAGAGACGCTTTATGGTTCTCAGCATCCTTATGGACGGCAGATTAATGTTGAGGATATTTTGGCAGTGAATAGACAGGATATTGTTCAGTTTTTTGATCATTTTTATGTGCAGGGTAACTGGCAAATCATTGTTTCGGGTAATGTTAAACCAGATTTGATATCTAAATTGGAGGTGTATTTTGGTAAGCGCCCCCAGTATCCTGTTAGAGAAAGAAAAAGGTTTGCCCAAAATGGTGCTCAACCTGGAATAAAAGAGCAGGTTTTTAAGCCAAATGCGCTTCAAGCTGGCTTAAGAACTGGACGTGTACTTTTTAATCGCAGGCATGCTGATTATCCTAAAATGCTTCTTTTGAATACCTTGCTAGGTGGGTTTTTCGGGTCCCGATTAATGAAGAATATTAGAGAAGACAAGGGATATACATATGGAATTGGCTCTACTATTTTTTCTTTTAAAGAAAGTGGTTATTTTGTTATTTTATCCGAAGTTGGATCTGATGTTATTGAACCTGCCGTTGAGGAAATTTTCAAAGAAATTCGTATCTTACAAACAGAAAACGTGAAGGATGAGGAACTGGAGCTGGTTAGAAATTACCTGCTTGGGACTTTGATGCGCCGGTTTGATGGTGTTTTTGCTATTGCTGATTCATCTAAATTAATGATAGAATTTGATCTTGAGGATGATTATTACAGTCGTTTGATTGATGTCATTAAAGCTACCACAGCTGAAGATATTAATGTACTTGCTGGTAAATATTTGTCCGAAGATGAGCTTATAACAGTTATTGCAGGAAATAATCAATAATCTATTCTTTTATTATGAAGCAGATTCTTTTTTCAGCAAGAGTACGTTTTATTATTATTTTTTTTATGCTTGTGTCTGGGGTTCAGTCTCAGACAATAGAACCGCCTGTTATTCAGTATGTTTCTATTGATAATGCTACGGATGAGGTTATTGTAAACTGGGAGGAAAGTCCTACTTCCGGAATTGATAGCTATGAGATTTATAAAAATAATCCTAATCCCAGTGGAGGCCCTTTGCTGGTTGCTACGGTTGATGCTTCCGAACCAACAGAATACCGGTTCCCGATTGCTTCCGGAATGCAATTTATTCAGATAAGAGCGGTTAAGAGTATTTCCGGCCAGGATACCCAGTCCGATCCTTCTGATTCACATTTTATTATGAGAACGAGTGCTGAATATGATCAATGTGCTAATATGATTGATGTTTCATGGAATCATTATAAGGGATGGAGCGATGGTGTTCTTGAATATGAATTATATTCGAATGGAAATAAAATAAATACAGTGCCGGGAGCTGATTCGACTGCTACTATTCAAGCTACCCCACAATCTAATTATGCCGTATATGTTAAAGCTATTCAAAAGGATGGCCAAAATAATGCAACGGCATTGGATACTGAAATTTTTGCTGATGCTCCTGCTTTGCCGGATAGTATTTATGCTTCTGCTACCGTGAATAATGGAGCAGTTGAGCTTTCTTTTACACTGTCCGAAAATACAGGGATTGAAGATTATCTTGTAGAGCGTTCCCGGGCAATAACCAAAGGTTATCAAACCATCGATAAGCTTTCAGGGAAATCAGGTAAAACCATTACTTATACTGATGATAATCTTATTGTTGATGAAGATATTTACTTTTATCGCCTGGTGGCTCTGAATTATTGTGGAACAAGAATGAAAAATTCCGAAATAGTCAATAATATTGTTCTTTCCTCTGATTTTATTGATTATCAGGTTTTGCTTAATTGGAATATTTATAAAGCTGATGATGGAAATTATTCATATAATATCCATCGTATCTCTTTCACGGGAGATCAAACGCTTGAAAATGATTATGACACCACTTTCTATACCGATAATGTTGCGAATACACGTAATTTCGAGCCTGTTAAAACGAAAGATGACGGGCAATTTTGTTATTATGTTACAACTTCTGAGCAAAGTGAACCAGCAAATAAGGAGGTAAGATCAAACGTTAAATGTGTTTCTTTTCTCCCGGAAGTAAATATTCCGAATGCTTTTACCCCCAATGGAGATGGTAAAAATGATATGTTTCGCGTGCTTTTTGATTTTATCCCGGATGATTTTTATTTGGTTATTTATAATCGATATGGGAATAAAATATTTGAGACTACAGATCCGTTTAATGGGTGGGATGGCACAGCAGGGGGAACAAAAGTGCAAATGGGGGCTTACGCTTATTCACTGAAATATACAGCAAAAGACGGGCGAACCCGTTTCGAAGAAGGTTCAGTCACGGTGGTATATCCTTAAATTCTTCCCGTAGAAAATAGCTTAATTTGTTGTTATTTTTATTTATAATAAATAAATTTAACCTTGAAATGATTTTGATAGTATGTTAGCAACAAAAACACATAATAAAGAAGTGCAGGAGCATTTTGACCAGTTGCTCAAAGTGTGTAGTAAAACATACTCCGAATCAGATTTGGATGTTATAAGGGAGGCCTTTATTTTTGCTGACCATGCGCATAGTGATATGAAAAGGCGTTCGGGCGAGCCATTCATTATTCATCCTATTTCGGTGGCACGCATTGTTGTGGCTGAGTTGCATCTTGGTGTTGAGTCTGTGGCCAGTGCATTATTGCATGATGTGGTTGAGGATACATCATATACACTTGATGATATCGAAGAACGGTTTGGCGGTAAAGTCCGTCAGATTGTTGATGGATTAACCAAAATTGCTGGCGTTATTGAAGAGGATATCTCAATACAGGCTGAAAATTTCAGGAAGATATTACTTACGATGATTGATGATCCCCGGGTCATACTCATTAAGCTGGCTGACCGGCTGCATAATATGAGGACATTGCAGTCTTTACCCCGGAACAAACAGATAAAGATATCTTCTGAAACCATATACCTCTTTGCTCCTTTGGCTCATCGCCTGGGACTTTATTCTATTAAAACCGAACTGGAAAACTTATCTCTTAAATATCGCTATCCTAAAGTATATGAAGAGTTAAAAAATAAAATCGAGGCCAGTGAGAAAACCCGGAATTATTATGTGAATAATTTTATTGAACCGGTACAAGATAAGCTTAACCAGGCAGGTGTGCGGTATAAAGTGGTACGGAGACCTAAATCAATTTATTCGATCTGGTATATCATGCAGCATGAGAATATTCCTTTCGAAGAAGTATATGATCTTATTCAGATCAATATTGTTTTCGAGCCTCAGCCTGATGTGCCTGAAAAGTCTCAGTGTTGGCAGGTTTATTCTATTATTACTGATGTGTATATGCCTAAGCCTGAGATGATCAGGGATTTTGTTACTAAGCATAAGGCTAATGGTTATGAGGCGCTTCATGCCACTTGTATGGGGCCAAATGGGAAATGGGTGGATGTGCAGATAAAAACGACCCGTATGAATAAAATTGCTGAACGTGGACTGGAATCTTATATTGATTTACCGGAGGGCCTGACTGAGCAACACGAAAGCGAACTAAACCGCTGGCTGAACCGGGTAAAGGAAGTGCTCGAGGCCCCTGAAGAAAATGCCCTTGAATTTCTGGATGATTTTAGGTTAAACTTATTTTCTGCTGAAATTCTTGTTTTTACTCCTAAAGGTCATTTAAAAACATTACCGCAAGATGCGACTGTGCTCGATTTCGCTTATGAAATTCACTCAGAAGTGGGTGATAAGGCTATTGCTGCTAAAGTTAATCATAAGTTAGTCCCCCTCAATCATCAGTTATGCAGTGGTGACCAGGTCGAGATATTAACTTCCGATTCCAACAGGATTTCCTATGAGTGGCTTGATTATGTTAAAACGGCAAAAGCCAGATCTATAGTTAAGAAAGCACTAAAGTCTGATATTAAATCTAAAGCTGAGAAGGGGCAGAAAATGCTGGAAGAAAAGTTGGGACAAATGAATCTCCAGTTGAATCCAAGGGTTTATAAAAAAATATTCCAGCAATACGGGATTTCATCTAAAGATGAACTGTTTGGACGAATCGGTAGTGGATTGATCAATATGGATGAGTTAGGGAAAGTGCTGAAGAAAAAAAATAAAAGTAAATTTGTTCGTTACTGGAATCTCCAATTTGCCAAATCTGTAACGAGATCAAAAAAAGGATCCCGCGTTCAGAATATAAAAGAGGTTAATATCGAAAATAAGGGCAAAGGAATAAAAACCAATCGTATTACAGAAGGATATGAGCCTGTTTATCAGCTTGCCCCTTGTTGTAAGCCGATTCCGGGGGATGAAATTATGGGGTATGCCACTCAAAAAGACAAAGTGGCTATTCATAAAACCAGTTGTCCTAATGCGGTGAAGGTGATGTCTAATCATGCAAACCTCATTGTACCTGTTAAATGGACTGCTCAGAAATTGATGTCTTATCTTGTGCGTATTGCCATTAATGGTATTGATCAGTTTAATATATATAATGATATTACTACTATTATCTCCAGAGACTTGAGGGTTCAGATTGGAGCTGTTAACCTTGATAGTCATGATGGTATTATTGAAGGGACGCTGGACCTTTACGTACATAATACTCAGGACTTAAATAATTTGATTATGAATATCATTAAAATTAAAGGCATTGAAAATGTCAAACGAGTAGAGTATACTGATGAAGAGTAATCCTTTAAATTGTTAATGATCATGGATAAATCCCAGGATATAAAAGAGACTGTTCGTAATTGTTTTACTGATTATCTTGAGAAAAAAGGTTTTAGGAAAACACCTGAAAGATATGCTATTCTCAATGAAATATATGAAATGGAAGGTCATTTTGATATTGAGTCTCTTTATATTTTCATGAAGAATAATCACTACCGTGTTAGTCGTGCTACTCTATATAATACTATTGATCTTTTACTGGAAAGCAAATTAATAGTTAAGCATCAATTTGGAAAAAATATTGCTAAATTTGAAAAAGCATATGCTAATAAACAGCATGATCATCTTATCTGTACCAGTTGTGGTAAAATTTTGGAGTTTTGTGATCCGAGAGTGCAGCAAATTCAAAATGATATTGTTGAGCAAATGAATTTTCAGGTGCATAGTCATTCGCTCTATTTTTATGGTGTTTGCAAGGATTGTAAATTGAAATTAGAAAAAGAATGAAATTATCCTTAACTTTAACTCTCCATTAAGGGCAATATTGGCACGGTTATTTATTAATATGGTTCTGCCACTAATTTAATGAAAGTTTGCAATTTGTTTATATGTAGATAAAATATGGTTTA
>CAZSGN010000005.1:0-24016 GCA_964606415.1 uncultured Bacteroidales bacterium
GGAACATTTATTAAAAAAAATTATCGAAGAAATAAAAAACAAATAATCAAAAAAAAAGCGCTTAAAAAATTAAGCGCTTTTTTTTTGATTAAATATTTTCACATACCATCTCTATCTCTTAATAAACCCACAAATCATGTTCTACTTCAAATAAAAACTCTTCGATTTTTTCAGATTCAAGCAATGTCTTCACCCCCATGGTATACTCATTAACACCTCTGTTATTGTAGACATTGGATTCCTGAATTACATAAGACTGAAAACTTCTCTGCAAAAAGCGATCATCAAAAGAAATACGCTGTGCATCATTATGCCTGTTAAAGATTTCATGATTAGCTAACAATCCACGAGCTTCAGGGTAATAAACCCAAAACACCTTTTTCCTGAGTAAATCAGGATTATCTTCCTTTTGATATAATCTAATGGGACATAAGCCAACAATACGTACATTTCTTGTTGAATGTTGCTTATCAAAATACCACTTTTCTTTTATAAGAAATTGTTGTACCTCATGTGTTTTTGGTTCCCCTTCTACGATATTCTCTTCCATCTCACCAGATTCTGGATCCTGAACCATAATTGTATCAGGCATAGCATCCATAGCAACATCCACTTGTTCCTGGGTCATCAAAACATCAAATTCAGTAGTTGCATCAGGACTATCTGCATCATAAACATTTAAGCCTTCATTCTTAACCCCATACAGGAGTAAATCTATCAGACTCATTCTATTGCCAATAGGCTCCGTTGGATAATAAAAAGAAAGATTCATTTTATGGCGGAGATCAATAATTCGCCATATTGTCTTGGACCAAGGCACATCTGCCTCACGAACAGGCACATAAGGAACTGGTGTTTTATCTTTAATATGTTCTTTCTCATAAACTTCCTTCTTTTCATCAACCTGTCCCTGGCTTATGCTAACAGCAAAAAAACCAAATAAAAGGATAAAGCCTAAACGTTTCATAATATTATGAGTTTGATTATTTAATTTTTAAATTAATTGAAGGAACATCAACAACAATACCTCCAGGTTTTTTTACTTTAATTTCCTCAAAATATACCTTTTGATTTCGTTTCAATCCCCGAATAATATCTTTTTGCTCCTTTGTAATTCGATTATTATTAGAAGAAGCTTCCTGTACAAAACCAGCACGATCTGTTGTATATACATTAAACTTAACAACGTCAAACTTCAAATCAAACAAGAAATCCGGTAGCTCGGCACTAACAATACTCTGCGCCTGTAATTCTCCACGAGTAATTTCACCACCTATCTTTCCGGCAACTTTAGCCACAGGATCAGGAACTACTTTTATACGAAATTCTTTTGAACCCATAGGCTTTCTTTCGTCCTCGATCTCTGCATAAACTGTAACACGACAATCACCCACGCGTCCTGGTTTAACAACCCATCCACCACCTCTTCCTCTTCGAATAGAACCATTATTTATAGAAGCTGAGATTTTATCAGGCTGAACACCAGATACAGAAATATCAACCGGATTAGGCAACCCCAAATAAAAAACATTCATCTTCGTAGGAGAAACAACTGCTTGTGCTGCAGCAACCTCATATGATTTGCTAAAAGGTTTTTTTATTTTCCTTGTTGGTGTTTGTAAAACAATTAATCCTTTATATTCCTGTTGCCCGGTTGTATTTCCGCTCTTAACATATTGTCCTATTCCACCAGTAGCATTGACAGAATCATCGATACGGGTCATTTCATAATCAATAACATTCCCCTCATCATCTTTAATTTCCTTATAATCACCAATATAAATCTGAGGATCCGTGGTAGTATCATAAGCAGCAAAAAAGATGTCAGCCTTATAATCATTTCCTTTAATAACATAATCTGAATTCGGAACAACCATGGCGTCAATTTTATTAAACTTAACTGTTCCCTGATCAATTTTACTATAGAGATAATTAATAACATCCGCTTCGACATTCCGGACACTATTTTCAATACCAGACATAATTGCTATAACCCCAGCAAGCGGTAAGTGTTCAAAATTACCTGGCACCCAATCATAAACCTGATCGGCATGTTTAACTTTACCTGTATGTAAAGCTGATTCAATAGAAGAACGTAATGCTTCATTATCATCAGCATAACCTAAACACATTTCCCGAAACTCCTCTATTTCTTCCTTTAATTTATAGCCATTCCCTTTTTTTCCTTCAGGACCGACCATCACCTGGGCAGGTATACTGGTATTATCTTTCGCACTAATATCAATAAGTTTGATATCTTCACTTTTTAATGCTTTAGCATCTTTGCCATCAGCAATTCGAATAATTTCTCTCTTACTATCCTCAATATATTTGGATACATCTTCAGCTTTTTCTTTCACTTTTTGTGCATCCCTAAAGAATGGCCCCACCTTATCCGGTAACATCTCATTTTGCGATTGAAAACGTCCAAAAAGTTGTCCCGTTTTTTCATGAGTATTCTCGACTGCTTTCATTATCCCCTCATCAACATTGGCAAAGGCATTCAACACCTCTTTTGATACATTCAATGCTAACATAGCTGTTAGCATTAAATACATCATACCAATCATTTTTTGCCTGGGGGTCTCTTTTCCGTGTCCCATTCTTCTTAACTTATAATATTAAGCGAAGATAACATATTCCCGTAAACGGAATTAAGTTCTTCAATATTCTTACTCAATTCATTAACTTTATCCCGGTAATCTTCAGTAGAACCAGCAGCTTCTTTCAGATTCTTCATCATTTGGTCAAACCCTTCAAAAACTTCCTTCGAGCTCTCGATATGATGATTTGTTTCCTGCGTTTGTAATTCATAAATTGAATTCAGAGCTGCCAGATTTTTATTCATTGCTTCTATTTTTCCGCTATATTCCTGAGCACCGGTAGAAATATGATCCGCTCCACCTTTAATGGATTCAGATAGCTCCTGGTAAGTACTCAATAAATCGTCTCCTGAGCGACTAAATTTCTCAGCAACATCATTTCCTGATTGTTGAATCATTTCCGCAGAGCTCCGGTAAGCATCAGAGAGACCACTTATAGATTGGTGCAAATCATCTTTGGTGCGTTCGAATGTTTCCGTTAAGGTCCCGACTGATTCTGCAGCAGTACGTACCTGTGAAGCATATTGATCTGTTGCAATCGTTGCATCAGTAATATCAGTCAGATTATTGGTCGTTTGGTTCAATTTATTTAAGCCATCTCCCAACGTACTAAACATATCCGCATTCACTTCAACACTTTGCATCATGGCTTCAAGTTTTTTCAAGCCAGTCATTTCAGGCATAACACTACCTCCTACGGAACCTGATCCTCCAGCAGCAGTTTTTTTCGTGGCATGACTTCTTTCTATATCCTCATCACCACCTGCCGCTCCTTCATCTTCTTCAATACCGGCAAGCTCGGGATAAACCAAAGTCCAGTCTATTTCTTCCGGTAATGGTTCAAATGCTGAGAAAAAGAAAATCACAACCTCTGTTCCCATTCCCAAAATAAGCATAATACTAGCCCCCGGCCAGTGCTGTATTTTAAACAAAGCCCCCAATAATACAACGGAAGCTCCCCAGCCATAAAGCTTGGCCATAAATTTCTTCCAGCCATCGGTCTGGACAATTTCATTAATCTTCATCATGACAATTACACTTTTTTAAAATTAGCGTTTGCTGTTACCTAAATACGTTCTTACACAACGAAATCCTACATATGATTTAGCCGTATCCTGATACTCATAACTCCTTGTTCCACATTGTAAATAATAAGCAATATCTTTCCAGGAACCTCCACGAATAACTTTCCGTTTTAAACCCGGTGGATCATCGGGTTTAGCCATATATTGATAATTCTGATTCATATCATGCGAATACACGTAAGATGACGGATCGAAAGCAGACTCAGTCCATTCGGCCACATTACCAGCCATATCATATAACCCATATTCATTGGGAGAATAAGTCCCAACCGGTGTAGTTACCATACCCCCGTCATCAGTATAATTTCCTCGAAGCGGTTTAAAATTGGCAAGGAAACACCCCTCTTCGTTTCTTGTATAAGGACCTCCCCATGGATATTTAGCTCTATCCAAACCACCTCTCGCGGCATATTCCCATTCTGCTTCTAAAGGTAAACGGTAGTCATGAACAAATGATTCACCTTTAGCAGATAATGCATTATTCAGAAGATTTGTCCGCCATATCGAAAAAGCCCTGGCTTGTTTCCAAGTGATTCCAACAACAGGATAATTATCATAAGCTTCATGCCAGAAATAAGATTTCGCCAACGGCTCATTAAATGAATAAGTAAAATCAGCAATCCAGCATAATGTATCAGGATAAACATTCACCACATCCCGCATAATAAAATCAGCCCTGGACTCAACTTCAACCTGCTCACCTTCAAGATTGGTAACAAACCCTTCGTATTCACCTTTTTTAAAATTATAACGATTCTTTTTCTTGGCAGCCTGATCATAATCCACCCAGTAATACTCGTACATTAACTTTCTGGTATCAATTTGCTTCCGTCCATAAAAAGCTTCTTCCCCCTCATAATACAAATCTTTCAGAATTTCATATACCTCTTCATCTTCGGTATCTATAGGTATATCATAATTCAATTTTGGCGGATCCAGAACCTCTCCGAATCTTCCTTCGGTAATCACATAATCATCCAATTGCTCTCCAAGCATGCGCCTTTTTATTGAATCAATAACATGATTCACAAACTGCCGGTATTCGTTATTTGTTATTTCTGTTTCATCCATCCAGAACGCATCCACCGATATTGTTTTGGTCATAGAATTCTCTGCCCACATAATATCCTGCTCAACAGGTCCCATAGTGAATACTCCTTGAGGAATAAATACCATGCCATAGGGTTCCGGCTCAAAATACTGGCCGCGATCTCTCACGCCAACCAACTCGCCGGCATTGTAATTTCCGCAACTGCTGAAAATTGCAATTAGGACAATAAATGTTAATACCTTTTTCATGACTTACCAATTTTATAATTGAGTTAATAAAGCTAATAATATTTTTTTAAATACAACAAATTATTTTTAATAAAATTTAATATAGGTGCCGGATATTATGATATTGTTCGGGTATTTTTTCCCTTACAATCTCAAAGCAATACCTAATCATAAGCTCGTGAGAACCAGCACCATACTCCCTCAATGCAGTCGTTGTAAAATCATATGCATACCCTACTTTAACGTCCTCAAAAAGTTCCAACCCAAACATGCCAATAATAGCACTCCCTACTCGATAAGAAACGCCACCCCATATTTTATTATTATATATAACATTAAAGTTTGTTTCCAACTGATTCGCATAACCATCCGATTCAATAAGAAAAGATGGTTGAAAATCAAAATTATCATTAAAAGAGAACTGATATCCACCGACTAAATAATAATGACGAACAAGATATGGTTTCAGTGCCAAATTTTCTGATTTCACATAATTCAGTTTTGAATTTAAAAGATGGATAGCAGAAAAACCAGCGAATAATTGATCCTTTCTGTAAAATACACCTATCCCCATATCAAATGCTGATTTACTTTCTTCAACTGTGGGGATTGCTGCATCCATTTCTCCAGATTCCGGGTATTTCCAGTCAGGCTTAAGATCTTCATTTACCAATCCAAAACTAACACCAATGCCCAGTTTTCCATCATCTACATCAGCTCTGTAAGCATAAGCCAAATTCATCTTTATATTTGTATTGAAACCCATTTCCTCATTATTAAAAGTTATTCCAACTCCATGGTCAGCCCCAAACAGCGAAAATGGTGTGTTTGCATTAAAATAAGAAACAGAAGGAGCACCATCCTTAAATCCTGTCCATTGCTGCCGGGTTAAAGCAGTCAGACACACCATATCATGATTACCTGCTGCTGCTGGATTATAAGACATATCCCCAAAATTATACTGGCTAAAATTAGGAATCTGTTGCCCCAATACTGGTAACCCGCAGATTAACAAGGTGATAAAACAATATTTCTGTATATTTTTCACAATCAATTTATAACAGACAAGCCAAAGCTACCACCTCTTCTTATCCAATAGCTTTATACTAATTAATCTGATTAAAAGTTTCTTTTAAGTCTAAAAAATCATTCAAATATAAAAATTTAATTTATTTTCTGATAAGTTTTCCACCACCGATTCGGCAATTCATCATCACATGCCATCTGATAATCCCGATATGAGCATGCGACACGGACAGGCCCGGTTAATTTAACACTGGGCACTTCCAGCCACCATTTACCAGATTTCTCACTTTTTAGGAATAACATTTCGTGATGTTTTGAGTCATTAATTGTCACATGAAACTTTTTCAACTCACCAAAATCCTCAAAAGTTAAACTTTTTTCCTCCAGCCCTTTAATAAAATACCATATCATTTGAGCAGCAAGATGAACCGTTTGTCCCATCTGATCGTACAGGGGATTAATTTCAAAAAGACCCAAAGCCTTTATTGCATCACCCAATCCGGCATATCTCATTAACTGACAAATTTCATCTCCATTAAACCCATTCGGAGATGGCCTTTTATTTGCAGGTGCATCGGCCTGCTTCACCACATTCATATCCACACTTAACAAACTGGTATCTCTTAATACAGGCTCGCTCTCTTGTAAATCAGACCGAATATCCCCAAGCCTTACAGAGGTAAAAAATTGATCCGTTATTTTTTTCATATCTGACTTAGCACAATAAAAAAGCTGATTACCCAGATTTGTATAATCAAAGATAACAGGATCATCCTGATCATCAAAAAAAATCTTTGAGAGATAGTTCCCGGAATTTACCCCATCTGATAAGGCATTTAAATCAAGTGTTGCATCCAATGTGGTAATATTAATACGGCGGTTGATAAATTTCATGGCTTTGTATATACCATAAGTCAGATCCTGGCCACCACCAATAAAAACAGCAATGACATCTTTCTGGAGCAACTCAATAAAAAGTTCTCTGATTCCCGCATAGGTTTCATTAATACTATTTGTTTTTTTAAGATCCCCAAGGTCAATAATACGAAGTGACGAATCGCTGAAAGAAGCCAACTGATATAATTTCTCCCTGACTTTTAAGGGTGCTTCATGCGCCCCTTCATTAATAGTTCCCCGGTCATCAGGCAACCCAATAATTGCCACATGATACTGACTTATATCTTTTATTGACGTATTAGGAGTATAAATATCTATACCACCCGAAAAAGAACTCCGGGGATTCATATAAGGATGTTCGGGTTTATCAAGCCGAACCGGGTTAAAAAAATCTAACAGCTTCATTTCTTTTTTGATTGCTCCATAATCTGCTGACATTTTTTATAAGTGAGCTTCGTGGCGTCCTGTCCCTTTGGAATTTTATAATTATTTTTACCATAAGAAATGTAAGGCCCCCATCTTCCTTTTAGCACCTTCAGCTCAGGATCTTCTTTAAACTCTTTTATTATTTTATTCCGCTCTCGCTCACGTTTTTCTTCGATTCGTTCAATGGCTTTATCCAGCTCAATAGAAAAAGGATCATCCTCTTTTTTTAAAGAAGCAAATTTTCCATCATGCCTAACATAAGGGCCAAAGCGTCCAATTCCTATCACAACTTCTTTCCCTTCGTACTCCCCGATATTCCTGGGCAGGCGAAATAATTTAAGTGCCTCCTCCAGGGTAATGGTCTCAAGATATTGACCTTTAAGCAAACTGGCAAATTTAGGCTTTTCGTCATCTTCCATGTCTCCAATTTGAGCCATGGGCCCATAACGACCGATCAACACATAAAGCGGTTTGTCTGATTCAGGATCAACACCAAGTTGTCTTTTACCTTTATTTTTTTCGCTTTTTTCCAAAGTTTCTTCTACTTCCTTATGAAAAGGATGGTAAAATTGATCCAGCATCTTAGTCCAATCGACCTTGCCTTCAGCAATTTCATCAAATTGTTTTTCAACTTCAGCAGTAAAGTTATAATTAAGGATATCATTAAAATGCTCAACAAGAAAATCTGTCACCACCATGCCAATATCACTGGGGAAAAGTTTATTTTTTTCAGCTCCCGTTATCTCGGTCTTGTCTTTTTCTTTGATCTGCTTATCCTCTAATAAAAACTGCTTATATTTTCTTTCCCTCCCAGGCCTTTCTTCTTTCACAACATAGCCCCGGTTCTGAATAGTTGATATTGTAGGAGCATAAGTTGAGGGACGTCCTATACCCAGTTCTTCAAGTTTTCGAACAAGACTTGCTTCAGTATACCTTGGGGGATGATGCGTAAACTTCTCTGTGGCAACAATTTCATTCATGTCAAGTAACTGACCCTCTTTAACCGGAGGCAGAATATTAGAAATTTTTTCATCTTGCTGCTCCTCCTCCTCAGTTGTTTCTATATAAACTTTAAGAAACCCGTCAAATTTAATGACTTCACCAGTTGCCTGAAAAACATGTTTACTTCCCGAAACCTCTATATCAACTGTTGTTTTTTCCAGTTCAGCTTCTTTCATTTGCGAAGCCACAGTACGTTTCCAGATCAAATCATAAAGTTTTTTCTCCTGGCTGGTTCCCGAAACACTTTGATTTTCGAGATAGGTAGGACGAATAGCTTCATGCGCCTCCTGTGCTCCCTTGGACTTATTGGTAAACTGCTTAATTTTCACATATTTTTCACCATATTCCTTGCTGATAACTTCTTTTGCTGCTTTTAAAACAGTTTCAGAAAGGTTAACAGAGTCAGTTCTCATATATGTGATCCGTCCATTTTCATAAAGCTTTTGTGCAACAGACATGGTCCGCGAGACAGAGAAGCCTAATTTTCTGCTTGCTTCCTGCTGCAATGTTGAAGTTGTAAAAGGCGCCGCAGGATTTCTTTTTGACGGCTTACGAGTTACAGAAGCTATTTTAAAAGTGGCATTTTTGCAATGCTCTAAAAATATTTTCGTCTCTTTTACCTCTTTTATTCGATTCTTTAATTCAGCTTTTAATTCTTTTTTTGGCGATTCATTTACTTCAAAAGCACCAATAATTCTAAATGAGGAAGTTGATTTATGATTCATTATTTCTCTTTCCCTTTCCACCAAGAGACGAACGGCAACAGACTGTACCCTGCCAGCAGAAAGAGAAGGCTTCACTTTTTTCCATAAAACAGGAGATAATTCATATCCAACAATGCGGTCAAGTATTCGTCTTGCCTGCTGCGCATCAACAAGGTTTTTATTAATCCTCCTGGGTTGCTTAATAGCTTTTAAAATAGCATCTTTAGTGATTTCATGAAAAACAATCCGTTTGGTATTTTTATCCTTAAGTTCCAAGACCTCACTCAAATGCCATGCAATAGCTTCCCCTTCCCGGTCTTCATCAGAGGCAATCCAAACAGTACTCGCTTCCTTAGACAATTTCTTCAACTCCTTGATCACATTTTTTTTGTCATCCGGGACAATATAATCCGGTTCGAAATTGTTTTCAATATCAATACTAAATTTCTTAGGGGACAAGTCACGGACATGGCCAAAACTTGATTTAACAAGATAATTTTTACCTAAAAATTTTTCGATCGTCTTCGCTTTTGCAGGAGACTCAACAATTACAAGATTTTCTTCCATAAAATAACAGTCTTATTATATCGTGTGTAATTTAAACAATCATATTAAAAAGGCAAATTAACAAAATTTTTTTGTTGTAATATTTATTAATTTTACCTCAAAACAATATCAAATGACAAATATAAAAAAAAGACAAAAGGTTGTTGTAAGTCTTTTTTGGAGTTTATACCTTTTGGGATTAATATGTATTGTTAGCATTTTCACCCTCATATCAACAGGAAACATGGGGTATATGCCTACATTCGAACATTTGGAAAACCCCCAGAACTATATTTCTTCAGAGGTTATTTCTTCTGACAATGAAACACTTGGAAAATATTATTATCAAAATCGTTCACTCATCGATTTCGAAGACCTTTCCCCGAACATTGTCAAAGCACTTCTTGCTATTGAAGATATTCGTTTCGAAAATCACAGCGGAATAGATTTCCGGGGCTTAAGCAGGGTTCTTTTTAAAACATTATTATTAGGACAACGTGATGCCGGGGGAGGAAGTACGATTACTCAACAATTAGCTAAAAATCTCTTTAACACAAGAAGTGACAATATTCAAAACATTGATTTTCTTGATGGAAAAGCAAGCCTCGTGCTAATAAAATTAAAAGAATGGGTAACAGCAATCCGATTAGAAAGGAATTATACCAAACGTGAAATTCTTGTCATGTACCTGAATACTGTCTTTTACGGCAGTCAATCGTATGGAATAAAAGCGGCCTCTCAAACCTTTTTCAATAAAGAACCACATAATCTGGACATAGAGGAAGCTGCTCTTCTGGCAGGAGTCGTCAATGCTCCAACCAGGTATAATCCCGTTAACAATCCCAAAGCAGCAAAAAAAAGAAGGGATATGGTCTTGAGCCAAATGAAAAAATACAATTTTATTTCAAATAAAGTCCACGATTCACTTGTCAAGCAACCAATAAAATTAAAATACCGGGATCAGAAACAAAATCAAGGACTCGCTCCATATTTTCGGGAATATGTCAGAATACAAATGACCCGTCAAAAACCGGACAAAACACTTTATTATTCCTACAAGGACTATCAGCAAGACTCCCTGGCATGGCTGAATAATCCGTTAACAGGATGGGTGTATAAAAACAAAAAGCCAGATGGCACTCCTTATAATTTATATAAAGACGGCTTGAGAATTCATACCACCATCAATTCATCCTTGCAAACTTATGCAGAACAATCTATGAAGAAACACCTGGGAGAAGTGCTCCAGCGTGAATTCTTCGCTGAGAAAAAGCACCGGGCGCATGCTCCTTTCTCTAAAGAGTTAAAATTAAAGCAGATCAATTCAATTCTTGACAGAGCGATGAAACAATCATCTCGTTACAATAAATATAAAAAGGCTGGAATGAGTGAAGATTCTATTCAATATTACTTTGACCAACCAGTGGAGATGACAATATTTACCTGGGAAGGCGAGAAAGATACCACCATGAGTCCTTATGATTCCATAAAATATTACAAGCATCTTTTACGTGTTGGTATGATGGCTGTAGATCCAGAAAATGGTCATATCAAAGTATACATTGGCGGACCCGATTTCAGGTATTTCAAATACGACCATGTAATAAAGAGCAAGAGACAAGTAGGTTCGACCATTAAGCCTTTCTTTTACACGTTGGCAATGGAAGAAGGATATTCACCATGTCAAAAAGCACCTTGTGTACAACAAACCTTCCAGGTTAATGATACCACATGGTCTCCAAGAACAACCAATAAGAAAATGATTGGCGAGATGGTAACCCTGCGTTGGGGACTGGCAAATTCAGATAATTATATTTCCGCCTGGCTGCTAAAGCAATTCAATACTTCTGATATTTTCTCAGCAAAACCATTCATTCAAACGATGCAAAGAATGGGCATTAAAAGCAAAATATTTAATTCACCATCAATCATATTAGGTTCTCCGGAGATTTCACTTTACGAAATGGTTGGGGCTTATTCAACATTTGCCAATAAAGGCATTCATATTAAGCCGATGTTTGTAACCAAGATTGAAGATAAAACAGGAACCACCATTCAAGAATTCCAACCCCACAAGCAAGAAGCCATTGGAGAAAAAACAGCTTACAAAATGCTTGACCTTTTGCAAAGTGTGGTCAATGAAGGTACAGCGATCGGGCTTCGGTCAAGATACCAATTTGAAAGTCAGTTGGGGGGTAAAACTGGAACAACACAAAATAATTCAGATGGCTGGTTTATGGGTGTTGCCCCCAATATCGTTGGAGGTGTATGGGTTGGAGGCGAAAACCGGGCTATTCATTTTGACCACATAGCCCAGGGGCAGGGCGCACATATGGCAATGCCTATATTTGCAGAATTCCTGGAGAAAGTTTACGCCGACTCAACACTTAGCATCAGTCCAAATGATACTTTTGAAAAACCTGATAATATTTATATTGAAAAAGACTGCAGAAAAGCAGGTAAAGAATATGAACCTTCTGAGTTTAACGATACAGATGATGATTATTTAAATACCAATTATTAAACTTTTGCACCCATTGTTATTCATTCTTTGGTATCAAAAACCATTTTAGGCAACCGTCCTACCTGATTCAGAAAAATCAGTTTAATATTCCTGGGTCGTTCATCAATGTTTTTTTCATTATATGAAGAAAGGAAAATCTTATTAAATCCCAATTTTTCAGCTTCATTAATCCTTTGCTGCACACGGCTTACTGGTCTTATCTCCCCTGAAAGGCCAACTTCTCCGACAAAACAAACATTTTTAGGAACACTTATATCAGCTGCCGAAGAAAGGATTGCGACAATAATAGCCAAATCAATAGCAGGATCAACCACTTTTAATCCACCAGCAATATTAATAAATACATCTTTGGTCCCCAGATTAAACCCCGCTCTTTTCTCAAGAACAGCAAGAAGCATATTCAGTCGGCGGACATCAATGCCGGTTGGTGTCCGCTGCGGGGTGCCATACACGGCAGAACTCACCAACGACTGCACTTCGATCAAAAAAGGTTTTAATCCGTCCATTGCAGCAGCAACACTTATTCCACTTAAAGACTGGTCAGATTGATTGATCAATATATCCGAAGGATTTAATATTTCTTTCAATCCTTTCTCTGCCATTTCGAATAAAGCCAATTCAGAGGTAGCGCCAAAACGATTTTTCTGCACCCTTAAAAGCCTGTAAAAATGATGCTGATCGCCTTCAAATTGCAAAACAGTGTCAACAATATGTTCCAGGACTTTAGGCCCTGCTATGTTACCTTCTTTATTAATATGACCGATTAAAAGCACCGGGATTCCGTTTTCTTTTGCAAATCGTAAAAGGCCAGAAGTACATTCCCGCACCTGGGTGACACTACCAGGACCTGAATCAAACTGAGCTGAATTTAATGTTTGAATAGAATCAACAATTAATAAATCAGGATGAATATCTGCGGCGCGTCGTCTGATCTCATCAAGGTCAGTATCACAAAAAATAATCGTTTCCTGATTAAGCGCACTGATTCTTTCTGCTCTTAACCTGATTTGTTGCTCACTTTCTTCTCCGGATACATAAAAGCATTTGAGTTCATTGTTACCAACGGCAACCTGCAACGCAAGTGTCGATTTACCAATTCCAGGCTCGCCACCCAGCAATATCAAAGCCCCGGGGACAATTCCTCCCCCCAGTATGCGATCCAGTTCACTAATACCTGTGCGAACTCTTTTCTGTACACCAACCTCAATATCCGTCAATTTTTTAGGCGTAGAGCGTAATGACTGGTTTTGATACCCACCATCCTTTTTACCTGAAACCACGGTCTCCTCCTGCAAGGTGTTCCATTCTTTACAGGAAGGACATTGTCCAACCCACTTGGGAGATTCAGACCCACAATTACGGCAAAAAAAAAGCGTTTTATTTTTAGTCATTCCGGGTAATTAAAAGCTTTTCAATTATAGAAGAAGTGGAATACCCTGGTGATAAAGGGATCGTTTCAACAACACCTCCATTACTGGTAACAAAATCATAGCCCGCAATATCTTCATTATCGTAATCAGCCCCTTTAACCAATACATCAGGTTCAACAGCCTGGATCAGCTCTGCTGGTGTATCCTCTTCAAAAAAAATCACATAATCGACAAAGTGAATAGCTGACAAGACAATCGCTCTGGCTTCCTGATCCTGAACAGGGCGACCTTCACCTTTAAGTCTTTTTACAGAATCATCGGTATTAAGCCCGATCACTAATAAATCAGCTTTATCAGCTGCCATCGCAAGATATTCTATATGCCCCCGGTGTATCAAATCAAAACATCCATTGGTGAAAACCACCTTCTGATCTTTTAAATTCCAAACACTCTTTAATGCATCCAAATCAGACTTTGGAATAATTTTATTTTTCACGATTTGTAGCTTGCTCATAATCAAACTTTTTAAAATGTATCCCTCTTCCTTTTATTACTGCCAGGGCAAGAAAAGATAATCCTCCAACCAAAAAGATCATTAATGTCATTGAAGTGTGAGAAATAGTAGCCCATGCCAATCCATGTTCACGCTCAATTCCGTAAATAGTTAATGCAAGCGAAACCAGCCAATGATAGGCACCAATACCCGATTGAACAGGAGCAGCAATTCCAAGCCCGCCAATCACCAGGATAAACAGCCCATCAATAATAGTAAGATGTTCGGTATACGGCAAGGTAAATACAACGACCCATGTCATCATCAGATAAGAACACCATATAAGTATTGTTGATATCAAAAACTCATAAAGCCTTTTCATTTTAAATACAGTTGTCAAACCCGAGATGACATTTTTCACCAAATCTCTGAATTTAACATAAATTTTCAGGTGGGCAAATTTCTCTCTAACATAATAAAGAAGGATCAAAGAAGAAACAATAGCTACAGAAATTACGATCCAAATAAACCAGGACAACAGGCCAAAAACACTTGCAATTTTTTCACCAATAGGAGCCAGCACCTCATCATTCAGAAATTTACCAAAGAAATCAAATTTTAACACAAAAAGCAGAATAACCAAAAAAATTAAAAACACCAGATCAATCACACGCTCAAGAATAACAGTACCTATTAACTTATCAACAGGGATCTTTTCTTTTTTCCCCAGCGTCGCACATCTGGTCACTTCGCCTATTCTCGGAAAAGCATAATTAGCCAAATAACCAGTCATCACTGCAAAGAAAGTATTTCTCAAAAGAGGTTTATACCCCAAAGGCTCCAGTAATAAATTCCATCTATAAGCTCTTATAATATGACTTAATACTGCAAAAGTAAATGAAGGGATAAGCCAAAAATAATTGGCACTTTTTAAATCCGCAATCATCTGATTAAAATTCGCATCTTTAAAAGCGAAATATAACAAGGCTCCCCCAAATGACAAAAACAGCAAAAACTGTATTGCTTTAACAATTTTCCTTCTCAAAATCTTATAATAATTTATTAGTACTTGTCTCCGGGAAAATGATCTGAGGCTTAAAAGATTTAGCCTCTTCCATATCCATGGTGGCAAAAGAAGCCACAATAACTATATCACCCACCTGCACTTTACGCGCTGCCGGCCCATTCATGCCAATCACACCTGATCCTCTTTCTGCAACAATCACATAAGTATCCAATCGTTCCCCGTTGTTCAAATTCAACACCTGAACCTTCTCGTTCTCGACAAGGTTTGCTTCTTCAATCAAGTCTTCATCAATTGAGATACTCCCAATATAATTAAGGTTTGACTCAGTAACAGTAACCCTGTGGATCTTAGATTTTAATATTTCGATCATCATGACAGCACAAAATTAAAAATTTAATTTCACATTATCGATTAATCGCACCCCTCCAATTTGAACAGCCACACAACAAATGTACCTGTCCTTATCCCATTCTTTAACCGGAGATAAATCCTGAGCATCCACAATAGCAACATACTCAAGCTCCAGTCCCCTTATATTTGCAAATTGATCTTCTGCCCATACTTTCATTTCATTTGGACTGTATGCTGGATACATCTGCACAAGCTGAAAAAGAATCCGGGAAATATGCAAAGCCTGTTTGCGATCATCCTTCTTTAACCGTTGATTCCTGGAGCTCATGGCTAGTCCGTCATCTTCACGAACCAAGGGTACCGGTACAATTCTCGTTTGATGATTCAACTTCTCTACCATTTTCTCAATTATAAGTAATTGCTGATAATCCTTCTCACCAAAATAAGCCCTTTCCGGGCTAACAATAGTTAAAAGCCTGTCTACCACCTCAACTACCCCACGAAAATGGCCTGGGCGATGCGCGCCCTCTAACACACGATCAAGCCCCTCCAGATCAATATTTAACATCTTTTCTTCGCCATCAAATACCTGATCTCCCGAAGGATTGAACAACAAATCATCTTTATTTAATACATGTGCTAACAACACTTTATCTCTTTCAATATCTCTCGGATATTTTTTCAGATCATCCGAATTATTAAATTGTTTAGGATTCACAAAAATACTGACTACCGTAACATCATTTTCCAGCACAGACTGGCGAATTAATGTCATATGTCCTTCGTGAAGCGCTCCCATCGTAGGAACAAAGCCAATATTTTGTTTTTGTTCACGTAAATTATTCAAATAACACTTTAAATCCTCCCTTTTCTCAAAATATCTCATACTTCCCAATTATATGTTATATTAAATTATTCCTTTATGCTATGACAAATATATCTGATGCTATAAAAAAACTTAGAGGATACTAACAACATCTCATCAAGGATCTTCTACTCTTCAATCTCTCCATCAAAGCATCAAAACAACATAAAGACAAATAAACTAAGTCATCATAAACAAAGCACAAAGATAACCATATTATTGAAAAGACCTTCTGATCAATCAAGTCTAATTGATGTTCGTTGATAATGTCCACTAACTTGGTTATACTTGTCCCCAAATTGCTCATTTACAACAGCAAACTCCGCATTTTAGGACTTCGCAAACCTCGTTGTCGAACATTATATTCCAAACACCTCCATTTATTAACAGGCTCTAATTAATGATAATGGGACATGAATTTCTTAATATAGAAGATTTTTACTACCTTTGCATAATAATTTAAAATCAAGCAAATATAATGAATAAGCCAAAGGTATTATTTGTCTTCCAGGAAATCACTCCTTATCTACCGGAAAGTCATTTATCCTTGATCGGCAGGAACTTACCCCAAGGCATTCGTGAGGCAGGTAAAGAGATTCGGACTTTCATGCCCAAGTACGGCATGATTAACGAAAGAAGAAATCAACTACACGAAGTGATCCGTCTATCAGGTATGAACTTAATTATTGATGACACAGATCATCCACTCATCATTAAAGTTGCATCAATACAATCTGCCAGAATGCAAGTATACTTTATTGACAATGAAGACTATTTTGGACGCAAACACCTTTTTGCAGACAAAACAGGGAAAGTATTTGCTGATAATGACGAACGTTCCATATTTTTTAACCGGGGGGTCATTGAAACAATCATCAAGCTTAACTGGTCTCCTGACATTATCCATTGCCATGGGTGGTTTTCCGGATTATTTCCTTTATACATCAAAAAAGCTTTCCATGACAATCCGCTTTTCACCAACGCCAAAATCGTTTATTCCGTTTACGATGATGTTTTCGAAGGTTCCTTGGATAAACGTTTTAAACAAAAATCAATTATTAACGGAGTAAATAAATCTGATGTGGAAATATTATCAACCCCCACTCATGAAAACATTAATAAACTGGCCATTAATTTTTCTGACGGGGTTATTGCCGGAAGCAAAGATGTAAGCTCTTCAGTAACTGCCCATGCAAAAGAACAAAAAGTTCCTTTACTGGATTACCAAGACACCAGTAACGAAGATTACATTCAGGCATATAACAATTTTTACAACCAAATTTTAAATAATGATTCATAAAAATCAACACTTTTCAATCATACTTCTCGTTTTAATTACATTCTTATCATCCTGTGAGAATAAACCCTCTGACTTTGGAAAAGATATCATATCTCCCAAAGACAGTGTATTATCATATACAGATTCATCTACTGCATTTACTGTTTACCCTACTATTCCGGAAAAAGTTATTTCGGGGAATGTTGACTCAACTTTTACTACTACATACCCCAATAAACTCCTACTTGGACATTATGAAGACAATACTTTTGGGCGGACTAACTGTCGCTTTATGATTGAATTCACCCGGGAACAGGCAGATTCATTATTATACGGGATAGACCAATCAGATATTGAGTCTGTTTTTATAGAATTCAAAATAGATAGCAGTTTCGGAGGCAGTGACTCAAACAACATTACAATATACCCTATTAACCAGGACTTTAGCACACTCAAATATTCAGATGCTGATCCCTCTTCTTATTATGATGCAACGGACATCATGGTGGAAAGCAATCCGGTTGAATATGATCCCCAAAGCAATAAAATAACTGTTGCGTTGACCCCTGATTTTGTGATCAATTATCTTGCAGATGGGCAAGACACTTTGTGCGGATTTTATGCAGAAGGATCAACCAATGCCACAAATGAGAAAAGGCTGGTCTCCATTAACCCTTATGACACAAGCGGCACCCGCCTCTTAGTCAATTTAACAGATACAATAAAGCGCTTCTTTGTCTCGACCGATGATCCAAGGATCAACCTTTTTGAACAAGATTATTCCAACGCAACATTCCAGCACTCCATTGACAACCCTTCATCAAACCAGGACTCTGCATTCATCCAAACAATGGGAGGCGTTGAAACGATAGTCGAATTAGATTCGATAAAAAATTGGCCGGAAGAAATGAATACAATTATTGAAGCCAAATTGATTATTCCTTATCATTCGAGCAACCATTTTGCCGTACCTACCCAACTTGCATTAATAGCAAAAGACACAGCAGGTACAAAAACAATCCTTGACGATGACCCCAGGAACAGTGGCAGTCTTGAATATTTTGGTGGCCAGCCCAAAGATGGCACCATTTCTTTTAATATCACCCAATACATTCAGGCTATTGTAGACGGAGAAAAAGAAATTAACAGATTACATCTCCTTCCTGGAGTATATGCACCCCCGGATTATCAACTGTTATACTATCCAGCCGCAGACATTGGAAGAATAATCCTACAAACCGGTGGTGATAATGGCATGTATCTCAAAATCAAATACGTGAAATTAGATTAAATTATGTGTGGAATTGTTGGGTATATAGGACAAAAAGAAGCTTACCCCATCCTTATAAATGGTCTTAAAAGGCTTGAATACAGAGGATATGACTCAGCGGGAATAGCCGTACTGGAAAACTCATTAACTAAATTATTTAAGTGTAAGGGCAAAGTCAGTGATCTTGAATATACAGTAGACAACAATGACATCAGCGGTTCAATAGGCATAGGGCATACAAGATGGGCCACACACGGGGAGCCCAATGACATCAATGCACACCCGCATAAATCTGAAAAAGGCCTGTTCACAATCATTCATAACGGCATCATTGAGAATTATTCGCGATTAAAACAAAAGTTAATTGATCGTGGCTATACATTTCATACCGAAACAGATACTGAAGTGCTGGCAAATCTGATCGAGTACATTTACCTGAAAGGGAATGTAAAAGCAGAAATAGCTGTTCGCTTAGCTCTAACCAAAGTTGTAGGTGCCTATGGGCTTATAGTAATATCAAAAGACGAACCCAACAAACTCATTACTGCAAGAAAAGGAAGTCCTATTGTTATTGGCGTAGGAGAAGGAGAATATTTTGTTGCTTCGGATGCAACACCGCTTATTGAACATACCAAAAGTGTCATCTACCTTAATGATAATGATGTTGCTATTCTTAAACGGGACGAACTAATTCTTAAGACCGTTAAGAACGATAAATTAACACCGAAGGTTCAAAAACTTGATCTTGAAATCGGAGAAATAGACAAAAACGGCTATGAACATTTCATGCTAAAAGAAATTTTTGAACAACCACGGTCCATTTTGGACACCATTCGAGGGAGAATCATACCAGATAACAAAGAAGTCCATCTTGGTGGGCTCTATGATCAAATCGACAAATTGATCAATGCCAAAAGGATTATCATCATTGGCTGTGGCACTTCCTGGCATGCAGGTATGGTTGGTGAATACTTAATTGAAGAATTTGCCCGCGTCCCTGTTGAAGTCGAATACGCTTCTGAATTCAGATACCGCAACCCGATTATTAATGCTGATGATGTTATCATAGCTATCAGTCAAAGTGGAGAAACAGCAGACACACTGGCCGCAATTGAATTAGCAAAAAAAGCCGGGGCAATGGTACTTGGTATTTGTAATGTCGTTGGTTCGAGCATACCAAGAAACACAGATGGTGGCGTATACACACATGCCGGTCCTGAAATAGGGGTAGCTTCGACCAAAGCATTCACAGCCCAGGTAACTGTACTATTTATGATTATGCTTGTGCTTGGAAAACACAGGAAAACGCTTTCAGACGCGAAATATAAAGCGTTGATCGAAGAATTAATGGCCGTGCCGGGTAAAATTGAAACGATTCTTAAATCCAATAAAACCTTTGAAAAAATCGCTAATCAATTTAAAGATGCTTCTAATTTTCTTTATCTCGGCAGGGGATATCTTTTCCCCGTTGCCCTTGAAGGTGCTCTAAAACTTAAAGAGATATCATATATTCATGCCGAAGGCTACCCAGCTGCTGAGATGAAGCATGGGCCAATTGCACTTATTGATGAAAACATGCCCGTTGTTGTTATAGCCACAAAGGATAAGTCATACGAAAAAATCATCAGCAATATCCAGGAGATAAAAGCAAGAAACGGTGTAGTCATTGCTGTCGTACACGAAGGAGATCAAACCATTAGCCAAATGGCCGATTATGTCCTGGAAATACCACCAAGCGCGGAAGCATTAGCCCCTTTGCTTACAGTCATACCACTTCAGCTTTTGTCTTATCACATAGCTGTTATGCGTGGATGCAACGTTGACCAGCCACGAAACCTGGCTAAGTCAGTAACTGTTGAATAAATCCAGGGACTAAATCTTAACATCATCTTTTTTCTTATTCTATCATTTTTATCAGGATAGAACTTCAGAAACAGTAAATAGTCAATAGCAGCAGTAAGAAAAAACATTATTTCTTACATAAACAATCATAAATAAAGTCGAGAGTTCGAGCGATAATTCCGCTTACAAAGGAAATTACGGTTTTAAAATTCGTTGTTATCAAGTTTTTCTGAAATTTTAAAAAAAAGTTGCAAACTCTAAAAACCACATCACCTCGTAATTACCGTTGATAAGCTATTGGGAAAATATGCGATATGCATTTTAGTTAACTGACTGCAAGTGCCTTATAGAGATATCAATATATTTGTCATTTGAAAATAAGCTTCGTTTTCTGTCACTCCACTTTTCAAGTTCTTGCAAAATTATATCTTTCTGAAATGTATTCTTCTTAACAATAATATAATCAATAGAAGATAATAATTCTAATGCAAAATCAGAGTAATAACCACTCAGAAATCTTGTTGTTTTGTTAGCTATATCACAAAGCTCTGGGTTTTTTTCAATGTGCTTTTTCACTACATCAAAACCATCAGCTACCAGCATCATAGGCTCAAATGGCTTTTTATTCATATCGCTATAGCCCATAATGTAGCTCCCGTTTAGAGCATTAAGTACATATCTAATTTTTCCTGAATATGGACCATAGAAATTTGGTTCAAAATTAAGTTTCAAATATTTAGCAGCTCCAAATTTTTGCAAGAAATAGCAAACTTTTTCACTAGCAAATTCAGAAACATATTCACTATTCCTAACTAAGTCATAAAGAACGAATAACAATAAAGCTCTTGCATCTGTTAGTTTCACCCTCTCAGTTTTTAATGTCTCCTTAATTTGATCTGTTGGCTCATATACAATAATGTCAAGGTCAAGATTGTCAAGCTTTTGCTTGATCATTCTCTTCACTATTCCCCAATCTAGACCACCATTACCTGCACCTAGCGGCGGAATAGCAATGCTTTTAATATTCTCACGCTCTATTACCTTAAGCAAATCATCCAGTCCTTTTTCAATAAATTCATACTCAGATGATTTCCTCCAATCTTTTTTAGTAGGAAAATTAATAATGATTTTTTCACCAGAATGTAGATTTTTATCCTTTGTTAAATACATTTTTCCTATTTCAATTTCATTTATTTTACACGCCTCTGCATAGGATTTGTAATTATTGTGGAAAACTTTTTTAAATTGAAAAGCAATCCCTTTACCCATCACACCAACTGTATTTACAGTATTTATAAGGGCCTGAGCTTCACTCTCTAATATATTTCCTGTAATAAATCTGATCATAATATAAATTTACTAAAAATAAGCTTTGGGGACAATTTTAATTAAATCTTTTTGAACTCCTAATTCAATTAGTGCTTCCTGAGCCTTTTCATTATAACAACCCAAACCAGCTATCTTGGTTGGTTCAATATCTTTGGAATATAAAAATTCAGCCTGCTTCTTGCGCTTTATATTAAGATTATCATGCCCACCCCAGAATGGAGCTTTTACAGCTTGCCAGTCAATAATAGAAAAAAGTTCATTAATCTTAGACTTATCATAAAAAGAGGTAAGGTTATCTGTTGCATGACCATCAGTAAAATAATAATCATTTTCAGATTCAATCAACATCTTTAAGTTAATTGCAATATAAACTATTTTTCAGGATTGGTGGCTTCTTCAACAAAATTACCTCCTTGTTGTGTTACGTATAACATTGGCATTTTTATTCCAAAATAAAAAGGTATGTAATCGCCTAATGTGATTGTTTTGTCATTGTTTGAGAATATATCACCATTATCAATCCTAACATTCTTATGAACTCTTGTTTCAATTAAACTAATATCCCCAATATTTCTAAAATTGGGATTTGTATTTGGTGAATTTCTATGAGTAATACCATATTCAAGAATATGAGGGATATTCTCTATATGTGTCATTCGATATATTTTTACATTTTCCAAATTCATGCTCCTAACCAATTAAATTCAAAATTATGGCAATAAATTAAGAGGCATTGATTTAGCACCTAGAATTTAATTCTATATGGGAAAATAGCATATTGATCAAACATTAAACATATGACGCTGTACTTTACATTTTTTTCCAAAACTGTTAAAAGCAAAAATCCCACGATAAAAATATTCATCTGTTTACATACTGTTCCCGGTAGTATTTTGCATAATCCCCGGAGAGGATACGCTCCATCCATTGCTGATTCCGGAGATACCACTGAACAGTTTTTTTAATACCTTTTTCAAAATCAGTTGCAGGAAACCAGCCCAAGTCATTCTTTATTTTAGAGGCATCAATCGCATAACGCATATCGTGCCCCGCCCGGTCTTTAACAAAAGTGATTAATTGTTCCGACACGCCTTTTTCACGCCCTAATTGTTCATCCATCACACGACAAAGCTGCCGCACAAGATCAATATTCTTCCATTCGTTATCACCACCAATATTATAGGTTTCCCCTTTATTCCCTTTAACAAAGATCAATTCTATGGCCTGGGCATGATCTTCCACATAAAGCCAATCCCTGATATTCTCTCCCTTCCCATAAACAGGAATCTGCTTCATATTTTTAATATTATTAATAACAAGCGGGATTAACTTCTCCGGAAATTGGTTCGGGCCATAATTATTAGAACAATTAGATATTACAACGGGTAATTGATAAGTATGAAAATAAGCCCTTACCAAATGATCACTACTGGCTTTAGATGCTGAGTAAGGACTTCTCGGATCATATGGTGTTTCTTCAGTAAAATAACCTTCATCACCAAGCGTTCCATACACCTCATCCGTAGAAATATGATAAAAAGTTTTACCTTCATTTTTTCCTTTCCAAATAGCCCTTGCAGCTTCCAGAAGATTAACAGTACCAACAATATTTGTTCTGATAAATTCAACAGGCCCGGAAATAGACCTATCTACATGTGACTCGGCAGCGAGATGAATAACGCCTTCAAATTGATGCTTCTCAAACAAATGATGAATAAACTCAGCATCATTAATATCCCCCCTCACAAATTCATAATTAGGTTGTTGTTCAATATCAGTAAGATTCTCAAGATTTCCGGCATAAGTCAACAGATCCAGATTGACAATTTTTTTAGAAGGATGATTAAGCACCATTCTTCTGACCACGTGGGAGCCAATAAAACCCGCACCACCGGTTATTAAGATAGTTTCAGCCATAATTCCGGTTTATTTTCCATGATATTTTTTTTCCCAATTCCAGGCAGATTGTAAAGTTTCTTCCAATGTTTTCTCCGCTTTCCATCCCAGTTCCTTATTAGCAAAAGAAGTATCGGCCCATACCTGTTCAACATCCCCTGGCCGGCGATCAACGATCCGGTAATTTAAGGGTTTGCCGGTAG
>CAZSGN010000006.1:0-23194 GCA_964606415.1 uncultured Bacteroidales bacterium
CGGAGCCTGTTAGTGTAGCTATGTCTATTACCAATGAGGGATTATATTTTCGGGCATAACTTAACGCGTCTGCCAAAACCATTCTCCCCTCAGCATCAGTATTCATCACTTCTACTGTGGTTTTATCATGCATGGTAATAATGTCTCCGGGAACATAAGCGTTTCCATCAGGACGATTGTCGGTCGAAGGAATAAGGCCGATAACATGTACTGGTAGTTTTTCCAGTGCTGTGGCATATACCGAAGCAATGACTGCTGCTGCTCCTCCCATGTCTGATTTCATGTAGTCCATGCTATTGGGAGTGGGTTTTAAACTTAAACCCCCGGTGTCATAGACAATGCCTTTACCAACCAATACAACAGGTTGAGCGTTCACCGGGCTTTCGGGTTTCCACTCCATAATGGTGAAAGTGGGTGGATCTATGCTTCCTTTATTTACTGCGAGAAGGCCTCCCATGCCTAATGCAGAAATCTGTTCTTTATCCAGAATATTAACTTTAACGCCGGCTTCATGGCCTCTTTGATATGCTTCTTCTGCAAGCTGTGTGGCGCTTAAATAATTCAGGGGTTGATTAACCAGATCCCGGGCCAAAAAAATACCCTGACTAAGATGTAATAGTTCGTTTTTTTCTGATTCACCAAATGATTCGCTTTTTACATATAACGAATTTATTCCGGGAGTATCTTCTTCTTTCTTTTTATGTTCATCAAAGGTGTAAGAACTTAAAATAAAACCCTCGGCAAAGGCCATGAGTTCCTCTTTTTCAACTTTTAATGTTGTTAGAAAAATATTGTTATCTGTTATTTCTCCTGTAGCCTCGAATACTTGATGGCCTGTTCTTCGAAGTCCTTCTATATGATCATTTTTGTCTTTTTCTGGTTTAGAAATAATGACCAGAAATATCCACTTGTCATATTTATTAATAGGAATATGAAATTTTTTGCGATTAATGCAGCTGGAAATGTATTGTTGTTCTGCTTCGGTGAAAAAACTTCTGAAATCACTTTTCTCATGGGCTAATAATATAACAGAGTCGCTTGGGGGTATTTGTTTTGTTAAAAAAATTTCAGTAATCATAAATTGATTTTTTCGGTTTGGCACAAAGATATAATAATAAAAATCATCCTTTTATTGTATTTGATTTTTTTAATTTATCCAATTATTTTTTGTTTATAGGGTCTCTGCCCATAAGGTCAGATTTTTGATAAATAATGTTTAATTTCGCAAGTAGCTTTTGTTTGACTTTCGCAGTTACCAGAGAGATAAAGAGCCCTGATTCTTAGGAAAATGACAGATGACAAACAAGTAAAGTGTTTTTTTTCTTTATTATATTGGCTGCTTTTACAGCTTAGTTTTAGTGTCAGATAAATTCAATAATACCCAATTTGAGGGATTCTTATCAGAATTGCGCAAACAAATCAGAAGGTGTAAGGCTTTCATGTCACTCAATTTAGGTAACAGGAACAAAGAAGTTAAGATGAAACTCAAGTAAATATTATAATATGGCATGGAAAAAACGTCTTTTTGCAACCATTGAAGGTGAATGCTTAACAATAAATGATGCATTAGATATTTATCAACATGCTCCATTGGCCATGTTAATGCGCGCAGCTCATTTAGTCCGTTTGAAAAAGCATCCAGCTCGTGAAGTTTCCTGGATTATTGACCGGAATGTGAATATTACCAATGTTTGCATGTCTCACTGCCGTTTTTGTAATTTTTGCCGGAAAAACAGTGATGAAGATGCTTATATTACATCAATTAATCAGTACAAAGAGAAAATTGATGTTTTATATGAACAAGGAGGTAATCAACTGCTTTTGCAGGGTGGAATGCATCCTGACCTGGGAATTGATTTCTATGTAGATATTTTCAGTCATTTAAAAAATCTTTATCCTGACTTAAAACTTCATGCTTTAGGCCCGCCTGAAATTGTTCATATCGCCAATATCGAGAAAATGACTTTTAAACAGGTTTTACAGGAATTACAAAAGGCTGGGCTTGACAGTTTACCTGGTGCGGGAGCTGAGATTCTTGTTGACCGGGTCAGGAAAATTGTTTCTCCTGCTAAGGCGATGACCAATGAGTGGCTGGAAGTGATGCATCAGGCGCATGAGATTGGTTTGACAACTTCTGCGACCATGATGTTTGGCCATGTTGAAACCATCCCCGAACGTATAGAACATTTGGCGAGAATTCGTGAGGTTCAGGATCAGAAACCACCTGGCGAAAAAGGGTTTATCTCTTTTATTCCCTGGCCTTTTCAGGATGAAAATACCTGGTTGAAATTAAAAGGGGGAGTAACAAATTCATCCACTGCAGCTGATTATTTACGATTGATTGCTTTGTCCCGCTTATTTCTTCATAATGTTGACCATATTCAGGCTTCATGGCTTACTGTAGGAAAAGATATTGGGCAACTTTGTCTTTATGCCGGCGCTGATGATTTTGGGTCTGTGATGATCGAGGAGAATGTGGTTTCATCTGCTGGTGCTCACTTTCAGATGGGGCCTGAAGAAATGCAAAGTACTATTTGTGAAGCTGGTTTTATTCCGGTTAAGCGCAATCAGCAGTTTGAAAAACAACGAAACCAACACTAGCCAGTAGCGTAGTTATACAGCGTGCACAGAGAAATTTCTAACACCGTGCTCCTCTGTGAATCCTCTGTGACACACTGTGACCCAAAAATGTTTATCAATAAAGTCTCAAACAAGGAACAAAGAATCCGTCAGTGGGCGGACAGGCGACGAACAAGGAACAAGGAACAACGAACCATTTCTTCTAATCATCCAGTTTTGCTGTTTGTTTGCAATTATAATAAATACGGGTGCGATTGTCGATCATTAAAGGGTAATTGAATTGGTTGTATAAATAATGAAGGGAAGTTGTATCCCGATCACCTTTGATCATAAATCGTTGCCTGACTTTGTATGTGGAGTCACGTTGATAGATGGTGATGGCTTCTTTAATTCCATGTTCGGCATTGGCTGGTGCATAACCATATATCAGTTCCTTCTGGTTAACCATCATGCCCAGGTGACTGAATGGATTATGAGCATTGTCGTATTTGAATAAGATTGATTTCATTGATGTACTGTCCACATCAAAGAAGTGGGCAGCAATCGGCAAATGATCATGGTATTCATAATTGATGATTTGATAAAGCTTTTTGTTAAAAAAGATATATTCGGTGACAATTTGACTTTTATCGTTGTAACGGAATCGTTTTGTAATAAAATTACCGCTGGCTTTAATGGTTTTCAACCTCCCTTTCTCATAGATATAACTGGCTTTGTCTTTGAATTGGTGAGAACGGGATTTGATCTCCGCAAGGCCTTGTTTGCTATATTTATAATGATAGATTTTCTTGTGTTTTGCTCCTTCCCAAAAAGAAGTGATTGTTTTAAGGGTATCTTTTTGGTAGTTGAAATTGAGTATAGCGTCTTTCGTATTCCCTTCTATTACAATTTTTGTAGGCTGGCAGGTAAAGCCTGATGTTTCTTTGTGTTGTCTTTCTTTACATTTAATAAAGGAAAGAGAAAAAACACAAGAAATGAATATTATTATAATGGTATGTTTAATTTTATTGTTCATTGCTTTTAAAAGCGACCAAATGCTTAATAGAATGGCCTCTTAAAAATTCTTCGGCTGACATACTTCGTTTACCCGAGAGTTGTATTTTTTGAATATCCAGAGCACCCTTTCTGGTTGCAACCAATAGTTTATCCGGATATTCTTTGAGAATATTTCCCGGTGTTGATTTGATTTTAATATTGCTATCCGGACTGGCTTGTAATATTTTGCATTCTGTTTGTTTTCCGTCGGAATGGATAAGGTTAGACCAGGCCCCCGGATAAGGGCTTAATCCCCGGATAAAATTATGTAATTCCTGTGCGTTTTGTGTCCAGTTAATTTGCCGGTCTTCACGATGAATTTTTGGCGCGGTTTTGGGTTTTTCCCCGGGTTTAAGTAATTCTTCCTGTTTAATCGGTTGGATATTTCCTGCTTCCAGTTCTTCCAGGGTTTTGATAACCAGTTTAGCTCCAACTTCCATTAGTTGGTCATGAATTGTTCCGGCATTGTCTTCCGGCTGAATATTAATTTTTTCCTGCAATAATAAATTACCCGTGTCTATTTCTTTTTCGATCATAAAAGTAGACACACCTGTGATCTTTTCTCCATTCATTATGGCACGGTTAATAGGTGCTGCTCCGCGGTAATGGGGGAGGAGAGAACCATGCAGGTTAATAGTGCCGCCCCGGGGAAGAGCCCATACTGCTTCGGGGAGCATGCGAAAAGCGACAACGATAAAATAATCGGCATGATAATTTTTTAATTGTGAGATAAAATCCGGGTCTTTTAAATGGGTGGGTTGTAGAATGTCCAGATTATGTTGGCGTGCAAATTTTTTTACATCCGATTCTCTGAGTTTTTTGCCCCTGCCGGCAGGTTTATCCGGACTGGTTATAACGGCAGGTACATCAAATCCTTCTTGAATTAATGTTTCAAGCGTTCTTACTGCGAATTCTGGTGTACCCATGAATACGACACGAATATTATTTTTATTCCTCAGATTCACCTGTTTGATTGCTTTGTTTTTTGACTGTTTCAATATCCTCTTTTGTTAACTCAAGAAAATGTCCCATTTTGTCTTTTTTTGTCTTAAGATAAAAGAAATTATAGGGATTGGATTCGATTTCGAGACTTACGTTATCCATGATTTCAAGGCCATAACCTTCGAGTCCTGCACGCTTAACAGGATTGTTGGTCATTAGTTTTATTTTTTTAAGTCCCAGTTCTCTTAAAATACTGGCTCCCACTCCGTAATCCCTTTCATCTTCCTGAAAACCAAGATCAATATTGGCCTGTACAGTATCACGGCCCTCTTCTTGTAATTTGTATGTTTTGATTTTGTTGAAAAGGCCTATTCCACGTCCTTCCTGGTTAAGATAGATAATGGCTCCCTGACCTTTCTGGTCAATCATTTCCATGGCTTTATGTAATTGAGGGCCACAGTCACATCGCTTAGATCCGAAAATATCGCCGGTAATGCAGGAAGAATGAACGCGAACCAAAACAGTATCTTCTTCTGTCCATTCACCTTTAATTAAAGCGATATGTTCCAGCCCATTCGATTTTTGTTTAAAAGGGATAAGCCGGAATTCTCCATGTGCTGTCGGTAATTTAACTTCGACGCCTTTTTCAACAATACTGTCTCGTTTGGCTTGATACGAGATCAAATCTTTAATTGAAATGATCTTAAGATCGAATTTATCAGCAATTTCAAAAAGTTGCGGTAACCTGGCCATTGTCCCGTCTTCATTCATGATCTCAACAAGTGCGCCTCCTGGTTCTAAGCCAGCTAATCTTGTAAGGTCCACAGCGGCTTCTGTATGTCCGGCCCGCCGCAAAACGCCTTTTTCTTTTGCTATAAGGGGGAAAATATGGCCGGGACGCCCCAGATCCTCCGACTTGGTCGATGGGTCAACCAAAGCATTAATTGTTTTAGCACGGTCGTGTGCTGATATGCCTGTTGTACATCCATGGCCGGTTAAGTCAACGGATATGGTGAAATGGGTGTTATGTAGTGAGGTATTGTCATGCACCATTGGCTCAAGTTCTAACTTTTCGCATCTCTTTTCAGTTAGGGGAGTACATATTAATCCCCGGCCTTCTTTGGCCATAAAATTCACAATTTCAGGTGTAACAAGTTCTGCGGCTGCTACAAAGTCACCCTCGTTTTCACGATCTTCATCATCCACCACAATGATAATCTTACCGTTTCTAATGTCCTCAATCGCCTCTTCTACGGTATTAAATGGTTTATTTTGTTGATTATCCATAAAATCTTATTCTTTGTTATCGGAACTTTTTGCAAAATTAAAATAATAGAATCGAAATGTGGTGTTTTATTATAAAAATACCTTTGCAAATATTTTTTATTCTGACTCTCAGCTAGCTATGGCTTGTTAAGTAATCAGCAGAGGGCTTCAAATCTTTCTCATTTTTTATTTGAATTTTTGCTTCTCATTCAATCGTTATCATGTTGACGTGAAAACTTGGAAGGAAGGTGACCTTATTTAATTAATGTTGTTTAAGCTCATTCAAAAAACAGGGATAGCTCATCATGAATATTGTCTCCGGTTTTCTCAAGGTGGAGCGCTTTTTCGACTTCGTTTCTTGTTGCTCCATGCGCCCCGGCATAAACTAAACCGAGCGCACTATATATGCTAACTGGAGAGAAAAAAATATTTTCATCACTTTGTTCGGTACTTATTTCTTCAAGTAAATCAAATGCAAACATGTTCATGCTCTTTATAAATGTTGCATTTTTTTCAATGGAATATGAAAAATCTTGTGGTGGGGAATTAATCTCTATTATTTGAAATGATTGGGAATACAATAATGTGGTTTTTAACAATATTGTTAAGAATATTAATATATTTTTCATGGTGTAAGGTGTTTGATGTGACCTAAAAAGAGTATGTTATTTGTTTTATCATCTTTAATGAAAAAGTAAAACGGATGATTTACCTTCATAAGCTTAGGCTGGCTGCTATCAGAATAAGAAGAAACTAATAATGACATTATTGTGCTACTTGTTGCTTCTGTTTTGTTCTCATCCAGTTTAATATAACTTGCATGTTTGATTCTTTCAATAGGAGGCATCAAGTTTTCTTTAAATATACGGGAAAAACCAGAGGTAGATTTAAACACGAGTTTGATGCCTAATTTTTTTAAATAGTTTTCCAGGTTGTACTCTGTTTTTAGAAGCATCTTAGGCATGTACAATTTAACTCTTTGATTATTTATTTTATTTAAAAGGGTATCATACATAGAATAATCAAGGTAATGTTTACTGTTATCAGTATTATTATCTGGTTTTGGTAATACAATCAGCATTGAATGGTTATTAATGTATGGTAATTCAACTATTTGTGTTTTATTGTCCTCATAATAATTATAAGCGTTGGTCTGATGCATATATTCAATAGAATCCTGACGATTGCCGACGCCATAAAAAACATCCTTTGATGTATATTGCGGATTAAATTTATCTTCCCAGGATGCTTCAAAATTAATCGTATTTCCAATAACAAAACGTGTTAATTTATTGATGTCATTTTTTTTTAGTATTTCCGGGAAAACTTGTTTTGAATGGTTGGCTATGGATTCGTTAATATCATCAAGCGCAATATCAGGAGCCCCTATGAAATCTGTTGACAATATCTGAGCATTATATTTATCTTGAGCAAGGTTTTTGAATGATGGTAATATGTCAAATCCATCTTGAATAATCAGCGTATTTGTAATATTAATTGAACTGTTATTATTCCCGGCTTGATTAAGCTCATTAAAAAACAGGGATAGCTCATCATGAATATTGTCTCCGGTTTTCTCAAGGTGGAGCGCTTTTTCGACTTCGTTTCTTGTTGCTCCATGCGCCCCGGCATAAACTAAACCGAGCGCACTATATATGCTAACTGGAGAGAAAAAAATATTTTCATCACTTTGTTCGGTACTTATTTCTTCAAGTAAATCAAATGCAAACATGTTCATGCTCTTTATAAATGTTGCATTTTTTTTATTTACCTGGGAATTTGATACTTTTCCACTTATCTTATCGTGCTCAACTGTATCAAACCTCTGTTCTGAACAGCCTAATAAGTTTGTTGTAAGAAAAAATATCAATACGTAAGATAATAGCGTTTTCATAATTATTTAGTTCGTTTAAGTTCATTTATTTCAGATCTTAATAATTTATTTTGTTCATTTAGCTTAAGAACATATAGAGTAAGTTCTTCAATTTTTTGAAGCAAGTCCTGGTTAAAATCACCAATGCTTATTCCTTTTTTAGTAACTGTAGCGGGGGGGATGTCAGGAAGATGATTGTTTTTGTTAATAAATTCCTGCAGGTCTTCAAAGCTCAACAAATGATAACTTTTATCAAATACAAAATCAGCTGCTATATTTTTTATCTCAAGGTCTTCTGCCTCAATTTTTCCATCCACAACTAATTTGTTTTCAATTTGTTTTAGTTAAATGGTTTATAATGATAACAAAGCTAATATTAATTTTCAAAAATAAAAGCATAATTACTAAAGTAATTTGTAAAAATTTCTTAGTAATGATGTCTACGTGATTGATCAGGTAAGTTTGCAGGCAATCAATTAGTTGTTCTGCTTATATGGTTAAAGTAGATATCTGTAATCATCGTTTATGCAAATAAATTTTTTGTACAAAGCCGCTAATCAAGATCAACAACGATTTTTGACGTTACCCTGCTCAACCTGGAACTTGGTAACCAGGTTATCTTAAAATAACCTTTTTGGCATAAGAGATATTATCATTAGAAAGGCTGATGATGTAAATGCCCTTGGGTAATCCCGATAAATTCAGTGAGGTGTTCAGGCTGCCTTTACGATCGATGAAAAGTTGCCCAAAAGTATTGTGTACCCGTATGCTGCAAGGAGCATTGGAAGCGGAAGAAATTTTGACCAGTCCATTGGTTGGATTGGGTCCAATGGTGATACCCCGGTCAACAAGTTCTTTTGAATCATTGGTGATGACACTTCCGTCCAATGGAGTCCTGATCCCTTCTCTTAGGCCACTGCCTTTGTAATTCACCACCAGGTAAAGATCAGAGGCAGTCAACCCTGTTTGGGCAATATCTCCAAGGTTATGATCTGTAACGCTCCAGCTCGTTTTGGTGAAAGCGCCGGTGTGGTCTTCGTTGTCAAGCGTCAGCTCAGCCGATAGTCCGGTCAAATTAGGGGATGTACCTGTAAGAACTCCAGCAGGACCTTCGATGTGCCAATAGCTGATGTTCTCAAGGGAGAGGGTGATGTTACCTGTGGATGTATTGTATTGTCCGCTTGCCGAGGCAGATGTTGTTGTGGTGTTCCAGAAAGCAGTTAATGGGTTGGCATCGAAAAGATTAATTGTATCATTATTTGTTGCATCGCCACTTTGTAAATGAGCCTGTGTGCCTGTAAGCCCTTTATTGGCAATGAGTGTGTCTGCATCTTTTTCATCAACCTGGTAATCTAAATTAAAATCACTTATTTTGGTAATGCCTGCTTCAATATTGGTAATGCCAATTTGAGCCTGAGCATGTGTTACGCCATCACGGAGCAGCCAACCGGATGTGGGTTCGGTGTCAATGCCACGAAAGAGCGTGATCTGTATGACACTAAAAAGACTATATTCGTTATCAGGATCTAATTTGGACACCATTGGGGTGTCTACCATAAAATCACCGTGATTCAATTCACCCCATTGCTCAATGTTACATTGGCCTTTATCTTCCATGTTTCTCCAAAGAACAAGGCTTTCCTGTGTGTTTTCCAGGTTGGCTTTGGTGTAATAGCCATTGTGGTGGGCATAATTGATTCCGGCTATTGAGATATTGGCCGGGTCTGTATTTTCAACGTTTGTTTCAAGTTGATTAGAATTGCCTCCTTTTCCCGGAGACGTATAGTAACAGTTCATGGATTCGAAAGAGAGGTCATGGCAAAAATCGGGATCAGGACATAAGGTGTCTCTGTATTCAAGAAAAGCAACTTCAACGCCTGCATAGTTGTTTTTATAACAATAATCAGAAAAAGTGGTGAAACGTAGTACTGTTATGTCATCGTATTTGTGAATTTTAAAATAGGTGGAGTCTTGCTTTCCATGAAGATACCATTTGGCTCCATCAGCCCAGCCGCCTCCGCCATTGGATACTTCGTTTGACAATCCAAAAGAAAACGACCGGTTGTTGGGTGCACGCAATTCGGTTCCGGGGCCATACATATGCCAGTTTTCTCCGTTTTCGCCAGCTCCGAAATTATCAAATGCCCCATCGGTGAAATCTTCCTCAATAAGTTTTTGGCCTGACAAACTTAGTGGAAGTATTGTGAAGAATAAAAAGTAGGTGAATGTTTTCATCATATTGTTTTTGTTTGATATATAAAATTATCAAAAAAATGATTTTATTCAATTTTTTTCCGAGATAAAAAACAGGGTTGCTGAACATGTTTTTATTTTTTCTTTGTCTCAGACTTGTTCGTCCATTGACGGTTTATTTGTTAGTAGCCAGGAGCAAGGAAGCCGGAAGCCAGCAGATCAGGTTCTATATTACAGGCATTCTTTTTATTCAAATTTTATCATATCCCCAAAACCATTTTTTTTTCTACTTGTTCTTTTCTTCTTGCTTCTTGCTCCTTGCTCTTAGCTCCTCTGTCTGAGAATCTATTTTTTGACAAATCTCAACCATCTGCCACCATAGGCTTCAAGTTCAATGGGTTGATTTAACTTCAGTGATTCCCCGGTCATAGGATCAGTAACGCTTTGGTAATCATAATTTTGAAAAGAAAGGTTTACTGATTTTGCTTTGTCATCATTGATGAAGAAATAATGATCTGCATCCGGTGCAGCGATACGGTAAACTATAGCGTCATCACAGGCGTAGGGGCTTTTTAGTTCACCCATCGTATGCTTGATTGTCCAGTCTTCCATAAATTCATTTCCAGGAGATTTCATGGCATAAGAGGCGTCGGTAGCTAAAAGTATTGCACGCCCTTTACCATATTCATGTTCTGTTACAGCAGGTTTACCCAGGTTAAACCTTTCGATAACTTTGGCTTTTGTAGGGTTTAGGTCAAAGAGGAATCCATCTAATTGGTGGGTATCGATGGTTTGCGGGACATTATTGGAATATTGCATATCAGCAATACTTGCGCCAAAAATCTTTTCGAAAGTTGTTCCTACCCCTGTTTTAAGCACTTTTCCCTGGGCATCCCACCAACCACTGGGGGCATCCATAACCAGGCGTCCTCCGTTTTTTACATATTCGTCAAGTATAGGCCATAGCTCATCGTTGATGGCGGTCTGGGCGGGCATGTAGATTACTTTGTAACGTTTACCGAGGCCTTTTTCCAGGTCATCAGGCGTAACGTGTTCCCAGGGGATATTGGCATTAATTAATGCCCTGCTAATACCAATGCGGGATTTGATGGGATAGTGTTTAAAATGAGTACGTCCGGGACCTGCTACGGCCGCCCATATGGCTTCGTTATCCCAGTTGACCATTACACCGACATAGGGTTCCTTATGGGCATCCCAAATTTCATCTCTGTGTTTACGGGCAGCCTGGGCAATTTTTCCGGCGCGTATAGCCCGCGGGCCGGGCTCATTTTGCCGGTTCAATAAGGCATATTCACCTGATTCCCAGCCAGCTTCTCTGAAGTTCCATGACCATAAGCCAACACCTTTAAAGCCACCTGCCAGGTAGGAGAGGAGTAGTTGGGTTATGGTGCCTTCGTCAACGGTAAAACCGGGTGTTTCGAATTGCGAAAGGACATTCCATCCTTTGCCGCCTGAAAGTTGCTGGGGCCCGCCGGTGCTTTCCCATGTGGCTGACCAGCCACCTTTAAACCAATCATTAGCAATGGAGGACTGCATATAGATGCAGGGAGCTACCTCATACTGTACTTCTTCAAAATGCCAGGCCAGGTGAATTGAAGGGTAAAAGGAGCCCCGCTCAGTCATTAAATCGGCAATCCCTTCCATATCTGTCGCTCTGGATGCAAAAGGCAGGAACAAGCCCATTTCTCCTCCTGCTCTTGTTGGTTGTTCCGGGTAACGGTTTTGTTTGTAAAATTTAACATTCTCAAGGTACATATCGGCCTTAAATCTCAGTATATCCCTTACCCGGCCATATTCTCGCCCATGTTTAGGAATGATCACATATTCTTCTCCTGGTTCATATTCAACCAGGGGATCTTTTTCAAATTCTTCCCAGCTTTTGTAAGGGTCTTTTGTAACTCCTACTTCATATTGATTCCATGCTTTTGCCAGTTCATCAATGGTTTTGTACTTCTCTTTCACCCATTCTTTAAATAAAGCGATGTCCTGATGTCTCAGGTAAGCATCTGGCTTATGGTCGTATTGTTCGAACTCTTCCTGGCCGGGAAGTGGGTCCCGCCAGGTTGAAAGGTGTTTCTCTAAAACCTTGGTCTGGTAATCGATCATTTTTGGGTGTTCCCTGGCTTCCTGAATAGACATATCTTCTGGTAACCCCAGTTTTTTCAATAATTCTGGCGTGATGTCTTCCCAGCCACCTTGTCCATACCAAAATGGAATGATACCTTCTTCCAATGCGATTTTCAATGTTTTCTTAATGGGCCATTCAGGCGTACTCATCGTTTGTTTAAGGTTTGTGAAACCCAGGTCTTTCATCATTCTGAAATGTTCACGCATGTCTTCTTCTGTACATCCTGCCCAGGGAAGAAATACCACACCGAAAGGCATTGGGGCGATTTTTTTGAACTTCTGCTGCATGGGACTGTCATGCATTTGGTCGTAAAGGTCGTGGTGGAATTCATTTTCCTGTCCATGGCTTTTAAAGGTTAATGTGGTAAGGAAAAGGAATGTGAATAGGATAAATAAAGGCATTTTTGTTGTTTTCATAAATGTATTTTTATTAATTATTAAAGATTTGGATTAAAAAGCATTCACGATGATTATTTGTACTAATTTATTCTAGATTCTGTCTATCAACTCAAGTGTTTGTATCATAATGTTCGATAACGAGGCTTGCGAATTTCTAAAATGCGGTGTTTACTGGAGTAAATGAGCGATTTAGGGAGAAATATAACAAAGTTAGCAGATATTATGGACGAACATTCGTTAGTAGCTCATATGATGTTATGGTTTCTTCATATATTTTTCATATTTTTTCATCTGATTACTCCATTTAATGTACATGGTGGTCATTTCATTAACAAACGCTGGTTTTTCAGATGCAATATTCCGGGTCTCTGTTTTATCTTCAGTCATATTGTAAAGTGCCCAGCTTCCTTTTTGCTCATCAGGCCCTTCAGTTAATTGTTCTAAGTTTTTTATAGGGGTATGCGATTCCCATACCAATTTGTAGTCATTATGGCGTACAGCTTTTCCGTTTTGCCATTGATAAAAAAGCGTCGTGTTTCTTTTATTTTTATTATTGGTTAACACATCAACAAAACTTTCGCCTGCCAAATTGGGTAAAGTGTCACCATTAAATTCCTCAGGATATTGAGCTTCAGCCAAGTCAATCAGGGTTGGCATCAAATCAATGAAATGACCCGGATATTCAGTTATACCTGGTTCAATTTTGCCGGGCCAGTGAACAATGAAAGGTGTACAAATACCTCCCTGGTGACTCCAGTTTTTATAGTAACGATAGGGTGTATTGCTGACATTGGCCCAGGAAGTGCCAACATAACCCCAACGGTCAATACTGCCTATCGTTCCTTCTCCGGCTCCATCACTAAATCCCCCTCCGTCTTCCGGGAATATTGCAGGAGCTCCGCCATTATCAGATGCAAACATGATAATGGTGTTTTCATATTCGTCCATTTCTTTAAGTTTGTTAATAACCTCGCCAATTTTTTGATCCATCCGGTCTATCATGGCTGCGTAAACTTGCATGCGTCGTGCTTCATCTTTTTTTTCTTTGGTGCTTAATGAGTCCCAGGCAAGGTGATCAGGAGTAGAAAGCGGATAAGTGCTGCTATCAATAAGTCCTGATTTAAGTTGCGTTTTATAGCGTTGTAGACGTATTGTTTCATATCCTTTTTTATAAACCTCTTCATACCTGGCAATGTCTTCCGGCCATGCTTGTAAGGGCGCATGAGGAGCTGTGTACGAAAGGTAAAGAAAGAAAGGTTTTTTTTCATCCTGATAATCGTCAAGATATTGTATAGCATATTTGGTAAAATAGTCTGTCGTATAAAAGTCTTTTTCTTTTGGTGTATATGGGGCATAAACAGAATCATCAATGCACCATTTTCTGGGTTTGGCCCAGGTTTTATGGGCTGGAGCTGGTTCGCCGGGGCGTTGTTTACCTGGATTAAAAAAATTGCAAGCACCATCGCGGAGGCCATAATACCTGTCAAATCCACGGTTATACATGTTGTCTTTTCCATGGTGCTTGCCGGACATTAGTGTCCGGTAACCAGCTTTTTTGAGTACTTCACCAATGGTTATTGCATTTGTGATGTAGGCGGGTTGTTTTCCCATACCACATTGCTGGGCATATAAGCCTGTAAGCAGGCAGGCTCTTGAAGGAAATGATTTGGATGTGTTTGTAAATTGTGTGAAACGTAAACCATTATCAGCTAATTGATCCAGATTGGGAGTATTGATTTCACTGCCGTAACAGCCTAAATCCGAGAAACCCATGTCATCTGCCAGGATCATTACAATATTTGGCCGCTCATTTTTTGTTTTTTCCTGACATGAAAAGGTTAGGGTTGCAAGGGCTAAAAGGGATAGTTTTGTTTTCATTATGGTTTGTTTTATAGCTAAGCAAATAGCTATTTCGAATCAATCATATTATTTAACTTAGTACTGGATATCTCATTTTAAAAATGTGTTAAAAATAATAGGTTTTATTAAATTGGAATAGTGAATGATTCAAAAAAATATTTCCTTTATGTATCATGCAAAAAGAGATTCAACAATCAATTATATTAATAAGTTTGGTTGATTAGTGAATCTGTAGTTTAGTCCGTTTAATTTGGTTTTTATTTTCTGCACGAATAACATATAAACCAGGATGTAGGTTGCTGATATCCAGGATGATTTTATCTTTTCTACTTGTTTCTAGATTTACTTGCTTGATTAATTGGCCATTTATTGATATAATGGATATATTTACTGGACCCGTTAATTTAGTTTGTAGATAAAGGGTTTCTGAGGCAGGATTGGGGTAGACTTTCATATCATTTGACTGTTCCGCCTGTGTAAAGGTTGTTGATGAAGGAACGATTGGGTCTATGAATAAGCGGTTGTTTTCATGATCGTAGCCGGCATAATCAAGGTCATGAGAGAGGAGGCTGTTCATTTTATCACCCGAAATGTCTTTCTCAGGTTCGTTGCCTTGTCCAACTAACAGAACTACCCAGAGTGTGTCCAGGTAATTAGGTGGTGTTTCCAGGTAAAGAGGGTCATGGCCCTGAAAAGAATAATTTTCATGGTTCATACACCAGCCTTTAATATAACCCTGGTTTTTGCCTTGCAGGAGGAAAGCCGAACGTTGATTATCTTCAGCAATATTTGTGGATATACCAGCATCGCCTTTAGCATCGCCAGTATTGATCTGCCAGCGGTAATAATGAGGGGAATTACTTTTCACGATATCCAGCATGCTAATAAGCACCAGGCTGTCACCATAGAATTTGGTATAGAAATGTCTTTCCGAATGGTCTACATCCAGCATATCATATTTCTGCCCACCATTAATAATGATATAATTGTAATCTTCTCCTTCTTCGTAATGTACCAGGTAGCCGGTATCGCTGTGGGGTTTGTTGTGATCGCCAAATGCCATAGTATCAACCAGTAACGAACTGAAATTACTGTGTTCGTAAGTTTTAGCTGATTGTCCTATGTACATGTTATTATGGCCGGTTATACTAAAGTTAAAGGTTTCGGCTACTTTCCACGAATTTGACTCGTGACGTTCAAATTTTCCGATAAAATCAATAAGAATGTCACTGCTATCCTGCCAATTATTTCTCATCAAATAAGCGCCGAATTGATGATCGCTAAGAAATCCGTTATTGGTTTGTGCTGGATTAGTAGCCTGTATATTGGGAGGATAAAAGATCATGTTCCATACAGCACCTAGTCGTTTTTGGTCAAATTGCTCATTTTCTGGTAATCCGGATTTTAAACCAAAATGGTTGTCATAAAAAGACTTATACATCCTTAATGTGTCACCTGATATATTTCCGAATAATAAACCAAATAATCCTTCACCAAATTGACTATTGGCGTCTGCTCCTGTCATGATATGTAAGCGGTCAGATGTGTAGCTAAAAGCATGCATCATCAGGCCTGGAAAATATTTATTATCAAAGAGAATATTTAATGTAGTGTCACCAATATCTTGTGCTGCGTACATTGCTGCCATTCCGAAGGGGACGCCGTAGTGGATGTAACCGAGTCCTTCGTAGCTAAAACCAGTTGGGCCATAAGAAATACGATAATGGTGTCGGATTGAGTCTTTTATTCCTTCGTAACGTGTTGCTCTGTTGGTTTCCTCTCCGCCTCCAAGCATCATGACGATCTCTGCGCCCCGGCATACAGATACCCAATTGGATGTGGGCATGTTGTAGAGTTCCCATCTGAAAAGAGCTTCCCAATCGTCTAATCCTGACCGGATCGAATCCAAAACATATTGTTTCTGGTTGTTTTTCCAGTCTTTTCTGGCCCAGTCATAACATATACCATAAGCCATTGAAGGAAATGCGTAAGTTAAAGCTTTGCTTCCGGCTGTTTTGGTATCCCAATCGCCCACATCCGGTATCGTGGGGGTGCCTTCATCGCCGCTGGTGTACATGGCTTCAAGTACCTGGTAAGCAGTATCTGCATATTTTGCGCTGTCGGTTAAAACATATAAAAAAGCGCTTTCAACGGCTTTGAATGATCTGGAGTAGTTGCTGTTAAAAGAGCCGTAAAAAGTATAATCAGCGGAATTGACTCTTTCCCGGATCTGTTTGTATAAAAGGTGGTGATGGCTGCCTGGAATTTGACGCCATTTGTTTAAAGAATCAATGGTGGTACTGTCCAAAAATAATCTGGGAGATTGGGCAGTGATATTCCGGGGTTGACATAATAATAAAAGGCAGAAGAAAAAGAAAAGATGATATATTTTTTTCATAATCAGGTTTTTTAGTAAACCTGTAAATTTAAACAATAATGTTTAAATTTGGAATTATGGGAAGAAGTTTATTTTGATAATGATATTGCTGGTTGATAATTTTTAAGTCCAACCTTATTTAAAGCCTGATGATTTATTTGGGCTTTTTGAAATTCTTTTTTAAGGCTATTAAATACCTCTTTGACGGTCGTGATTTCTTTTATTTTATATGCGTTGGCACCTGCAAAAACAAAACCTTCATCAGTATAACCTTTATAAGCATTGACAAGTGCTTCGTTAATGCAATACAAAGTAGTTTTAGGGTTACAAGAACTGATGCAGTTGTATGGGCATCCTTTAGGACGCCTCTGCCCATTGTAGGCTTCTTCAAGAAATTTATTGTTAATTGCTCTGCCTGGAAGTCCTACCGGACTTTGGATAATTCTTATATCCTCTTCACGGGCATTGATATATGCTTGCTTGAATGCATCAGGAGCATCACATTCTTCTGTGGCAACAAAACGAGTCCCTAATTGGACTGCATCTGCACCATGTTTCATGATCTGGAATGCATCACCTCCTGAATAAATACCACCGGCAGCAATTATAGGTATATCCTTGTTTTCTTTTTCTTTGATTTTTTTGGTGAGTACGGAAATATCTCCGATAAGATTTTCCAGGGCATATTCGGGATCATTGATTTGTGCTGGCTTAAAGCCTAAATGGCCTCCTGCCTTGGGCCCTTCAACCACAAAGGCATCCGGTACATAATTGAAATTATGCTTCCATTTTTGATATAAAATGTCGGCAGCCCGGTAACTTGAAACAATCGGGACTAATTTTGTTTTGCTGTTTTCTTCAAGATGTTTTGGTAGCTCAAGAGGTAAGCCGGCTCCTGAAAAAATAATGTCAATACCTTCTTCAATAGATGTTTTAACTAAATCTGAAAAATTGGTAAGAACCGACATGATATTTACACCCAGTATGCCTGAGGTCTTTTCTCGAGCTTTCCGTATTTCATTACGCAACGAGTCAATGTTGTTTTGTTTGTAATCTGTTCTTGAAGAATCGTAAGTAAGGCCAATGCCAACAGTTGAAATAACCCCGACTCCTCCCATATTTGCTACGGCAGAGGCTAAGCCTGATAGTGAAATACCAACTCCCATGCCTCCTTGTATTATAGGAAGCGCGATTTCCAGATCTCCAATATTGAATGCGTCCAATTCAATTGGTTGATTTATGTTTGACATCAGTAATTTTAATATATTCATTTACCGAAAAATTTTTTACTTGAAAAAACTGTTCTTTTTGGGCCGTGCTTCATTAACTACCATTTCCCTGTTTTCGAGCATGGCGCCATTTAAATCATCTATTGCTTTCTGGGCTTCATTTTCATCATCCATAATGATGAAACCAAAACCTTTACTTTTTCCGCTATATTTATCTGTGATTACTTTTGCTGAATTAACATTTCCAAAATCCTCAAATATACCTTCTAAATCTGATTCATTAACGTTGTAATTTAAATTTCCCACATAAATATTCATAAAATCATTGTTTTTTAGTTTAAAAAATTCATGTCAATCATTGAAAACTTAACATGAGTATTCTTTTTTTACAGGAGTAATCTTGTAGAAAATAATGCTGTAATTAACTTTAAAAGAGAATGTATGCTATTATTTTTTTTAAAGATCTACCTTTTTTTCAATTGTTTCCAGAAGACAAAGTTAAGGTTTTATTTTTGATTGTTTTATTTTTTGTAAAAAAACCTAAGCATGATTATTGGATTGGAATGCGCCGGAACCTTCAAATTGTTAATTGTTTTAATAAACAATTGATTTTAAAACCATGGTGGCGATAGGATGTTATTCATCTGTTCTTGTTTTTACCCGGCAATGCAGTTATTCAATTTTGTCACCCTTTGTAATAAAAATTTCTTTATAGAAGTTCCTGTCAGTATAAATTTAATTGATTCAGCGGGATTTTAGCTTATACTGGAAGTTCCGGGAGTATTTTGGTGACTTTAAAAGAAGAAAACGCTTAATTTAGCTTAACAATATTATTTTCTCTTAATGACTTGTCTTAAAGATATAGTTTGAATTTTTAATTATTTATTTCTTTTGCGTTTCTTCTTTTTAGGAGGGGATTGATCAACTGCTCCTTTGGAATCAGGCGTTGATAATTGAACCGTTAAAGGGGTATTTTCAAATTTTTGTCCCTTAAATCCTTTTAAAATCTCTTGTTCATGTTTGCTGTCTACTTCAAAAAAAGAAAAGCGTTTCATCATGTCAATCTTACCTATATTGATATCTCTGCGGTTGCAGGCATCATTGATTAACCCGATCATTTTGGGAGGGGTTAGGCCATTTTTGGTACCGACATTAATATAAAAGCGGGAATATTTTTCAACGCCTCTTTTGCGCTCTTTTTGCTCTTTGGCTTCTTTCTTTGCCGAGGCATTTATATCGCCGCTGTTTTTATAGTATTCAAGAAATTGATTAAATTCCACTGAAACAAAATGCTGAATTAATTCTTCTCTTGATAACCAGTTCAGTTTTTTGTAAATATCAGGAAGAAATTGATTAATTTCGGTTTCATCAACTTTGACTTTTTCAACTTTGTCAATAAGATTGAATAATTGTTTTTCGCATATTTCTATTCCCTGTGGCACCTGTTTATGTTCAAAAGTTTGTCCTACCTTCTTTTCCAGGCTTTTAATCCGGCTAAATTCTTTGGTATGTATTAGTGAAACGGATATGCCTTTTTTACCTGCTCGTCCTGTCCGGCCACTTCTGTGAATATAAGCCTCGTTGTCATCAGGCAGGTTGTAATTAATCACATGGGTCAGGTCAGTAACATCAAGGCCCCGGGCAGCAACATCTGTAGCAACAAGTATTTGTAAATGTTTTAACCGGAATCTGTTCATCACAAAATCCCTTTGCGATTGTGAAAGATCTCCATGGAGGGCATCTGCATTATATCCTTCCTGCATCAGTTTATCTGCAATTTCTTTGGTGTCTCTTCTTGTTCTACAAAAGATAATTGCATACATTTTAGGATTGACATCGACAATTCTTTTTAAAGCTTCATAACGATTTTTTGCATGGGTAACATAATAAATATGTGAAACATTCTCAGCTCCAATGTTTGCTTTTCCTGCAGAAAATTCAATGGGGTTATTCATATAGTTTTTGCCGATTTGCCTGATTTCTTTAGGCATGGTGGCTGAGTATAGAAGCGTTTGACGTTCTGCTGGTGTTTCAGCAAGAATGGTGTCAATATCTTCTTTGAAACCCATATTCAACATTTCATCTGCTTCATCTAATACCAGGTATTTAATGTTTTTAAGTTGTAGTACTTTTCTTCTGATCAGGTCGAGGGTACGTCCTGGGGTTCCTACAATGACCTGGCAACCACTCTTTAGTTCTTTTATTTGTGGAACAATGCTGGTACCTCCGTATACAGCCAGTGCTTTGATATCGTTGTTCAGGTATTTGGAATAGGTTTGCAGGTCATTGTGGATTTGCATGCCAAGTTCCCTGGTAGGACACAATATAATGGCTTGTGGTTTATTGTTTTTAGAATCAATTTGATGCAGAATGGGCAGGCCGAATGCGGCTGTCTTTCCTGTGCCTGTCTGTGCCAGTCCGATCAGGTCTTGTTTGGATTCTAAAATAGCGGGGATGGTTTTGGCTTGTATGGGGGTTGGTTCTTCAAAACCTAATTCGGCAACAGCCTTTAATAATGAGCTGTTTAGCCCTAATTCTTTAAATGTCATGTACGTTTTTCTGTTTTTTCCTGGAAATTTTGATCCTTCATGGAGATTGTGCAAAGATAATTGAAAATCATGATAAATTACTATAATCTGATATCTTTTCTGTTCAATAGGAAAATTGGATGCTTATTTACTAAAGTTTACTATTTGTTTTTTGAAGGATCAATTTCATATTCAATTGACCGTATAACCGGCGCTTTTCCCCAGCCTTTTTCATTACTGAAAAATAATTTGTTTGGTGGATGCCAGAAAATTCCTTCTGTTTGTCCAAGTGATGACATGTTTGTATGTAATTTTAATTGACATCCCCGGAAAAAAGCATTGCCAGGATAGTTGTAAAGAATAACGATGAAAGGTTCAAAAGAAAGCGTGCCATGATATCCAAGTAAAAATAAAAGTTTGTCATTTGGATGATAAGTCGCTGCTGTGACTAGTCCTTTTATATTTAATGAATCAATCAGCCTGGCTTTATAAGAACCTGCTGATTTGGGAAGCCGGTAAAGATTTGTTTGTTTATTTGCCCTGTTCTTGGTAAAGAGATATAAGCTGTCTCCTTCACTGATCATCGCTTCGCAGTCATAATTATGATTGAAAAGCCTGGCTTTAAAGTTTGTTTGTTCGGGATAGGAGAAAGCAATGGTTTCTGCTTCGACAGTGTCTTTATTAAGAATGGCTTTTTTTTTGACTTTTAAAATAGCCAGATCTTGCCTTTTCCCAAAATTATTACCGAAATTTCCAATATAAATGTAACCTGTATCTTGTGTTAATTCTTCCCAGTCATGATTGTGTTCTTTTGCTATAATGACTTTTCGCTTGATCCTCCCGTTTGCTGTGTCTATGGCGAATATCGCGTTTTCGCCCCCGCTGTCATTATGCGTCCATATATGTCCATTAAAAAACAGTAAGCCGGAATTTTCTTTTACTTTATCAGGTAACGTTAGATAGTGCTTGATGCCGGATGGAGATATGGTGTCTTCTTTTAATGCGATGGAATCACATCCGGAGATCGTGAAACCTGGATTTAAATGTTCATTTGTATTTGCCTGAAGTGTAAAAAGAAAAATAAAAGACAATTGAAATAAAAAAACCAATAAGCTGAGTCGTTGATTATTTAAAGAGGGACTTCGCGTCATAGTGTCTTATGTTATAGTGAGTTTATAAAATAAAATTGTATAAGTGAAGCGAAATAACGCTTTACTTAGGTAATTGGTTGAGGATAACCTATTGCAATGCTTATGAATTATTTGGTTTAAATTAAAGTATAGATGGCAATTTAATAAAAAAAGACAGAACCATTATAATTTAAAATGTGTTCTTATATTTTTGTGTAAAATATAACTATTGAAAAAAATGAAAATTTCCAGGGAATTATTGAATAAATATAATGTCCGGGTTCCTCGTTATACAAGTTATCCGCCAGCAACTCACTTTTCTGATTTATATGTGGCTTCACAGTTTCAGGATGATCTGGTGACATCGACTAAGCAGGGTTCGAATAATATTTCGCTTTATTTACATTTTCCTTTTTGTCCACGGGTATGTCTTTTTTGTGGATGCAATACTTCTGTTTGCATTAATCAGCAAATGATTGTTGATTACATTAATGCGCTAAAAGTAGATATTCGTCAAATGGCTTCGAGGATTGATTGTTCCAGGCCGGTCACCCAAATTCATTGGGGTGGGGGAACCCCTAATTATCTTGATCCAGATTTGATGCAAGAGGTGATGGATTTATTGCATAGCTTATTTTTTATTAGTGATAATGCTGAAATTGCTATTGAATGTAATCCAGCTTATTTGGATCTGGCTAGTGTTGATCGTTATCATAATATGGGATTTAATCGTTTTAGCCTGGGGGTGCAGGATATTCATGCAGATGTGTTGTTCCTGGTTAATCGATTGCCTTCTGCAATGCCGCTGGAAGAGCTTGTCCCTCACATACAAAAAAATAATGATTCCAGGGTAAATATCGATTTGATGTATGGCTTGCCTGGCCAAAACCTGGATATATTTAATGAAACGATCGAGCAGATTACATCTGTAAGGCCGGACCGATTGGTAACGTTTTCTTATGCTCATGTGCCATGGATGAAAAAACATCAGGAGGCGCTTGAGAAACATCATTTGCCGGGGCCGGAAGAAAAAATTGGCATGCTCGAGCTGGCTTATAATAAAATTACTTCTGGTGATTATGCTTCCATCGGAATGGATCATTTTGCTTTAAAGCAGGATGAATTAGCTAAAGCTTTTTTTAACCAAAGCCTTTATAGAAATTTTCAGGGGTATGTAACCCGCGAGCGTTCCGGCCAGGTTTATGCAATGGGGGCAACCGGGATTACCCAGTTATGGAATGCTTATGGACAAAATGAGAAGGATTCTGTGAAATATGTACAGCTAATGAATAATGGACAGTGGCCATTACAAAGAGGATATCATCTTTCTGATGAACAAATTATTGTGCGGGAAGTGATTACTCATGTAATGTGTAATAAGTATATTTCATTTGAACAATTATCAATGCAATTGGACGTGAGTAAACAGGATATACTGGATGCCACCGGATATGATGCGGAAAGGCTAAAAGAGCTTGTGGTTGACGGTTTGGTGGCTGAAAAAGAGGATGGATTTGAAATTCTTCCGGATGGTTTTTTCTTTATCCGGAATGTTGCTATGTTGTTTGACCCTGCATTAAGAAATGACTTGAACAGCTATTCAAAAACGGTATAGGGGATTTATGTAAAGCATT
>CAZSGN010000007.1:0-22910 GCA_964606415.1 uncultured Bacteroidales bacterium
GTTCCTCGATAATCAATGGACTGAGCGAAATCCTGAAAGTTTGTCGTTACGATCTAAAATGGTGAATTCTTTAGATACACTTACCCTTGAGATGGCTAATGCTGGTGGCTTTGCTATTGTGATCGAATAATCGTTTAAAGTTTCAATGTGATTTTAAAAGAGGAGCGCTGTTTTTTTTGAATATCTATGACTATTTGTCTCTGGTAAAATATTTGTAGAACTCCCACATGACGATGCCAGACGCCACGGAAATATTTAACGAATGTTTGGTCCCTTCCTGCGGGATTTCAAGTGAGCCATCGCAAAGATCAATAACTTTCTGTTCAACTCCTCTTACTTCGTGCCCGAGAATGAGCGCGTGTTTACAATCTAATTGAGGAATGAATTTTTTGAGATTGAAACTGTTTTGGGTTTGTTCGACTGCCCACAATTTATAACCTTTTCCTTTTAGATGTTCTGCTATGTCACAGGTGTTTTCATAATATTCCCAACTTACCGTATCGGTTGCCCCCAAAGCTGTTTTTTGTATCTCACGGTGAGGAGGTTGAGCAGTGATACCACATAAGTATATTTTTTCAACAAGAAAAGAGTCTCCTGTCCTGAACACAGCTCCTATGTTGTGAAGGCTTCTGATGTTATCAAGAATGATGACAAAGGGGTGTTTAGGTATTTCTGCATATTCACTGGCGTTGGGCCTGTTTAGTTCTTCAATGCGAAGTTTTCTTTTTGAATCGTTTTTAGGTAACATATAGCAGGATATTACGTTATGTTTGTAAACATGCAAATTTTAAAAATAATCGGAGATTGTCCTCAGGTTAATCTTTAAAATTTGGATAATTTAGTGAAAAATAATGTTTTTGAGATTAATGGTAATGTGTCGTTGTATATTTTTGATCATTGGGTTAATGTTTTTTTTCTATCAACTGGATGGACAGGATAGTGGGAGTGGAATGGAAAGCGCGGACGGGAAGAATACGATTGTTATGAAAGCAAAAGCGATTAACGGAGATACTGTCCCCTGGGTTGAGATGCGGGAGATTATTATTTTTCCTATGCCTGGATTTGAAAATAAGCGAGATTACAGAAAATTTAAACGTTTAGTCCGGGATATAAAAAAAGTTTATCCTTATGCAATTATTGCTGGAGAAATATTGGTGGAAATGAATGAAGAATTCGTGAATCTTGAGTCTGAGTACCAAAAGAAAAAATTCATTAAAAAAGTAGAGAATCGTTTAAGAAGTGAGTTTGAAGAGGAATTAAAAAGCCTGACTATTAGCCAGGGGCGTTTATTAATTAAATTGGTTGACCGGGAAACGGGCAATACAACATATCAGTTAGTCAAAGAAATGAGGGGGTCTTTTTCCGCTTTTTTCTGGCAAAGCCTGGCCCGTTTATTTGGATCTGACCTTAGATCCAGGTACGATCCATTTGGTGAAGACCGACTTATTGAGAAGATTATTATTCAGATTGAAAATGGTCAGTTGTAATGGCAGGGATTCGTTGTTTCTTTGCAGTTAAAATTAACAGAACAGCATCTTTTGAGTTTTTTATTCGTCGCCAGGAGGAGTTGAAGTGGGGAAGAGTAAAATGGTCACAACCCGGCCATTTGCATGTTACTCTTCGATTCCTTGGAGAGATGGATGTGGTGCAGCTGGATAGGTTGCTTCTTAGTTTAAATGAATGGAATCCAGGGGTGTGCGTCTTTGATTTTTTAATTGAGGGGATAGGTCTTTTCCGGAACATTCACCAACCCCGGGTGATATGGGCTGGAATTAGAGAGCAAAATCATTTTCTTGCTTTACATCAGGATCTGAACGAATTATTATTAGAGTATATCGGAATCGATAATCCTCCTGAGCATTATTACCCGCATTTAACATTAGGCCGGATTAAAAAAGTGCATAAGCCAAATGTATTGAGGCAACAAATAGAGAATAATGAACATTTGGCATTTGGGTCTTTTAAAGCAGAGGAAATCCTTTTGATTGAGAGCAAAATTAGCCAAGAGGGAGCAACGTACATTACACTGGGCAAGAAAAAATTAAACCCCGTGACCCCGGATAATAGTTAATATTGTGTAAATCATTATTTTAAAGTCCAGGTAAAGCGACATGTTTTCAATGTAAATAAGATCGTATCTTAATCGTTTAATCATTTGATCTACATTTTCGGCATATCCAAATTTAACCTGCCCAAGAGAGGTGACCCCGGGTTTCACCATTTGTAAACGTTTATAATGAGGTGCTCTTTCCATGATTTTGTCAATGAAATATTGTCTTTCTGGCCTTGGGCCCACTAAAGACATATCACCGATTAATACGTTAACCAGATTTGGGATCTCATCAAGCCTTAATTTTCTTAATATTCGGCCAAAAGGAGTAATGCGTTTATCGTCTTTATTTGCCAGCTCAGGCCCGAGCATTTCCCCGTTTTTTTTCATTGACCTGAATTTATAAATCCTGAAAGGTTTGCCATACTGACCAATTCGTTCGTGACTATATATAATCGGGAAACCCGAGGTGAGAATAATGATTAGGGAAATAATAATGCAAAGAGGAGAAAGGACGATTAGTCCGAGAAAGGCTCCAATTATGTCGATAAATTGTTTAATAGCTCGTTGCCATTTGGGCAGGGGTTGATTGGTTACTTGAATTAGCGGTGTTCCGGTCAGGCTATGGAGTTTAACACTTCCCGTTAGAATATCGTGTATGCCGGGAATGATCTTAATCTCTACATCATCTGCTTCCAGCATCGATATAATATGATCAATCTTTGTCCTTTCCCCGTTTTCTACGGCAATAATGACTTCTTCAACCTGGTATTGTTGAATAATGGAATGTATTTGATCAATGGAGCCAAGATTTGGAATGTAATTTTCAAGAGCAGATTTCTTGTCTCCACTGCCATGTACACTTAAAAATCCTATGAATTTATTGCCTGAGGTGTGTGGGCGGTTTTCGATATCAAGATAGGCATCAAGTGCTTTTTGATTGCTGCCAATAAGGAGTGTATTGAAACTGATAATCCGTTTTTGTACTTTGTGGTTAATATGACTGGTTAAACTTAATCTGGGCAGATAGGTTAATAGAAAATGAATGCTGAAAGCTGAGGTGAGAAATTTTAATGAAGAGTTGCCTATGATCTCTGTCTTGAAAGACAAATACATGATGTAGAGTATCAAAATACTTAAAAAAGAAGAAAGAATGGTTACTCCTAATTCATCGAAGCGGCTTTTTTTAAAAATATGATTGTTATAATATCCTGATGCATAATAGACAATTAAACAGCCTAAAAGATAAATGATTAAGCCTGATATAAAAAAAGAAGTATGAGGGGACAGTGATGAAATAAAAACATCCGGAGAGAATGTTTTCTCGTTTGTGTAATTGAATATAAGTACCCAGCTAATTAAAGCTGATAACAAATCAGATGTGATGTACTTGGTTGTTTGTTTATATGAATTCATTTTAGGGTACTCTATTTAAGATTATAACTGATTAATGGAGTAGATTATTGTTTTTTATAAGGGATAAGAATTTTTATGCAATCTTTTTGAGTGGTTTGTGCAATCTCAATTTTGATTACTATAACTGTGATTGGGGAAATGTCAACTTTATTTCGGTCTTTTTGGGCTGACAGTTTTTTCTTTGAGCTGATTTATGATTTTTAGCAGGTCAAGAGAGAAATGAAGGTCATTGGTGATTTTTCCGGAATATATATTGGGGGGAATTAATGTGTTTGTTAATAATGACGTTTGTTTTTCTTTCCGGATTAGTTTATCGTGGTGTGTTCCCTGTTTATTCTTTTCTGATAGGAATACCTGATCACCAAAATGGCTCTGGATGGCTTTTTTGTTTTGGTATATAGTTATTTCGCGTTCTTCTTTCTGGCATATTCGGTTTAATAAAAGGTTGGCATGAAGCCCCTGCTCAAATACCAGGCGTAATTCAAGCCTGTCGGGTGAGTCGGTGATGCTGTTGATGGATTGCACCTGAATTTTTAAAAGGTTTCTTGATGAGAGGCGAAGAATTAAATCGGTTTCTTCCATGAAGGATTGAGAATATTGCCTGGTGTTTAGATCATGAGGTAAATAGTCGGAGAGGGCAATGTGTTGGGGATGGTTGATCTCTTTTAATAATTCCTGGATATGAGATGAGGAATAGAGGGGGTTATTGACCATTACAGCAGTATGCGCCTCCATGGCTAATTTATTTAAATAGTTTAACTCGTCATAATGCAGATGCACAGGATGTCTTTCAAATAAAAGGTCTTTTGAGGCTCTTATGATAAGACTTATTTCTGCTGCCTTGAGTTGTACTTCCTGACATACCATAATGAGATTGCAATGAGGAAGAATCTCTTCAATATTTGGTGAATAATAGAGTTGGTGACTGTTAAGGAAATTTTGAGGAATTTGATGATTAGGATCAATGATTCCGGTAACTTTTATATTTTTGTGCTGGTTGAGGGAATGAAGCCACGCTTCAGAAATAGTTTGATTTGTGTAAATCGCAAGTTCGAGCATAAAATGTTATTTTTGGGCTTCAATGATAATTAAGGTTAGTCCACCGTATTTGATTATTATAGATGCTTATTATTTTGAAAATTCGACACGGCAATGTTCTTTCTTTAATTGCAAACTTAAATGAAGTGAACTATAAGCGGGTAAGGTTTTTGATTTATTTATTAACTCTTTTATGTTAATAAAATCTATTAAACAATGAATGATACCTTTAGACATAAAGGGTTAAGAAAAAAGTTGGTTGATGTATTAATTCGTAAAGGAATTGAACATCTTGGTGTTTTAGAGGCTATAGGCAAAGTTCCGCGTCATTATTTTATGGAGAGTGGTTTTATTCAATTTTCTTATCAGGATAAATCTTTTCCTATTGGTGCTGGTCAGACGATTTCTCAACCTTTTACGGTTGCTTTTCAGACACAGTTGCTTGATGTAAAACCCCGCCATAAAATTTTAGAAGTGGGGACGGGATCAGGTTATCAGACCGCTGTATTGGCAGAAATGGGGGCGCGGGTTTTTTCTGTTGAAAGACATAAAGAATTGTTTGTTAAGTCGAGTAATATTCTTGCACGCATGGGCTATAAACCAATGCTTTTTCATGGTGATGGTTATGAAGGAAAACCAACTTATGGACCTTTTGATCGTATTATTGTTACAGCGGGCGCTCAGGAAATCCCGGCCAAACTGATTAATCAGTTAAAAAATGGTGGAAAAATGGTTATTCCCGTTGGTGATTATAAGGAGCAGAAAATGACACTGTTAGAGAAAAAAACAGAAAAAGATTTACTAAAAAGTGAGCATGGGACATATGTATTTGTACCTTTGTTGAAAGGAGTTGGTGAGAAATAAGTGATTGTTATGATGAATGTTAAGACCTTTATTTGCAACCCTTTTCAGGTAAACTCATATTTGGTATATGATCAAACAGGGAAAAGTGTGCTGATAGATCCAGCATTTGCCGATAACAAGGAAAAGGAGGCTCTTAAAGCGTTTCTCTCACAGAATAATCTTCAGATTGATAAGGTTTGGTTAACGCATGGCCATGTTGATCATATAATGGGTGCTGCCTTTATTAAAGAACAGTGGGATTTAACGCCTCAAATGAATGAGCATGATTTATTTCTTGTTGAACAGGCAGCGGAGTTTGCTGCTCTTTTTAATCTGAGTGTTCAAAAACCGCCCAGGCCTGATCTTTTTAGTGAGGAAAAAGAGGCACAATCCTGGAATGGAAGGTTGGTAGATTTTATTTACTTGCCGGGGCATTCTCCCGGAAGCATGGGGTATTTTTTCAGGGAAGATAAAATCTTGTTTAGCGGAGATGTGATTTTTCAACAAGGGATAGGCCGGACAGACTTGCCTGGAGGAGACTACCAAACATTAATCAATAGCATCAGAGATAAATTATTGGTTTTACCCGGAGAAACCATGATTTATTCAGGGCACGGCCCTTCATCAACGATTAATGAAGAGAAAAAATCCAATCCTTTTTTAATTGGATAATGATGTTTTTTTTAAAGTGCCGGCTTAAAAATATTATAATTAAGTTGAGCGGAATCACACAATTTGAGTTATAAATAAATTCCTTGATTTTCAAACTGTTATATGCGTGTTCGTTCTTTTTATTTTGCAACTTATCGTGATTTAAACGCGTTGTATTTTTTAGAATCGCGCGCATTGATGTTTTTAAAAGTATAATTTGTTATGAAAAAAGATTTTGTAAACAGACATTTAGGTGTTAATGATAATGATGTGAAAACCATGCTGCACGAGATAGGTGCATCATCAATTGATGAATTGATGGAGCAAACTATACCGGCTGGCATACGTAATAAGGAGCCGATGGGTATTGGTGAAGCTTTCGATGAAGCCGATTATGTCCGGAAGATCAGAGATATTGCATCACGTAATAAGTTATTTAAAAATTATGTTGGTTTAGGTTATTATGGGACGGAGTTACCTTCAGTTATTCAGCGTAATATTTTTGAAAATCCTGCCTGGTATACTTCGTATACGCCTTATCAAGCCGAAATTTCACAGGGAAGATTAGAGGCATTGATTAATTTTCAAACCATAACTTTAGAATTGACAGGTATGGAACTTGCTAATGCTTCATTGTTGGATGAGGCTACTGCGGCAGCAGAAGCAATGGTGCTGATGTATAATAACCGATCCAGGGATGCAGTTAAAAGTGGTGTTAATCAGTTTTTCGTGGATGAGAAGGTTTTTCCACAAACGATTGATGTTATTAAGACTCGCTGCGATTCGCTTGGTATTAAATTAAAAGTAGGTGCTTATCGGGATATTGATTTTAATGAACCCCTTTTTGGCATTTTTGTGCAATATCCAGACGGAGAAGGGAATGTTTATGATTATTCCCGCCTGGCTGAGCGTGCCCATGAAAATAATATGATGGTGGGGGTTGCTGCCGATATCATGAGTTTATGTTTATTAATACCTCCAGGCAAATGGGGTGCTGATGTTGTCGTCGGTTCAACACAAAGATTTGGTGTGCCAATGGGCTATGGTGGTCCACACGCTGCTTATTTTGCTACGCGGGAGAGATTTAAAAGACAGCTACCTGGTAGAGTGATTGGTGTTTCGATAGATAAATTTGGGAACAATGCTCTCCGTATGGCGCTTCAAACAAGGGAGCAGCACATTAAGCGCGAACGCGCAACATCCAATATCTGTACCGCACAAGCTTTGTTGGCAACAATGGCTTCTATGTATGTTGTCTATCATGGCCCGGAAGGGTTGAAAGAGATTGCCGGGCTGATACACCGGAGAACCGCTCAGTTAAGTAAAGGCTTGCAGGAGATAGGCTATAAGGTTGTTAATGAGCAGTTTTTTGATACATTAAAGGTGCAGTTGCCCGATCAGCAGTTTAAAAACAGGATCAGGGAACTGGCTGTTGAAAATGAAATCAATTTGCGTTATTTTCATGATAATCATATTGGCATCAGCCTGGACGAAACAACATCGATTGAGGATGTGAGTGTTATTTTAGGTCTTTTTGCAGTGGCGAAAGGAGTAAAATGGAATCGTCTGCAGGATGATGATCCGGAATGGTCCCTTAAGGATGAATTTCTTCGGCAAGATCATTTCTTATCGCAGCATATCTTTCATCGTTATCATACAGAAACAGAGATGATGCGGTATATTAAACGACTTGAGCAGAAAGATTTTTCCTTGGTTCATTCAATGATTCCTTTGGGTTCATGTACAATGAAACTGAATGCCGCAGCGGAAATGATACCTGTAAGCTGGCCCGAGTTTGGTAATATTCATCCTTTTGCTCCATTGGATCAGGTCGAAGGGTATCATGAGTTGATTCATGAATTGGCCAATGATTTAAAAAAAATAACTGGTTTTGCTGCTGTTTCTTTTCAGCCAAACTCAGGTGCTTCGGGCGAATATACCGGATTAATGGTTATTCGCGAATATCATCGTGGAAGAGGAGAAAATAATCGAAATATTGCATTGATTCCTGCTTCGGCTCATGGTACTAATCCGGCTAGTGCGGTTACAGCCGGCATGAAACCTGTTATCGTTAAATGTAATGATGGGGGGGATATTTGCATGGATGAGCTTAGGAGTCTAGCTGAAAAACATAAAGACCAGTTAGCTGCATTTATGGTTACTTATCCTTCTACTCATGGTGTTTTTGAAGATGAGATAAAAAGCATGGTTGATGTGGTGCATGAATACGGAGGACTTGTTTATATGGATGGGGCTAATATGAATGCGCAGCTTGGATTAACTAATCCGGCATTAATTGGTGCGGATGTCTGTCATCTTAATTTACATAAGACCTTCGCCATCCCTCATGGAGGTGGTGGCCCGGGAATGGGACCTATTGCTGTGGCTGATCATCTGATCGAATACCTGCCTACTCATCCTTTATTTGAAACCGGCGGGAAAAAGGGCATTGGGGCTATTGCTGCCGCGCCCTTTGGGAGCTCCAGTATTCTTCCGATATCTTATGCTTTTTGTAAGTTGCTGGGGGATGATGGTTTAACCCGCTCGGCTCAGATCGCGATTTTAAATGCCAATTATTTGGCAAAGAAATTGGGCGCGTATTTCCCTGTTTTGTATTCGAATAAAAACGAGCGTGTTGCCCATGAGTTAATTATTGATATCCGTCCCTTTAAACAAAAAACGGGTGTTTCTGAAATTGATGTGGCAAAAAGGTTGATGGATTATGGTTTTCATGCTCCTACTGTTTCTTTCCCGGTGCCAGGTACTTTGATGGTTGAGCCTACCGAGAGTGAATCAAAAGAAGAACTGGACCGTTTTATTGATGCCATGGCTGGTATTTACGCTGAAATTAAGGAGGTTGAAAATGGGAAAGCTGATAAAGAAAATAATGTTTTGAAGCATGCTCCGCATACGGTAGAAGAAATGACTTCGGATGACTGGCCGCATGACTATGACAGGAAGAAGGCAGCCTATCCTGTTAGGTGGTTGTTAGAGAAAAAATTTTGGCCGTCGGTGTCAAGAGTGAATGATGCTCATGGTGATCGTTATCTGATTTGTTCCTGCATGCCAATTGATGAATACCGCAAGGAAGTTCTAAATATAGAAGAATAATTTATTTTTTTTTGCTTCCTTCATAAAGTTCATATTTCCGAAATTTACAGCTCAAGGCTCCGTTATTCAAATGATAAGAAAAAGTATGACGGAGCCCTGTCTTTTTTATAGCTTCGTTATTGCAGCTTAAAATATATGCTTCAAAGCCAATGAATTTTTGTTTAAGGGTGTCTCCTATGTATTTGTAAAGGTCAAGAACGGAGTCTTTACCCATTCGTTCTCCATAAGGAGGATTGAATATTAATATGCCTTTTTCGGGTGGATTGAGTTCTGCTATATCGCACACCCTCGTTCTTATATAATCCTGAAGGCCAGCGTTTTGTATATTCTTTCTTGTTGTTCGGATAGCTTGTGAAGATTGGTCGCTGGCAATGATACGGGGAGCATATTTACGGATGTTCTTTTCGGCTTCCTTCTTTACTTTCTCCCATAATGATTCATTAAAATCCGGCCAGTGAAAAAAACCATATTCGCTTCTGAAAAGGTTTGGTGGGTGGTTAAGTGCAATCATACAGGCTTCAATAGGAATGGTGCCACTGCCACACATCGGATCAATAAACAGAGTGTTTTGGTTCCAGTCAGATAGCAGAATAAGTCCTGCTGCCAATACTTCATTGATTGGGGCTGCTTCTGTTTTTGTTCTGTAACCTCGTTTGAAAAGAGGCATGCCACTGCTGTTTAGTGATACAGTGCATTGGTTTCCTGAGATATGAATAATGATACTGATTTCAGGATTTTTGGTGTCAACATTTGGCCTTTTCCCTTTTTTTTGGCGAATATAATCTGCAATGGCATCTTTGGTTTTTAGTGCGACATATTTGCTATGCCTGAAGTGATTCGAATTCACAAGTGCTTTAACAGCAAATGTGTTATCAAGACTGATGTAATCTGTCCATGCGATTTCTATGGCTTTCTTGTATAAAATATTTTCGTCTTCAGCTTCAAATGTGGCAATTGGAATTAAAATATCTAATGCCGTTCTTAACTCAAGGTTAGCGCGATAGGATAGTTCCTGATTTCCCTTAAAAGAGACGGCGCGTCTGCGGATTTCTATATCTTTAGCCCCCAGGGAGGCTAATTCATTAGCAAGGATTTTTTCCAGTCCATGAAAGGTCCGGGCAATCATTTGAGTCATTTGAAAATGGTTAATGTTCAGTTATGCTACAAAAGTAATAATAATTGGCAGCTATCTTAGACAGAGAAATTATTCTTTTGATTTAGGCATACAACTGTCTGAAAAAATAATATTATAAAAATCATTGTTGTCCGGGAAAAAGTTTCATGGATAAAATTAAAATATGAATCTTCGCTACATTCAGAATAAAAGTCTGTCTCAAAAGTTGATTAAATAGGGGCTGTCCGTTAAAATTTATACTTTTGCTCATGGTTGCAATTTGTTCAACAAAAAAATTACCGGACAACAATGAATAATAATGTCCAAAAAGATAAGACACTCAAAAGGGTGAAATGATTTTAATGATAAACAAAAGAAATCAAAATAAACCATAGATATTATGCCAGTAACTTTTTCACAAATATACATTTAAATTGTTTTTGCAGTCAGAGGAATAGTTTCACCCCTATCTTTGTGCCATCTGACATTAAGATAAGTTTAATATATCTTTGTTTTTTGACGTATTGTTTTATAATATTTGATACAGGGATTTTTTGTTACAAGTCAAGAAAATAGTTTTGTGGGTTATCCGGGCAGGTAAAACAGTCGTGACTTTTGAAAACTGGTGATTTGCCATTAGCATGTTTTTTCCATCTGGCAGAACCGAGCCATGACAATATTTTTATAACTGTTTTGGAGTTATGATATGCCGTGAAATTGTTTTTGAAAATCATGGCGAGCTCCATTTGACCGATTAAAATCTCGCTTTTTAGCACGAAAAAAAGAAGAAAGTTTATATGGCAATAACATGTTTAGAATCCAGAAATAGAATGTTTAACTAATCTAAAAATCAATAACTTAGCCCTGTGTTTTGATAATTAGTGTTTTATAAGTTATTGCGAAACTTTTGTAATTTAAAATCAGTGATTTATATCTTTTGATTTATTATAGTTACCTTGAATTTCAATATAGCAAAAACCGAAAGCCAGCCACGATTATTATTTTCCTGGCTTATTTCGTCCCACTTTAAACAAGTGTTTCAGCGAAATAATCAGCTTTTGCCGGATAGCGTTTTAGTATTTTAAGGCAATATCAATAATGAAGCAGCCATGCATTAGGCTCTCTGTTTTTTCTGATGTTTTTTAATTTCTGGAGAGCTTCATTGTAATTTGTAGAAAAATCATAGCACACGGCATGCATGCCCTTATGTATTCCAAATATTTGTGCGTCTTCATAACCTTCTTGTTGCAGTTTTTGGGCATAATTGTCTGCATTTTGCTCAACCTGGAAAACGCCAGCTACAATATAATACTGTTTTCCGCTTGTTGTGGTCTTTTTTGTTTTATTCGTTGTAGACTGGGTTTCTTGTTCTGATTTTTCTTCTGATGTTTTTTGATCAGATTTCTCGGGCGTATTTGTCTTTATGTCTTTCTTTTTATCTTCAATTTCTTTTTCTTCTTTAAGAATTTTTTCTTCTTCGGCAGCAAGCGTTGAGTCAGCTTTCATCTCTTCTGTTGTAAAGAGTGGGTCTTCCTGGGTTTCCGGTTTATTAAAAAAGAGAAGAAAAACTGTGATCCCAATAGCAATTGCTATGACTGCAATACTAACCCATAAGAAGGAGTTGTTGCCTTCCTTTGTTGGTTTTTTAGGTGATTGAGTGGGTGGTTTTGGAGGAAGTGAATCTTTGCTTTTGGTGGATTGGCCTGATGCTTTTGGTTTATCATCTGTTTTTGGAGTCTCTTTATTATCAGTTGCAGGGGGTGCTTTGGGTTTTTCTGCTTCTTTTTGTTTACTTGTAGCAGCAGGTTCTTCTTTTTTGCTTGTAGCCTGAGCGGGTTTTTGAGAAGCTTCTTTTTCTTTAGCGGGCTCAGATTTACTGCTTTTGGGAGCGGTTGTTTTTGCTGTGGCTTTAGGGGCTGTTTTGCTATCAAGAAATTGTACTTTGCCATTTGCATCTTTATATAAATTTCCCAAACCCTCTATTTTGTACTGTTCCCCGTTGTTGATTTTTTCAAGAATTTGATTGGCGTATTCTGCTACTTTTTTTATGGCCTCATTCTTTTCCAGGTTCTCTTTTTCTGCTATTACTCCGGATAAAAGACCATCATCAAATTTCAGGATACTGTTAAAGGTGACAACTTCATCTCCATCTTGTTTCTTTAGGATGAAGGCTCCGACTTTGGGAATGATTACCCTGTTGTTAGATCGGATTAGTTCAGGTAAATATTGATTGAACATAGCTTATAAGGGTTTGGTTTTTATTCAAAAAAATGGAATAAAAAATCAGAAACATTTAATATCTTTAAAGTTATAATTTTAATTTAAAATTACGTAAGCCTGTGTTCTTTTTTTATTCAAAATTTTCTGATTATCTTTCAATTTCTATTTTAAAAACAAAATTTAATGAAGCACAAAGAAGTATTAGGTATTGATGTAGGTGGCTCTGGTATTAAAGGAGCCCCGGTGGATCTTAAAAGTGGTGAGTTAACTAAAGAGCGCTACAGAATTCCTACGCCGCTCCCGGCAACTCCCGATGCAGTTGTTGATGTAATTGCTGAACTGGTTGAACATTTTAAATGGAAGGGCCCAATTGGGGTGGGTTTTCCTGCCGTGGTACAGCAAGGCGTTGTTATGACTGCTGCAAATATAGACCATTCCTGGATTGGCGTGAATGTGGAAAAAATGATTAATATAAAGACAAAAGATTCTGTCAGGGTTGTTAATGATGCGGATGCAGCCGGATTAGCAGAAATGAAATTTGGAGGAGGCAAAAAAAACAAGGGGCTTGTTCTATTGCTCACTGTTGGTACCGGCATTGGAACGGTATTGTTTTCAAAGAAAAAACTGACTCCCAATTCGGAATTGGGTCATATTATCATGCCTAATGGTATTGAAGCGGAAAAATATTGTTCAGATGGGATAAGAAAGCAGGAGGAACTTTCATGGACTGAGTGGGGAGCCAGGTTTAATGAGTACCTGTCATACATGGAGCAGCTTTTTTGGCCGGACTTAATTATTATTGGTGGTGGCGTAAGTAAAAAAATGGAGAAATATGGCGATCAAATTAATATTAATACGCCTGTAAAGCCTGCGAAATTATTAAATGAGGCTGGGTTAATTGGGGCTGCATTATCCGCCAAAAAAATGAGTTAGCAAGTAATCAATAATTTTGTGATTTAATCAAGTGTCCGATAAAAAATAACAGGTCACCGCTACGCGGTTATGTTACTTCATCTATTTTAATTTTCTACAATCAGGACGCTGCTACGCAGCTTATTATAGTCACGCAGTGACGACCTATAAGTAGTAAGATACAATCTAAACAAAATAGAGCCCCTCGGGGCGACCTGTATGAATAAAACTATTTGCAGTAGATGCAGGGTTGTGCATTAATTTTTACCGGACAATAGTGTGAATTAATCAAAAAATTCAGAAATCCTGACCCCGTACTGTGAATCAATGACTTATAAAAACATAAAAACAATTCATCATGTCGTAAAATTGATTCGCTTTTTATCTTGAATCATTTTCATTCTACTTTGACACATTAAAACATCTAATCAAAATCGTCTTAATCCATAAAAAGAAGAAACATATAATCATTCCCTGTCCCTGTTTCAGCAAGCAAAATAGGACGCTCCTAACGGAGCTTGGAATATTGGGAGGTATTTACTTTATTACTACAAACAGGACATCCCTCCGGGATTATAGAATAAAAACCTGGCGAAATTTAAAAATGATTATTATTTGTGGATTATATTTTAATGATATAAAATTTTTATATAAGCTATTCCGGCATTCAGGGATTTTTTGTTACACACGGTATGTTTTCTCCGTTTTTTCTATCTTAACAGCGTTATTTATCCGGTCAGTGGTTCTTCACCTTCTCCCAGGTCAATAACATAATGGTATGAGTCAACAGGCAAAGGCTGCCCGTTTTTGGTACCATCCCATGCTTTGGATGGTTTGTAGCTATCATTTTGATAAACAATTTCACCCCAGCGGTTGAAGACCTTGACGGAAACATCTCCATACAATTCCCTTAACCGTTTAATTTTCCATTTGTCATTGACACCATCCCCGTTTGGACTAAAAGCTGTGGGTACATTGACACATGATTGGTTTTCAGGAGATAGATGGAAAGTGGTATCAATATGACACATGGTGTCAATTTCACTGCTGATCGTTACAGTGTATTTACCAACACTCAGATCTCTTACTTCTGAATCATTTAAAGATTGATCACTCCAGGTCAACTGGTGTGGTGGGCCGCTGATAACTAAACGAATAGCACCATCACTGGTACGCTCGCAGAATGGATAAGTGATTTCGGATTCTTCTATGACCAATGGGTCAGGTGCCTCTGGCATTTGATAAGTATTGCTGACGGTGCAGCCAAACTTATCGCTTACAGTGACGCTATAAGTGGAATCGCCATAAAGATTTTGTATTACATTTTCCTGATGGCCAGTAGACCACTCGTATTGGTAGCTACCATCCGGAAAAGGTGTTCCACCATCTGTATCCACCTCAATATATCCATTGCCATCAAAACAGCGGGGCCCTTCAATATTTGCATCCAGGCTTAACGGATCAGGGGAAGGCAGTTCAACATGGCCGTCAATTTGGCACTCACCCGAATAAGTAACAGTTACATGATAGGTGCCTCCTGAAACATTGCTGATTGATGAGCCGGTTGCATTCCATGTTGGGTCTTCTGTCTTGCTCCATTCATAAGTATCTTCAGGGATGCTCCTGTTCATTACTACTTCAATGGCCCCGTTTTGCTCGTCGTGACATTTTACTGAATCGGTAATGAAATTCTTAATAAATACTGGATCTTCAGGACCTCCGACTTCAATTGCTTTGACTAAAGGTGATGTTGGACAGCCTTTTTGATCACTGACATTAACCCAGTAAGTTCCTTGTGTTAATTGAGAAACATCCTGTGTCGTCGCTATTTCCTGACTCTCATCCAGCCATTTATATGTATAACCACCATTACCACCGGACACTTCAATATCTATGGCGCCGTCACTGTCACCGTAGCAAACAACGGTGTCAATATTGACGACTTCAATATCTATTGAATCAGGTTGATGAATGGTGTCTTTTGCTACAGCAGTACAGCTATTCGCATCAGTGACCGTTACCTCATATATACCTGCCGGTTTGGCAATGAATAATTCAGAAGTACTTCCATCACTCCAGTTATAACCATATTGAGGTGTTCCTCCCGTGACATTTAATGAAATAGAGCCACTATTTTCCCCGTAGCATTTAGCACTATCATCTTTTGTTGTCAGGTACAGGGAATCTGGTTCCTCAATAGTTCGCTCCCCGCTGCTGGTGCAACCCTGGGCGTCAGTAACGGTAAACCGGTATGTGTCAGGCGATAAACCGCTGATGACATTCGTATCCTGTTGAGCTGGGTTCCATGCATAATGATAAGGTTGGGTACCGCCTTGAACTGACAGGGATATTTCCCCATTATCATTGCCATAGCAGTCTATCTGTTGTATCGTGGTGTCAACCTGCATGGAATCCGGCCCTTCAATGGTGTATTCTTCCACTCGCTCTGTACCTGTTGAATCTTCCAGTGTCATCTCTATTTTTCCTGCCGGCATTTCTGTAATGGTGAAAACCGAATCATTTGTCTGTGTCCATCCACTGGATAATGAATAAGGACGAGTCCCTCCGTTAATATGTATTTCTATTGACCCTGTTGAGTCGCCGTAACAAGTTGTAACAGGTGTTATAATGGTATCTATTACACGTAAAGCGCCGGGCTCATAGAGTTCCCATGATTGATTTGTAGTACAACCTGATCATCGGTGATGGTGAGCTCATAAATGCCACCTGACAGCGAATCCTGGTCTTTCTGATTTGTTTCTAAGCCGTCTCCCTCGGATGTGAACCACTCATAAGAGTATGGAGTGGTTCCTCCTCCTACTGTAAGCGTGATATTGCCGTCCTGTATGCCAGACGTGGATGGATCTGAATAAGATGCCGTCACCCATATAGCCGTATCAGGCTCTGTTATTTCATAAGAGTCATGGGTGGTGCAGCCATGATCATCAGTTACTGTTACATCGTATGTTCCGGGCTCCAGGTCAAATAAGACGGTTGAGTCAGCTCCATGGGCCCATTCAACAGTGAATGAATCTTCAACTAATTTATAAACAACACCCTGTTGAATCGCAAAAATATCCTCTCCATTGGTGCGCAATTGAAAACGATCATATCCAGACTCATAAGTCATGTTAGCGACTCGTACCCATTTATTTGTAATGGTGTCATGCCGGAATAAGCCACGGGAACACTCGGCCGTGTTGCTTGGTTCATTCTCCGAATCATCACTGCTCACATACTTTACATAAGCATACATGCTTCCTTGTCTGTGAATCATATCTACAACACGAAACTGATCCTGGGAGCAGAAAGCTTCGCCTGCACTTTCCCCAATGGGAGCACATTTAGCAAATCCATTATTGACCTCGACCCAGACATCAGCTGTGTCCAAATCGGGATGTGTCGCCCATCCGTTTGATAAAGTAAAGATGCTAATGATCATTGCACCGGTCATTTTTAATAACCCACGATTCCGCCCTGTTTTTTTTAGTTTTTTAGTTTTCATATTTTATGTATTAAATAAAAGATTCTTTTGCTCAAATGTTGCATGATGAAACAAATGTTGCATTTTCTTGTTTTAAATAGCTGATAACATGGATTTTGGTGATTTTTGTTGTTTTCATATTTTTTGTTTCATGAAATCAGTTATAAGGCATTGTTTCCTTTGTTTTACGGGCTTTTGAGCTTCATTCATCATTTAAGATACTAATAAGCAGAAGTAAATCATTGGTCAAACGCTGACATTCTCGTACAATTATACTTGGACGTATTTGGACGTGTTTTGGACGAGATGTGTTGTCTGATGGGAAAGGGGTTGAAAGCGATAGTGCTGGATCAGGATCATATTAAGGAGGGCTGAAAAAGAATCTGTATTTTACGCCTATGATTTTATTGGTTTTTTTACATTTGGGCAAACAATTTCCAATAAAATACAACATATAAACGATCTTAAACCATATTTTACCTACATATAAACAAATTGCAAGCTTTCATTAAATTAGTGGGAGAACTAAATTTATTTTTACCTAAGTTGAGCGATTTAAACGAATTGAAATGCATACATTTTCTTAATCGATTGAGCGGAATCGCTCAATTTGGGTTTTTGATAAACTAAAGGTTAAGGAAATTCGTGACAAAAAAATAAGCATAAAAAAAACTGGCTTGTAGGCCAGTTTTTTTTATAATTTATTATTCTTTTGGCGAAGGTGGAGGAGGAGCTTGCTGCTGAGGAGCACCTTGCTGAGGAGCACCTTGCTGAGGAGCGCCTTGTTGAGGAGCACCTTGTTGAGGAGCACCTTGCTGTGGAGCACCTTGCTGTGGAGCACCTTGCTGTTGTTGCTGACGGCTTGATAGTTCTTTTTGTAATCTTTCCTGGAGGGCAGAATCACTTTGAGAAGCTTGTGCTATGCTTTCATAGCGACTTGGTTCCATTCCTGCTTCTTTGATCTTTTCCTCACTCTTTGTTTGAATTTCCTGCTCGAAACCATTTAGTTTTTCTGATAATTCATTGAATTCCTTCATTTCTTCTTCGCTAAAATCTTCTGTACTTCCTTCAGAAGGGTTTTGTTGAGCAGTAGCTATCTCACGGTATTTTTCCATACCAAGATTAGATTCTTTGATCATTTGAGCAGCCTTCATTTGTGTTTCTTGTTGCAATGATTGCAGTTCTTGAAACACATCTATAAACTTAGTGATCTCGTCATCGCTAACCTCTCCTATATCAGTAGCTTCTTGTTGTTGCGGTTGCATGCCTGCTGGAGGTGCGCCTTGTTGTGGTTGAGCCTGGTTGTTAAGCAGGAAAATGGTCAATAATAAACTTGTTGCAAGTAGTTTGATGGTTCTTTTTCTTTCTTTAATACACATCATAATTTTTTTTTTTTAGTTTTTAAAATCATCAGAATCAAAAATAATTAATTCATAATGGAATCCAATAGAAATATTTGATTTTTTGACTGTATTGCCTTTTAATACGCTGAAGAAAAAAGTGTGTTAGCCTGCTAAAATGTTTGCCATTAAGAGGATTTGTATAAAAAAAGCTGGCTTCTGTATTTAATAAGAAACCAGCTCTTTTTAATCATTTATTTACAGGCATTATATAGGCTAATGCTTATTTATTGTTGTGGTGCTGGTGCAGGGCCTTGTTGAGGAGGCTGTTGCTGCTGAGGCTGCTGTTGCTGTTGAGGTTGCTGTTGCTGTTGAGGCATTTGTTGTTGCGGCATATCCTGTTGTCTGTTTGATAATTCTTCCTGGAGTCTTTGTTGGAGAGATGAGTCATTTTGTGCAGATCTGGCTATTTCTTCATAGCGATTTGGGTCCATTCCCTGTTCTTTGATCACCTCATCACTTTTAGATTGGATTTTTTGTTGTATGCTTTCTAATTCTTTAGATAAATCATCAAACGAATCCATTTCTTTTTGAGAAAACTCCTGATCGCTTTCCTGAGAAGGATTTTGTTCTTGTTGAGCAATGGCCTGGTATTTTTCCATGCCCAGGTCTGAATTTCTGATCATCTCCACAGCTTCCATTTGGAATTCTTGTTGCAATGATCTTAATTCTTCAAATGCATCAACGAATAAATTGATTTCTTCGTCACTAACTTCCCCGGCACTTGCTGGTTGTTGTTGCATTTCTCCAGGATTCTCCTGTTGCATTTCAGTGTCCTGTCCTTTTTTACTTTTTTCGTCTTGATTTCCTGATTGGCAACTGCTAAAAAACAGGATTAATAAAAAGCTAGCTGCAATACTCTTAATGATTGACTTTTTTCTTTTAATCAACATAATTGTCTTTGTTTAATGAATAAATAATATTTCTAAGGAACGCAATTTATAAAAACAATTTTGGAAAGCAAATTTTTTTTTTCATAATTCTGGTTTAGTATTGTTTAATTTTTGAGCAAGAAATCATATAAGAATGAATGAATGTTTTTAATACCTGAGTTGAGTGGTACGTGCAATGCGGAGTATCGTTCAACTTTGCTTTAACTTTTTCGCATCGTGACAGGATGTTGACCAGAATTTTTAGCTTATGATTGATAAAAATAATCACTCAACTGTAATTTATTAAAATAATGATTTTATGCCACGCAAAATGCCATATACTGTCTTTCTTGTTGATGATCATGAACTTTTTAGAGAAGGGATGGCTTTTTTGTTGAAGCATATAATAGGAGCGAAGAAGGTGTTGACAGCTCCTAATGGAGAGACTTTTCTTTCGATGCTTAATGAAACAGTTCCTGATTTGGTATTTATGGATATCAATATGCCAGGTATGGGAGGTATCGAAGCAACTTCCAGGGCAATGGCTTTGTTTCCAGAATTGAGAATCATTGCCTTGACGATGCATAACGATCAGAAATATCATGAGCAAATGATGCAGGCCGGGGCCAGAGGGTTGATTATCAAGGATGCTGCCAGAGAGGAGTTAAAAATAGCGGTTACTAATGTAATGAATGACTATTATTATTTTTGTCCAAATGTGCTTAATAAAATTGTTAAATGGCAAAAGCAAGCCAGAACGAATATTCCGGACAATCTGACTGTGCGGGAAAAGGAGATTCTTGAATTGATATGTGGTGGGAAAACCAATAAAGAAATTGCCGGAAGGCTTTGTATTAGCCTGAAAACGGTTGAAGGCCATAAGACTAATCTACTTCATAAAACCGGCTGCAAAAATTCCATGGAAGCTGCCTTGCAGGCATTCAAATCCGGATTGATCAATTTGGATTGAACTTATTTTTGCCCAAATTGAGATATACTTATCAGAAATCACTTAAACGACTTAGAAGATGTGGGGATGAGTGAAATTGTTTAGAGGAAAATAAGGGTTAACCCTTGTTTAAAAATGGTTGTTTTCCCCCTTTACTTCTTTTCTATTATCACGTAACTTGCATTTGGAATATGTGTTGTTAATATATAAAAACAAATTTGTCATGTTAAAGGGTTTGAAATTGTTTATAGTTGATGATAATGATACTTTCAGGGAAGGCTTAAGGTATATATTAGAAAACAAATTTGAAGCTTTGGTTATTGGCGAGGCAGCAACAGGACAGGAATTTCTTGATGCGGATAAATTTGCTGAAGGGGACGTTGTTATTATGGATATTGAAATGCCTATAATGAATGGTGTTGAAGCAACCAAGAAAGCCATCAATATGTGTAGAGATGTTAAAGTAATTGCTTTGACTATGTACGAAGATCAGAATTATGTGATGGAAATGATCCAGGCCGGAGTAAAAGGAATTTTATTTAAAGATTCATGCATGGATGAAATTGAAGAGGCTGTCCGGAAAGTCTCAAAAGGGGATTTTTATTTTTCAAAAAACATTCATCATGTGATTAATGATCGAAAATCCGGATGTAATGAAAATAACCGGGAAGATATTTAGTTACAAGTGATATTTGTCTATGAATAACCAGAGGGAACTGCAATAAAAGACCGATGGTTTAAATATTTTTATTGTTAAAAATACAGCCAGCCTTATTGCTTATGCCATAAAAAACAAATTGATCACTGCCTGATGGATGTTGTTATTGAGTCTTTTATTTTATTATATTAGTTCTGCTTTGCCAAATTCAACTTCTGCTGATCACAAAACATCATTAGCATTTGAATGGTTTATGATGCTTTTTTTATAGCCGGCATGGCATATATCCCGCTAAGTTTTTTTCATGATTTTTTATTCCTTCTATTTTCTGTATATTTTTATGTAATTCTTTCTTGCAGAATGTTTATGTAATTTATGCATTGGAAGAATGCATGGGGTATAAATACCTAATTTCTTTCAAACAGGTAAAAAAATACATTGTCCTATCGTATAAATATTGTAGTTTCCATAAATATTCTTGATAATGTTATCAGTATATTCCAATGAAACCATCACCATAAGGTTTATAAAATGGAAAATAATTGATTTAAGAAAAAAGGGTATGAACCGAATCCCCTTTAGGGGTGAGCGCAGCGAAGCTAATATAAACAGTGGTATTAAAAAGTGAGGGTTCGCCGGAGGATGTGTGTTTGTCTTGTGGGTGCCCGGCAACAGATACCACGTTCGCTCAAAAAATGGATCTGTATTTAATTGAATTACAAGCGTTTAACCAAATATATGTTCTTGTGAAAAAGATCTTGATTATAGAGCAGGATAAGAGATACGCGGATTTGTTAGAAGGGGTCCTGTCCGGTATTGGCTACAAAGTCTTCAAAACGCTAAGGATATCTGTAGGCATGCGCATATTGACAGAAGATATTCCGGATTTAATTCTTTGTTCAGGAAACAATGACCCCGACCGGTTATTTAATTTTTGTAATATCCTAAGGCAGATTGAAGTTACTTCCTCGGTTCCTTTTTATGTGATCATGAATCATTTTGATGAGCAATTGTACCTATCATCAATGCTCTTAGGTGTGGATGGGTTTATTTTTCGTTCATTTAAAAATGATGAGTTGCGGGATGTAATACGACAAATTATTAATAAGAAGGAGCAGTTTAATAGAAAGTGTGGCAAAGCATATAAGAATTTATTGGGCATGAATCCTCAGGTTGGTTTTTTTCAGATGGACAGAGAAAGAATATTATTTGTTAATGATCGTTTTCTGGATATTGTGGGTCTGACCAGGAATCAGCTTGTTGATTGTGCAAATGATTTCTTTATAAAAAAGGAAGACCGGGAAGCTTTTCAAAAGCAACTTTATTATTTGTTTGCGGGTATTAAAAAGTCTATAGATTTTACGTCTTATCTTTTTGTAAATCCTGATAATTGTTCTAAGGAACATGGTCTTAAATCCATTAGTATTTTTGCAACCCTGGATGTTAAAGGCATGGAAAAGATAGTGATTGGCACTTTATCAGAAAAAGTGGCTGACCGGGAAAAATATTCATGTAATATCCTCTCCGGAAGGGAGCAGAAAGTATTAAGCTTAATCTGTCAGGGATACACCAGTCATGATATTGCCGAAATACTTTATATTAGCCAGAGGACAGTACAGGGACACCGGGGGCGTATCATGACAAAGCTTGATGTAAAAAATACAGCCCAGCTTGTCCGTTATGCGATTGAGAGCGGAATTTTAGATTAATCTTTGCCAAATAGTTGATCAATAAAGCATCTGCCCTTGCTGCCAAGAGCGGTTCGGCAAATACACCCTTTAACCTTCTCACGCTTTCCCAACACCCAACACCCAACACCCAAAAGCCAAAAGCCAACAGCCAACAGCCAACTGCCAACTGCCAAAAACCAACACCCAACAAGTAAAAATACCTCTTTTTCAATTTCCCTTCTTTTTGCGCTTGTACGGGTATCGATATTTTGTGGAGATTTACATTTAGAAATATTTGATTGATCACGAGCAGAGAGGTTTCCAATAAATTGATTAAATGATTTTTTATGAACCGAGTTCTGATAACAATATTGTTACAATTCTGCTAAGCCTGTCAAATAAACGTCCATAATTAACATCTCATATCTCACAAAGAACAACAAACAACAAACAAGAAACAAGGAACAAAGAATCCGTCAGTGGACGGACAGGCAAAGAATCCGTCAGTAGACGGACAGGCAA
>CAZSGN010000008.1:0-12444 GCA_964606415.1 uncultured Bacteroidales bacterium
ACCAGGGAAAATATTGCAACAATCCGGACAACAAACCTTAATAAATGTGATTATGTTATCAGGGTTATTAACAATCTTAATGGAGACTCTGTTGCCAGGAAAATAATGGTGAAATAATCCCGATTCTTAAAAGAAACTCCCTGAAGGCTTATAAAAAACGCCTAAGGTTATGAGATAAGCCTTCAGGGAAATTCATTCATCCAAAAAACACAACGATAACTCATTGATCATTTACAGAATAAGTTCTTTTTAAAAACATTAAAGCAAAAAATATATATGACATATCTAAGTAACTTTTTTTTCAATTACCCGTATAATTAAAAAAGTGTTAATAATAAATTAAATTATCATGAAAAGGGTTGTTAAAATATTCGCGGGGTTATTGCTTTTCTTAATGCTTGCTTCATCATGCAACAGGCATATTGTCTGCCCAGCTTACGCAAATGAGCAAGAAAAAACAGAAGAAACTAAAGACCAATTACCATCTTAATAATCAGATGCTTTTTGAAAAAATTATAAAGAAATCATTCTATAACAAAAAATATTTTCTTAAATTTGTCATGAACCTTTGCTATAACAATTATGAAAAAAACTGCTTTTATTTTGGTAATAGTTGCTCTTTTGGCGTTCAGCGCCTGTCAGGGACAGAAAAGATGCCCTGCATATGACAATGTTGATAAAATTGAGTTTATTGATCTAAACTTAATAACTCCTGCAATAAAGAGTCTGACTAAATAAGGTTTTTCTTACATATTATTTTATTATCACCAAATCCCTATTTGTGATTTGGTTTTTTTGTGTTTGATTATTAGATTTCACAACCATGGATTCTATAAAAAGTTCAATGATATTTCTTCTTCTGGTGTTTTTTGCATTCAATACAAATGCTTTGGCCCAGCAATATATCATACAAGGCACTGTTTATGGTTACGAGAACAAACCAGTATTTCTTGCTGAAATATTCGGACATCAGGAAAATATTATTGATACAACGCTGACAAATTCCAAAGGAACTTTTGCATTTCAATTGTCAGAAAAAAACGACACAGGGATTTACAAACTTTTTTTAAAAAGTGATTATACAAACCAAATTTTAAAAGAGCGCCCTTTAAACATTCTTTTCAGCCATCAAAATGTTGTTTTCGAAACCAATTTTGAAAACATGTACCACGATCTTGAATTTAAACATTCGCCCTTGAACGAAGCATATTATAAGTTTCTTTATGAGTATAAGGATTTAATGAGCTCTTTCGGGAGCATGCGCAATAAATTACAGTATTATCAAAATGATGAAGAAAATCTATCAAAAATAGCAAAAGCAATCAAAGAAATTGGTGAAAAAATAAACACCTACATTGACACCCTTGCGCAAAATCAGAATAATGATTTTCTTTCAACCATTTATTTAACTTATAAAATTCCTGCATTTAATGCACGCTGGACCCAGGAAGAAAGCATGCGACATTTACGGAAAAACTTTTTAAAGCCATTTCCTTTTAATAACCCTCAAATAATTCATTCTTCACGGATTCCTTCCAAAATACAAGAATATCTGCAATTCTATCAAGATCCGAGACTTATCAAACGTGATCAGGACAGCCTGCTGATCCAGGGAGCTGAAAGAGTTTTATTACATGCATTTATCAATGACAAAGTGTATGAATATGTGCTTTCTTATCTAACTCATTTTTTCGAGAAACAAAAACGGCAAAGAGTCCTTGAGTTTCTGGCAAAAGAATCCGAGAAAAACAAATGCCACTCCCCCAACAACGAGGTGCATAAAACATTGCAGAAATACCTTCAATTAGGCATGGGAAAAAAAGTTCCGGATATAGAATTCCGGGACCCCTTTAGCCAAAAACAATACAGTCTCCATGATATTGATGCCGAATACACTTTAGTTATCTTCTGGGCTACTTTCTGTGGGCATTGTACTGAGAAAATGCCCGAATATAAAAAACTTTATGAAACAACCGACCGTTCATTATTTGAGATGGTTGCCATATCTGTAGATAACAAAAGAGAAATTTATCTTGATTATGTCACTGACCACGGATATGACAAATGGATCAATTATTCGGATTTTAATGGGTGGCAAAGTGAATTCGCCAAAATATTCAATGTAAAATACACCCCCAATACATTTTTGCTAAACAAAGACAAAGAAATTATCGGCAAACCCAATTACATTGAACTAAAAGATACTTTGAATAATAATCAATAATTTATTATCAACATTTTGATTTGATCAAAAATAATCGTTATAGAATATATGCCTCTTCCGGAAAAAACAGTCGAACGATTAAGTGCCTACCGACGTTCTCTCTTAAATTGCCTTGAGAACGGCAAGACACATATATATTCCCATGAATTGGCGGCATTACATAATGTAACGGCTGTTCAGGTTAGAAGGGACATTATGTTCGTAGGGTATACAAGTACCCAAAAAAAAGGCTATGACATCAATGAGCTTGTGGCTGTTATAGGACAAATTCTGGACAGTCGTTTTTCCCAAAATGTCGGGGTTATTGGAATGGGAAATTTAGGGCGCGCCATTACCGGATATTTCCTTGGCAAACGCCCCAAGCTAAAAATTGTTGCAGCATTTGATGTTGACCCCTCCAAAATAGGAAAAGAAATCTCAGGCATCCATTGTTATTCTTTTTATGAAATTGAATCCTTAATTAAGCAGCTTCAAATCAACATTGCACTGCTTACAGTTCCCCCTGAACATGCTGCTGAAGCGAGTAAGAAATTAGTACAGGCCAACATCAAAGGGATTCTAAATTTCACTTCCGTCCCGATCAATCCAGGGCCAAACGTTTACGTAGAAGAATATGACATGATCACCTCAATAGAGAAAGTTGCCTATTATGTCAAAAATCCCAGGGAATAAGTGAAAGGAATATTTTTTCACGCAATAACCGGTTAATCTGAAAAGCCTTTTTAAAAGGCTCTACCCTTATTTTAATGGTTAAATATTTAAATGATATAAGACATTGTTAAAATATTGTTGTACATGTAGTTTAAATGTGGTTTAAATATTGCGTTTTAGATTGATGCAATATAGTTGCTCATTTTTGGCAAACAATTTCCATTAAAATACAACATATAAACGACCTTAAACCATATTTTACCTACATATAAACAATTTAATTTGCAAGCTTTCATTAAATTAGTGGCAGAACCTTTTAAAATAAATCTTATTCAACCTTTTTGATCACGGCGATTTCCTGGCAATCGGGAAAGAAAGGGCAGTCAATACAATCAGACCATATTTTGTGAGGCAATTGGTCTTTATCGATCAGTTCAAAATGATTTTTATAGAAGAAATCAGGCACAAAAGTTAATGCGAAAACCTTTTCAACCCCGAGTTCAGCCGCTTCATTCATGCAGGCATCAAGTAAAAGACGGCCAAATCCTTTCTTTTTCAGGTTCTGGTTGACACTAAGCGAGCGGACCTCAGCCAATCCTTCCCAACCAACAACATGTAAAGCCACACATCCTATAAAGTCATCGGTTTCATCATCTATGGCCACCCAAAAATCCCGAATACTCTCATATATTGAATTAAGAGAGCGACCTAACATTACACCATTCTGAGCATATCCCGAAACAAGATGATGTATGTTCTGGGCATCCGCTATTTTTGCTTTCCTTATCATATCTTTTACTATAAAAAACAAAAATAATCAAAATAAATCAGTGAAATAATCTCACTCCTCGAAAACATTCCAATAAACTGCATCAAGAATTATTAATAAAGGTTCTACTCTTATTTTAATGGTTAAATATTAAATGATATAAGACACTGTTAAATAAAATTGTTAAAATATTGTTGTACATGTAGTTTAAATATTGCGTTTTTTGATTGATGCAATATAGTTGCTCATTTTTGGCAAACAATCTCCATTAAAATACAACATATAAACGACCTTAAACCATATTTTACCTACATATAAACAATTTAATTTGCAAGCTTTCATTAAATTAGTGGAAGAACCTTAATAAATAATATTGAGTAAATATTACTTTATACACAATCACTCACAACAACCCTTCGTCCGCAAAACTAAGGTATTGATCTTCATATATGATCAAATGATCGAGGACGTTAAGATCCAGGTAAGAAGCAGCCTCTTTAATACGTGTTGTGATTTTCCTGTCTGCACTGCTTGGGTTTTTATTTCCCGAAGGATGATTATGGCAAAGAATAAGCGAGCAAGCCCTTTTGTCAAGAGCATGCTTTAAAATAACCCGTACATCAGTTACTGTTCCGGCAAGTCCGCCCTGGCTGACTTTTATCTTCTCAATAACATAATTAGCCCGGTTTAGCAATAATATCCAAAATTCCTCATTGATGGCATCCTGTAGAACAGGAATAAAATGCCCGGCAACATCACCACTTGATGTAATTTTCTTTTTATCCTCTGCCACTTCTAACTTTCTCCGCCGTCCAACTTCAAGAGCAGCCATTAAAGAAACTGCTTTTGCCTGTCCAATACCTTTAATCTTTAATAATTCATCGTAAGAAAAGCGGGCCAGTTGACTAAACTTATAGTTAGCCCCTTTCAATAAAAGCCGCGAAAGTTCAACAGCTGACATATCACGACTCCCGGAACCCAACAAAATAGCAATTAACTCGGAATCAGTCAATGAGGATGCGCCTTTCTGTATAAGTTTCTCACGGGGACGTTCTTCTTTTACCCATGTATTAATTGGTTTATTTTCCATTTTAATCTTAAATTTCTATTGACAAAAAATGAAGCCGGTAAAAAAACAGCGGGAAAGAATCTGGAATAATAAACGAAAGTGAAACATAGCATTTTTCATTTTAAAAGGTTTGTTTTTAATCCAAAAATAATAAATAATCAACCATCATTTAAAATAAATTCATATTTTACAGAAAGCAAAAAAGCATTATTAATCCATGTCCTCAGTTATTTTACATATTGATATGGATGCATTTTACGCTTCAATAGAGCAGCGTGATCATCCTCAATTAAGAGGCAAGCCAGTAATTGTTGGCGGGCAGAGTGAGCGCGGCGTTGTTGCTGCAGCGAGTTACGAAGCCAGAAAATTTGGCATCCGGTCTGCAATGCCTATCAAAATGGCAAAAGAAAAATGTCCGGAATTAATTGCCCAGCCTCCAAGATTTGATACATACAAAGCAATATCCAGGGAAATTCAACAAATATTTTTAATTTACTCCGATTTGGTTGAACCCTTATCACTGGATGAATCCTATATTGATATATCCTCACTAACCAACTCATTTGAAGAAGCCCGGAAAATTGCCCTGGAAATAAAAGACAACATACTCAATAACACTTCTTTAACCTCATCGGCCGGCATATCATATAATAAATTCCTGGCTAAAACAGCTTCAGACATTAACAAACCAAATGGATTATTTATCATCAAGCCTGAAGATGCACTTTCTTTTATCGGACAAATGCCAATTGAACAATTTCACGGTGTAGGTAAGGCAACAGCAAAAAAAATGTATGAAATAGATATATATAATGGTGAGGATCTAAGGAAAAAAGAAGAATATGAACTTGTCAAATTATTTGGCAAAGCCGGACACCACTATTATAATATTGCCAGGGGAATTGATCAGCGAACAGTTAACCCTAAAAAGGAACGGAAATCGGTTGGCGTAGAGCGGACTTTCAACCGGGATATCAAAGAAAAAGCGATGCTTCAAAGAATAGTTAATAAACTGGCAGAAATATTAACAGATCGGGCAAAAAAACATCAGAAAACAGGTTATACCCTTACACTAAAACTAAAATATGCTGATTTCAGGATTGTAAGCAAAAGCAAAACATTTAACCAACCTATTTTATCGAAAGATTTTGCATCAATTGGCCTGGCATTACTGAGCGATTGCTGGAACCAACAAGATCATGTTCGCTTGCTTGGCCTGACATTAAGCCAATTACCCAAAAAGCCAACTACACAACAATTAACAATTCCCTTTGATTTCCCCGGAACCTGTAAACCAATTTCACCTTTTTAATAAATGCACAACTACTTTTGCGAAATAAAAAACAAAATCATTCAAACAAGGATGTTGTGCCTTATTGATAATTTTATATTTTTACATCAAAATATATCAATTAATAAAAAAAGCCGATGAATTTGGATTTAAAAGCGATGAAATTTCCTGATCATGTGATTAATCTTCTTCAGGAATGCCAGGGATACACCATTTGTAATTCAGCAGAAGAATTAGCCTATCATTCAACACAGGGTGAAGATACTTTCGAGGTGAAATATGATGTCAACGGACAAGATATTAAAGAAGCAGTTGTTCATAAGGTGAAGAATGGGTTGTCTGCTAATTATATGGATCCCTATTTAAGACGTCGCGACCCAAATTGCATGCTCATTGGTGATCAGGAACCTTCGGACAAAGAACGTTTTGAAGAACGTTTTGGTAAACCATTTGATGGCTTGCGCCAGGAGACAATGGAATGGCTAAAAAAACAGGAACTATTGGTATTTATGTTCCGCGCTGGAAAACCAATGCTGGATATGGATGCAGTTGTCATCGCCCCAAAAAATGCTGCATTTTTTATGTTTGGTTTATCATTATTACAAGGCATTATTACTACAGATGAGGCACGCGAGCATCTAAATCCCAAAGGTATTGTTTATGTTGCTCCACCTTTCAGGCACACTCACTTTGATGGAAAGCAAGTGGTTGTTCATAACCGCAGTCAGAATAATTATGAGCTTTTTTCCTACAACCTGTACCCAGGGCCAAGTGCTAAAAAGGGGGCATATGGCATGTTGTTGCATCAGGGAGAACAAGAAGGCTGGATCACCGCACATTGTAGTGCAGCACAGGTTTTGAGCCCTTACGATAACATTACCACCTTCATGCACGAAGGAGCAAGTGGTGGCGGAAAAAGTGAAATGCTCGAGATGATGCATCGCGAAGAAGACGGGCGTGTGCTTCTTGGAGTAAATATAAAAACCGGAGACAAACGGCTTCTTCAAATACCCCAGACCTGTAAAATTATGCCTGTGGCAGATGACATGGCTATCTGCCATCCCTCCATTCAAAAAGATGATGGAAAATTAAACATTATTGATGCAGAAACGTCCTGGTTTTTAAGAGTTAACCATATCGACGAATATGGAACAGATCATAATCTTGAAAAAATCACGGTCAACCCGCAAGAGAAATTATTATTCCTTAACATCGACACAACGCCAAACAGCACCGCACTAATATGGGAGCATATTGAAGATGAGCCCGGGGTTCCCTGCCCTAACCCACGTGTGGTTATTCCCAAATCAATCATGCCGGACAGTGTTGACGAACCGGTAGATGTTAATGTACGCAGCTTTGGACTAAGAACGCCACCCTGCACCAAAGAAAAGCCAACCTATGGCATCCTGGGTGTTTTCCATATCGTTCCGCCTGCACTGGCCTGGCTTTGGCGATTAGTTTCACCAAGAGGCTTTGGAAATCCAAGCATTATTGATACCGGATCAATGCAAAGCGAAGGAGTTGGGTCATACTGGCCATTTGCAACAGGTAAGATGATCAATCAGGCCAATCTGCTTCTTAATCAATTTGAAGAAAGCTCCAGTGTACTTAATATCTTAACCCCTAACCAACATGTAGGAGCATGGAAATGTGGATTTATGCCGCAATGGCTTATGCGGGAATACCTTACACGACGGGGCAATGCAAAGTTATCCCCTAAACAATACCAACCAGCACGATCTACGCTTTTAGGATATGAACTAAACAGCCTGACAATAGAAGGAACCGAAATTCACGAACGTTACCTGAAAGTTTACTATCAAAGCCAAGTAGGTGAAGAAGCATATGATCAGGGAGCAAAAATTCTCAGTGATTTTTTTGAAAGAGAATTAACTAAATTTAACAAAAGTGATTTATTACCCAAGGGCAAAGAAATCATTCAGTGTTTTCTTGATAAAGGCTCTGTTCAGGACTACGAGAAACTCATTTCTTACTGATTTTAAAATGCTGAAAATATTAAAGGCCCCTGCCAATAACATATGCCGGGGCCTTTTTTTGTGAACTGCCTATGCTCACTCTTCTACCTCAAAAGAAACTTTTGCATTAACACCATAGGAAACAATTTTATTGTTTTCCACATTGGCATTCATTTCCTTAACGTACAACGACTTGATGTTTTTTACAGATTTTGAAGCCTCTTTAAGGGCATTCTGAACTGCATCATCAAAACTCTTTTCTGATCCTGCAATAACTTCTATCACTTTTACAATAGCCATAATGATATCATTTTTTGGTTTAACATAATTATATATCAAAACCTGACAATATCGTGCCAAAAAAAGTCATACGCAGATAAAAACTGAAAATATTGCCCCTCATTGTTCAAAAAAATGGCCAAAAGCTACTAAATCTATGAAACAATGGCTTAAGGCGAGACAATAATATTTACATAAGCCGGAAGTATTTTAGCTTCAATCGAAAGATGCTTCCCCACCGACTCACCATCAACCTGAAGAACCTGTGGCGATGTATTAATAATTTGAACCTGGCGGCAGGTTATCATCTTAACACGCTCTAGCTGATTCAGCTTACGTGTAAAAAAAGCAACAATAATAGGAATAATATACCATACCGGATATTTTTTAAAAATAATTAGTTCAAAGAATCCATCATCAAGTTTACCCTCCGGATTAAAATAAGCTCCTGTCCCAAATCTTTGGGCATTAGCAATCATAAGCATCATTGAATGAGTTGAAAACATCTCGCCATCTACTTTCAAATAATGTTTCATGGTTTTCGAATGAAATAATTCTTTGACATACTCCTTTAAATAACCTCTAAATCCCCTGACTTTATTTTTCTCAAAACGTTCAACTACCCTGGCATTTAAGCCTATATCACTAAAATGCAAAGAAACAAAACGATCATTAACAGACACCGCATCAATAGCTACCGTTTTCCCCTGTAAAGCAATATTAACAGCCCGTTCCGGATCTGAAGGGATTCTGAGTTCTGTAGCCATACCATTTGCCGAACCAGCAGGAATAATTCCAAGCGGAATATTTTTACCTGCCAATGCAACAGCCACATTGTTAAGGGTGCCATCGCCCCCAACTGCAATGACTTTTTCAGGATTATTTGACTCAACAAATTGCCGAATATTCCGAACATCATCATGTCCTGTGGTTTCCAACAGATCGTAATCCACTTTATTTTCAACAGAAACCTTATCGATTATAGACTTTATTACAGAAAAACGATAAGTACCCGATGCCGGGTTAATAACAAATAAAACCATTTTTTATAGATATAAAGGAATAATTATTGATGCCTTCAAATAAAAATATCTTTTACCCACATTGAGCGATTCCGCTCAATCGATTAAGTAAATGTAAACAAAAAATTATTGATGCCAAATCATCAATATAATGATTATTTTTATTCTTATTAAGTGATGAACCTGGACAAAAAATACAAAAAACTGATGAAGTGGAACAAAGAATATTATCAAAGAGCGCTTAAAACCCCCAACTTAATAATGCGCCTGAAATTCAGATACAAACAATTTCGTGGAAAATTTGACCCACCTGTCATTACACCTTACCTTGGTTTTGGCTCAGAATATGAAATATTTTTAACCGGCAGCCTGGTTGAAACAAGAAAAAAAGCCAAACACCATCATGGATTATTCAATAATATAAAAGATCTCTTTCAACGTTATTGGGGAATTGTGTATCCTTTCACCAGGATAAAAATCAATGCCTTTGGAGTTATTAAAAATGTTCGTACAGATAAAAATGGGCAATTCGAAACACGCATCCATTTTAAACACCCTGTCCAACTAAAAGAAAATCAAAACTGGTATCCCGTACATTACCAACTCCTTGATTATCCAAAAAATGAAATGAAACCGATAAAAGCAACAGGTTCTGTATTATTATTAAATAAAAACAATCCTTTTGGGATTGTCTCTGATATTGATGACACCATCATTGTCTCACATGCAACCAATCAATGGCAAAAATTCTATTTACTCCTTGTCAAAAATGCCAAAACAAGAGTCCCCTTTCACGGGGTATCAGCTTTTTACACTGCCCTCGAGCAAGGCGCCAATAACAAATATCCAAATCCTGTTTTTTATGTATCAAATAGTGACTGGAACCTCTACGATCTAATTTCCGAATTTTGTCGATTAAATGAGATACCTAAAGGCCCAATATTAATGAATAATTTCAAAAAAAACCTGATTGCTAAAAAAGCAAAAAGCTCCATTCATGATCATAAACAAGAAAAAATACGTCTGATCCTGGAATTATACCCCAATATGTCATTAATCCTAATTGGTGATAGCGGCCAACACGACCCAGAAATATATACAGCTATTGCAAAAGAATATCCCGAAAGGATTAAAACGATCTACATCCGTAATGTAGGAATCCGGGCTAAAATTGTGAATTTTGAATATGTGCAAAATGAAACAGCTAAACTTAATATTCCGATGATACTGGTCCGGGATAGTTCAGAAGCAGCAAAACATGCAGCAAGAAGCGGTTTTATTCATCAGGAAGCATTGGCTAAAATCAGAAACCAAGTTAAATCGGATGAAAACCGTCCTTCTGATATCGAACAAATGATTTCAGATTAATCTTATTAAATCTTGCTGAAAAAAACACTTTTGCATCATTTTTGAAGTAAAATAATTCATGTAAAAAACTAAAATGGAGGTTATTATGGCTAAAGCAATCACCAAAGAGGAATTAAAACATAAACTGGACCACCATGAAGAAATAACAGTTATAGAAGTACTGGGGCCAGAAGATTACAATGAGAAACATATTAAAGGTGCTATTAACATACCTGTCGAGTCAATTGGTTATGAAGTAGCGTCGAAATTTGATGAAAACACACCCATTGTGGTTTATTGCTCAAATAAATCGTGTACAGCAAGCCCTGTTGCTGCTAAAAAATTAGAAAAACTGGGGTTTTCGAATGTATATGATTTTGAAGGAGGTAAAAAAGAATGGGAAGAAGCTGGCTATCCGATGGAACAATAAAAAAAGAGGCAATGTATTTCTTACATTGCCTCTTTTTTATTCCTTTCTAAATTAAAAAATGCTCGCATCGGGAAATCTATAAATTCTATTCGTTCCACACATCTTCGTATTCAGCATAAGGACTTTCCTCTTCTTGAATAATATAACAAGGAATTTGGTATTCATAGAAACCTTCCGCATCTTCCGAAAACCTCATATCTTCATATTGAGCATTACCTCTATGCTCCTGGGTGAAATGAGCAGACTGTACTTCACACTGGTCATCCAGATTAACCAACATAATAGCCGCGATCACATTACGATAAAGAATATTACCATTATTGTCCCTTGTATAAGTAAAGTCTTCATTTGGATCTATTAATACAGCATCAAGCGGTTCTCCGTCATAGACCCCGCTGGCAGCCTCAACAATTTGTTCTTCAACCTCTTCGTTTGTAAATGTAGCAGGTGGGATTTGTGTAGTGCGGGTGTTAACAAACCTGGTTTTATCCTTCTTATCTATATCAATAACAAATCCACCTTCTGCCACAACCAAAAGATTGGTTGATTCAATCACATCAATATTTGCAGGCAAAACAGCAAGACGCACATTATGTTTTCCTTCGGGCAAACCAGCAATAATCTCCACCCAATCGTTAACAATATCGCTGTACCCCCTCCGGTACAATGATTTCGAAGATGCAATGGTAAAGGAAAAAGCAAGCCTTTTTTCAAAGGTAGAAGCGGGACGCATCTCGTCATACCATTGAGCAACAAGCTCCCCATCAATAAAAGCCCTGACAATATAATTATAATCATATTTCTCAAGCTCAAAATCATAATCATACCCAAGGCTATCATAAAAATAACCTAAAGGTTTCCGGAGATAAACCCTGGCATGAATATCATCAAGGATGTTAAATTTTTCTGATTTTTTTTCATTTTTCTGAAAACCATCCTCCAGAATATTTTTTGAAAATACAATTTCACCTTTATGCCTGTCATACATCCCGGCATTTAACTTATCATTAATGCGCTGTGTAAAACAAATCACAGGGATTAAAAATAACAATACAGTTAATAAATGTCTCATAAATATTAAGTTTAATTGATTAATAAAATGATTACAATAAATTCAAAATTTAGATTTTTAAGAAACAATGAATTTCGCTTCACTTAGAAATATTAGAATCCTCAATTAATAACCTGATTCTGCTGACTCGTGATGGTCAACGAAAAAATCGCTCATCGTCATTATTTTATCAACAACACGATCTTTATTTAACCCATAAACACAATTTTGAATATGCCCAACGAGTATATCTTCCTCTCCTTACCTGAATCCTAATTTAATCAATATCAAATATCGAACCATTATAACATATTTTCTTCTTTTAACCACCA
>CAZSGN010000008.1:12544-22041 GCA_964606415.1 uncultured Bacteroidales bacterium
TTAATCAATATCAAATATCGAACCATTATAACATATTTTCTTCTTTTAACCACCAAAAGGAATCAGCCACGATTTTACTAATAGGAGAAGGATTATAATTCAATTCTTTAACCGCCTTATCGTATTTACAGGTTACGCGTGAACAAAGCAACCGGGCTTTCTGTGGCGTCAACATCGGTTCAGAGTGGCTAAATAAGTGAGTTACATTTAACAAATGACCAGCTGTCAAAACCATCCACCGTGATGATTCCTTTGTGCTTTTCTTCCTCCCTAATATAGTTTCGATCTCATTCATAACATCGCGAAAACTAGCCCTTTCTCCACCAAGCAAATAATTCTCGCCGGCCCCGCCCACCCTAAACGCATTAATATGGGCCCGGGCAACATCTTCCACATGACACAACATCCCAACGCCTTCTGGAATTAATGAGGTTTTATGGTAATAAACAGAACGTATAAAACTGGCCCAGTTATGAGTATCAAAAGGGCCCATTATACGGCAAGGATTTAAGATGACCGCATTCAGTCCTTTAGGTACTGCCTTTTTGATCTCCTGCTCTGCCAAATACTTGGTGAGATTATAATTATTGCTATTTGCTTTTTCAACATTAGAAGGGGTTTGCTCGTCTATATCTGTATCATGCATGCCATATGCGGAAACAGAGGAAGTAAAAATGAATTTACCACAATTCTTTTCAAGCGCTGCAAATATAACATTACGTGTTCCCTCCACATTATCTTCATATTGTTTATTATTATTTTTCCACCATAAACTGGTATTTGCTGCAGTATGAAAAATAGCATCAACCCCTTCCGGCATCGCGTTAAGCACCGACCAGTAATCAGATATATCACCCTGCACTTTATGAACATTAAATCTATTAAGATAAGTCAGATTGGATGAAGAACGGTGCATGGCATAAATATCCCAGTCACCCTCCTCTTCCAGCAGCCTGATAATATTAAGCCCTACAAAACCTGTAGCTCCTGTTATAAAAGCTGTCTTATTTTTCCCAGCCATATTTGCATGTTTTTCTGTTAAATTTTAATAACGGAATCATTAATATTCCAGACTTTGCCTTTATTGTGGAAAAAAATCCACACCTAATCTTCTGCCCCCAGTTCAATATTAAATTGCTTCATTTTATTATAAAGTGTTTTCCTGTCAACATTCAATATTCTTGCTGCTTTGGATTTATTGTAGTTTACCTCTTCCAGCGCTTGAATTATAGCTTGTTTTTCTGTTTTTCTTGTTCGCTCTTTCAACTGGGAAACCGTCCCATAATCATCCTGTTCCTTTTCTTTTGCATCAGTATTAGATGAAATTGGAGATGTACGTGCCTCTTTTACTTCTGGTGGTATCTGCTCCAAATGCACATAATCATCCTTGGTCAGCAAAACAGAACGCTTAATAACATTTTTCATTTCACGAATATTTCCACTCCACCTATAATTTTTAAAACAATCCTTCACATCTTTATCAAGTCCCATCACATTTTTACCCAATTGTTCATTTGCCTGAGTGAGAAAATGCTCTGCAAAGATCATAATATCCTCTTTTCTTTCTCTTAAGGGAGGGAGGTTAATTTTAAACTCATTAATCCGGTGATATAAGTCTTCCCTAAAAACACCATTCCGTACATCTTCATAGATATCTTCATTTGTTGCCACAATAATCCTGACATCTACATCCTTATGTTTTTTATCCCCCACACGCTGGATGCTTCTTTCCTGTATTGACCTTAATAATTTCACTTGTATATCCGGAAGAAGATTCCCCACCTCATCAAGAAATAAAGTTCCCCCATTAGCTTGTTCAAAATAACCAATTTTATCATCAATAGCCCCGGTAAAAGAACCTTTGACATGTCCGAACAATTCACTATTAGCCAAATCTTTTGGAATAGCACCACAATCTACGGCAATAAAAGGTTTGTTTTTCCGCTCGCTATTGGCATGAATCATTCTGGCAATATATTCCTTTCCCGATCCTGTATCACCTTGTATTAAAACTGTCATCTCAGTTGGAGCAACAATTTCAATATACTCCATAATCTCTTTCATCTGTTGGCTCTCACCCATCACAAAATCACCGGCATAAGAACCTGATTGTTTTTTCTTTTTAGACTTTCCATTTTCGGTAAATGTTTCACGAATCAACTTCAATAATTCTTCATGCTGAATAGGCTTGATAATATAATCTGTTGCACCAGCTTTTACAATATCCACTGCAACCCGGATATCAGCATAAGCTGTAATAATAATCACTTTGGCCTCCGGAATAAGTTTCTGTATTTCAAGAAGCATCTTCATTCCATCGGTATTTGGCAATCTATAATCACAAAGAACCAGATCGTAATGCTTCTTTTTCAACATATCCAACCCGGAACTACCGGTATATGCAGACTCAGCAGCAAAGCCATTCTTCGTAAGGTATTTCTCAAGGATTCCACACATAAAGGTGTCATCATCAATAATCAAAATACTTTGTCCTTTTTTCTTACCCATAACTATTTATTAATCAAAATTAAATTCATGCCTTAAAGATTCAATAACAGTATCTACCTTCTCCAGTATCCGGTCAATTAACCTGTACACACCATCAAATTGTTTTTTCCGAAGAATGCGATCCTCCAGCTCCATCAAATCAACAACAACCTGGTTGGCCCCAAGAAACCGGTAAGATGAGATCATTTTATGTGCCATCTCGCCCACATGTGTCATATCCTTCTTTTCTCGTGCTTCTTTTATTTCCCGGACAATATCATTTGAATTAGCAATAAACCGCTCCACCATTTGCTGAATAAAATCCTCATCATCCCCGGCTGATTCTTTAAGATTAGCCAGGCTATATGCCTCTCCATTACTATTTTCTTCCTTAATCAAACCATCATCCTCGTTCAAATCCGGCCTGTTGGATTGAAGCTCCATGGTGCCTTTAATCGTTTTATTTATCGTATATAAAAGATCTTTTTCTTTAAAAGGCTTGATCAAATAACCATCCATTCCGGCATCAAGAAACTTATTAATATCACGCTTTAGCACATTAGCGGTCAAAGCAATAATAATCACATTTTTCCATTCATCCCTGGAACGAATAATTTTAGTTGCATCTAACCCAGACATCACTGGCATATGCACATCCATCAAAACAATATCATAATTCTGCTGCTTCATTTTTTCTAAAGCTTCATTCCCATCATTTGCTAAATCCAATGGCACTCCCCAGTTATTAAAAATAGAAGTCCCCAATACCCGGTTCATTTCATCATCATCAACCATTAATATTTTTTTATTTTTCAAATACTTATAGCCATCAGACAAGACATTTCCTTCCTCTTCTTGCTGATCTTTCTTAGCCGTTGGTGTTAAAGGAATTTGAACATAAAACTCGGTTCCTTTTCCCACTTCACTACTTACCTGTACGTCTCCCTCCATAAGCTGGACAAGCCTTCTACATATAGCTAATCCTAAACCTGTTCCGGCGTAATTTCGGGATAATTTTGAATCAACCTGTTTAAATTCATCAAAAACCTCATTTAATTTATCGCTTGATATCCCTATGCCTGTGTCCCGGACTAAAAAATGAACATGTTCAATCTTCGTATCCTCATCGCAAACCCTGGAACACTCTATATCGATATGTCCCTGATTAGTGAATTTCACCGCATTCCCCACTAAGTTAATAAGTATTTGCTTCACCCTGAAAGGATCTCCAAGATAATAATGATCTTCCGGAATATCTATTGCTTTATGAATAATAATATCTTTCTCTTCAGCTTTTTGCTGAAAAATATCAACCACTTTCCGAATCAACTTGTTTAAATCGAAAGGAACCTGGTTTAAATTAATATTTCCAGCTTCTGCTTTAGCTAAAAGCAATATATCATTGACAATGGCCAATAAATGCTCTGATGCAACATTCACCCGGTTCGTAAAATCATCTTGCTTATCATCCAGATTAGTCTTTTTTAGCTGTTCACTAAAACCAATAATGGAATTCAGCGGTGTCCGAATCTCATGAGACATATTTGCCAAAAATTCGGATTTCACCCTGTTTGCCTCTTCGGCATGCTCTTTAGCTTTTTTAAGTTCAATTTCTTTTAACCTTTCACGGGTAATATTCCGGGTAATGACCATCACCGCATAACAAGTAGCGTCATCATTAAACAAAGGAATAAACTGCAGGAAGTAAGTCATACCCAAGAATTCGTATTCATGATCAACTGCTTTACCTTTAAAAGCTCTATGAACAAGAGGCACCAGCTGTTCATAATGTTCCTGGTCAAGTAAATCATTAATTTTCTTACCTTCAAAGAAAGTACCTGAGAAATTATTTTTTTCAATCTCAGACCCTGAAGCAATCAAAAACTCCAGCTCTTTATTAAGTAAAAATATATTTAAATCAGGGATTTTACTGGACAAGGTTCGATACAAATACTCTCTTCGTTTAAGTTCTTCCTGGAAATAAACCTTTTGGGTAATATCATCAAGAATAACGACAAAATTAACATCTCCGTATGAATCCACATAACGATTAATCGTCAAATTAATTACACGAATAACCCCATCCTTCTTATAAAATTTGTAAGAATCAGAATGATGAGAAAATTCATCCCGCTTCATTTTCTCAAGGATGTCTATATAATGATCTTTATCAGTAAAGTAGACAAACTTTTCCAACTGTTCGCCAATTAACTCCGAGACATCATACTGCAACGACTGTTCAAAGGCCTTATTCAGAAAAGTAATGCGTCCATTTTGGTCAAGTTCGCAAATGAGCGCGCTCGTGTTTTGGGTAAGCAATTTATAACGATCTTCCGTATCTTTAAGATAAGATTCGATTCGAACCCACTCATCAATATTCTGAAAAAAAACCAACAGATCATCACTATCTTTAAGTGGAATCAGCTCAACCCTGACATAAAAAGGCTTATCATTCTTTTTATTAATTTTAATATCAAAATGCTGCTTCACCCTACTGAAGCGGGCATTGCTAAAGTGATAATTGACCAGTTCCCGGAAAGAATCAACGATAAGCATATCAAAATCTTTCCCTCTCATTTCCAAATCACTACCATAACCACATAAGTCCATGGCATCCTGGTTAACTTTCCGGATTAAATTCTGTGCATCCACAACAAAAGCAGGAATCGGAACATCCCGAATAAAACCATCATGCTCCTGTTGACTCTCTGAGAGTGATCTTATCTGCAATGCTGATTTTTCTGTCAACTTAATAATCTCATCAAGACGCTGCCGGAGTTTATTTGAATCAGCATCATCTAAATGTTGTATAGCCTCCGAAGCCAATTCATTAATCTGGTTATAGTGTAGCATGTCATACCTCATACATGATCATTTTTTAGATCACGATTTTTAAGATAAATATTTAATAATTCCTTAACATTAGCAAAAATTGTTCCGAAAAAAATGATCGCTCTGAGATACAAACTTGCCTTTATTAATATCTCTAACTCAAACCCAGGAAAACCACTTATATATTCTTCTGGACATTCATTAAGATGAGGACAGCTCGGGCGTAGCATGTTAATGTTATCAGGATACAGGACAAATTCCTCGTATCTCTAAATTGAGCGATTATTCTTTTCGGTCTTCGATAATAATCTCATTTTCCAACATGAACTAAAGGTTCTCCCGCACGACAATGAAATCACCAAGGTTATACCTAAGTAAAATGATTTTTCACTTCGTCAGTAGTAGAATACAAATTCTTTCCATACAATAAGAACTGGCCAGTTATAAAAATACTTGAAGCCTTATTAAAAGGGCGCATCAGTGATTTTCACCATTTTGTGATTTGATCATCCTTAGCTCCTCTTCGATAAAATAATCAATTAAAGTACGATAGACCTTTTCGATGGTATCAGGATCAAGCCCATATTCTAAGGCCAGTTCACGTCTTCTTTTTATCACCGCATCCTTCCTCTCTTTTGCAATAATACTCTCTTTATCAGGTTTTTTATATTTAACCACTTCTTTGACATATTCAAACCGGTCTGATAATAATTGTAATATTTCGTGATCTATCGCATCAATATGATCCCTGAGCTCATCAAGGGAATTACATTCTATCGGTGTTTTCATGAATATTAATGATTATTTTATATTAACAGGTAAAGTTATTAAAAATAAATCGAACCCGCCAATCAATCAAAAGAAAAGCAATTAATTGGATCTGTAAAGCCATCTATATTTTCAATACCTGTCGCAAAGAAAAAAATCACTTTGAAAACATCCGGTAAAACCATAGGATTCCTTCCAAAATTGTTTTAATTTGTGTTTGTGTAAAGTTCATAGTTATTAATTTTTTTGTTTTCTAAATCAAAATTAATATTCTTTGAGCTTTACACACTTTTTGGGATAGTATTCCCACTTTTCAGGATAGTATTTGTTTTTCTACTTTCTCTTTCCCTCGTAATGATATCCCAGGCCCTCAACAATTGACTTAATTTTATTGAGATCGATATGATCACCTTTAACAATAACCTGATTGCTCTCCGGATCAGCTGTCACCTCGTCAATCCCTTCGATATTAGCAATGTTCTTCTCGACATTCGCTTTACAATGGCTGCATGTCATTCCGGTAACTTTAATATTTATTCCATCCATAACAAAAGTATCAAAGGTTTGTCCTGATTGTTTTTTCGCTTTATGTTTTTTGCGGTAATTATGTACTAAACCATTTATAACTAAACCGACTAAAATAAATGAAGAAGCCACTTTTAACCAATAAGGTAAAAGATGATGATCGTGCCCTCCATCATGACCAGGCAACATTTGCTGAAACCAGGAAATTGGCAGGAATTCGTTAATTAGAACACCAAAAATAACGGCGCCTCCAATAATACTAGCCATATAAGCAATTAATGTTCGCCGCCCAAAAACATTTCCCATGATGACCATCGTGGCAATATTAGTCGCCGGACCTGCCATCAAAAAGACCAGTGCAGCACCGGGCGACAATCCTTTCATCATCAAAACAGCAGCAATAGGCACAGAAGAAGTTGCACAAACATACAAAGGAACAGAAGCAACAAGTAGTATCAATATACCAATATAAGTATTGCTGATTTGGCTGGTAAAAAAATCATCAGGAACAACAACAGCAATCAGCCCCGCTAATAAAATACCTATAACGAGCCATTTCTGGATATCCCTGAAAAACTCCCCAAAAGCGTACTTCATTCCATCCGCCAAATTCCTTTTAGATGGTTTCTCGTCTTCTACGGCAAGAGGAGCGATCTGATCTGGTATATTTTTACGGACAAACCACTGAGTTAGACCACCTCCAATCAAACCGGTAATTAAAGCAATGATTGGTCTGATTATCGCAAATGGAAGCCCTAACAAGGAATACGTTACCAAAACACTGTCAATTCCAGTTTGCGGTGTGGATATCATAAAAGATACCGAAGAACTTTTTGAAGCACCATTTTTAAAAAATGAAACACCAGTAGGAATAACACCGCATGAACATAAAGGCAACGGAATACCTATTAAAGCAGCATTCATAATAGAAGAAAAATTGCCCTTCCCCATATATTTACGCACCTTTTCTTTTGGAAAATAAACATAAAGCAGTCCTGCTATTAAAAATCCCAAAAGAAGATATGGTGCCATCTCATTCAGCAGATCAAAAGTCTCTGTCCAATATCTTTTCACCCATTCCCACATAAGCACTTTCTGTTTATTGCAAATTTACAACTTTCTATTAAAAAGAACTAAAATACAGAACATTTTCCTACAATAATTATATGATTATGATGCGCTTTTATATATCTCCCCAAAAGCGAGAAATTTTTCTACGCAACATATAAAAAGTAACCGGGAAAAATGATATTATATGAGCAAGTTGCCTACTCAGGCATTATCCACTGCCATCTCTAACATATCACGCACTTCGGAAGCCAATCCAGCCAGATTCTCATTCTCCACAGCCTGCATTGAGGCAATAGGGTCAACAGCAGCTATTTCTACTTCCCCTGGTTTTAATTCCTGTATTATCACGTTACAGGGAAGCATTGTCCCAATCTTATCCTCATGCTGTAATGCTTTATGAGCAAAATTTGGATTACAGGCTCCCAGAATACTGTATTTTCTAAAATCAACATTCATCTTTTCTTTCAATTTTTCATCAATCTTAATTTCCGTTAACACTCCAAAGCCCTGACCTTTAAGTGATTCCGTGATCCGCTCTTTTGCATTATCAAAACTATCATTGACTTTTTTATTTATGTAATATTCCATTGCCAAAAAAATTTAAAATGAACTTAATAAAAATACAACATTCCCATTTTTGACCGCAGCTCCTCATAAATAAATAAAAATAGAAACCAGGCCTTCAAACAAAAAAAACATTTAATCTTCTTTTACCTTACGCTTCAACCGCTGATATTCTCTTTCCGATATCTCATTGCGCTTAAAACGCTCCTCGATCAGATCAAGAGGCTGTTTCCCTCCACGAGGCAATGAATCATTATTTCTTTTACTTAATACAATAATCAGCCAACCGATCATCAATATGACAAGAATAATAATTGTTATCCAAAGCATATTTCTTTTTTTCTTTATCTCACACAAAGATCATACCGTTCAAATGAAAGATCTTATTCAGCAACAACAGGAATAAGGGGGGCTGCTCCATTACAACAAAATCCTGCCGGGATGAAATCTGACTCCTGTATACTTTCATTATACCAAGAAATATGCAGCAGAAGCAAAATTTAAAACACAAACAGATAAATCCCTAATATCATGCAACTTATACATCCTACCCATAAATAATGAGCTAAATCACCATAAAACATGTTTTTTGTCATTACAGAACTATTGGTAAGTATAAAAAAGGGACTTATATTTGTTTATGAATTTAGGGTTAAACGTAACAGGTCATGTTCGGAGGGGGAGTTCAATCTTCCCAAATAATTGTCAAATAGTCTTATCCATTACTTCTACTTTATTGGCTTCTTCTCCGGACATATTTGTATTTTAGTCAATTGAAATAGATTTAATCGCTTCTTTCTTCACCCATCCTTTATTTCCATTAGCCAATTTGACTTCAACCCATTCATTCACTTGATCTTCCACACTCACTTTTAGCCCTTCATGTATAACAAATAATGCAGTTCCACTCTCATCAGGAGAGCTCAATACCGTTAAGGAAGGTTCCATGACAATTGCATCAGCATGATCTAACATCTGACCCTTTTGCACAAAAGCAGCCCATACCCCAATAGCAGCAAACAAAAACCATAAACAGGCAGTAATTCCTGCCCATTTTCTCAGACGATATCCGGAATAAAAAAGATATATACCTAAAGAACCAAGAAAAATAATAAAAAAAACAATTGAAAGAAAACCCCATTGGTTAACATTTAACAAATTAAAAATTTGCATAATCCATCGATTAAGAAAAAACCGGGGAAGCGGAACAATTTTAACCACCACCATTTGCCTTGCCAAATTCAGATTAA
>CAZSGN010000009.1:0-21677 GCA_964606415.1 uncultured Bacteroidales bacterium
ATAAAAAGAACCGGAGAATTTAGCCTCAATATCCCCGCTGGTTTTTAACGGCCCTTTTAAAAATAATTTTTTGTTCCCTGATAATGAAATGTTTAAATCCGGTTTATTATCGCCAAAAGAAACAAAACTGGAATCATACCTTTGCAATTTAATCAAAAGATCAGCAGCCAAAGAAGTCACATCCATGCTTGCATCAAAAAAAACAGAGCGGTAGGAAACCATTAAATTAACATTCGTCAATACCGGATTCCCGCTTACAGTCGAAGGGACTCCATTATAAGCATTCATTTCTTCAAATACGAGGTCCTGATCATTCCCGTCAAGCACCCCATCCAACAATAAAAGTTGATTGTCCGGCATATCCAGGCCAGAAGTAAGCAAAATCGTACCACCGGGAACATCCATTTTAACATCAGCCTTAATGGTTTTACCGACCGTCTCAAACTCCATATCAGGCGCCAGAGAAGACCTGAAAATAAGCGCTCCGGAATGACTAAAAACCATCTGTGTATCCAGCAAAAGTGCTTGATTAATGATCAAAGTATCAGAAGCATCAGAATAAAATTCAGGATCATAACTGACATCATTCCAAATCATGGCAGCAATTTCTGTTATACTGGTATCAAGTGACACCAGTTCTCCTGACTGGCTAAAAGAATTTTCATCAAAAAAAACAGTATCTCCACTGCCCGGCAAATCAGTATGCATAATACTCCCACCGGAAGCAGTAGCCCAATGCTGATCAAACTCCGTCCAATCCCCCCCATCGTTCACCCAATAATACTTTTCAGCCTTAATCTGGTTTACGAATAATAACGCTGTACAAATAACGAATAAATATCTTTTCATCATAGCTATAAAAAATTTTAGCAAAAAAACAAAAAAAAAATTAAATTTTCAGTAATATTGCCCCATAAAGTATTCAAAACAACAACTTTTAATGAAAATATTTTATTTTGTGCTGATAATGACTGCGTTAACAGCAGTATCCTTCGAGCGGATTTATGCTCAGGAAAATAATGACTCAATTTCTTATTCCGACTACGTTAATAGGGATTTGAAAGATGAATACAGCAGTTTAAAAAATACGTCCATAAGACTTAGATTGCCACTGCACTTTAAAGAGTTCAGCAACGAGGAGTCCAATGGCTTTATGCACACCGGCACAGGCTCCAGCATTATCGGTTTTGAAATTGAAGACACCCCTTACATGCTATTTCAGGATTCCTTAACAAATGAACAAATAACAGGAGATGGGGCTTACCTGATCTCACAAGAAAAAATCCGCACTTACTCAGGCCATCCGGCCAAACTATTTTTTGTAGGGTTTAAAATTGAGCAGGTCGAAATGATCCGGCTGATGTTCTACACCGGCAGCTATAACAAAACCATTTATTTACAAGCAAACTACCCCAAATCATTTGAGGGACTGCTCAAAAATATATTCACTGAAAGTTTCCGTACCGTCAAATTTGAATAAAATATGAAGTTACAACTATTATTAATTTTTTTGGCATTGTCGCTGTTTTGCAGTGTTCCGGGAATTACCCAGACCAGCACTGCTACTTATAACACAAAATACGAAACAAGCGGTCAGAACTTATGGAAATCAGGTTCTAACACGAATTTCCAGATAAACAAAAATCTTTTTGGATTCAACTACAACAAAAGTGGTAAGTATGGCGGCATAGAATCCATTGCAGGACAAAAATTCGGCGCCGAGGTTAGTGCGGGTACATGGGGAGATATTGGCTCAGGCTTAAGTATTAACTTTGGCCAGGAACAAATCGATATAGACTATAATGCAGAAATGCAAATTGACTACCCCTCGGTTGAATCATTCCAGGCGGGAAGTGAAATTGTTTTTGCCACCGACTGGTCTCCTGTATCCTCGGGCAGTGGCATCCATCCCGATGAATACAATATTAACTTTGCTCTCCAGATGAAAATGGGCCTGGGCTTTGACATGAGCGCCAAACTATGTGCATTCAGCTGTTCCAACTACGATATTTTTGATATTGACATACCTACTAAAACCTATGATTTGGTAGAAGTAAGCCGGAAAAAAGGAGTATCCCTTCTTAATGACATGTACAATTTTCCTCCCGGCAATGGCTATCCCACTTCTTTTTTCCCTTTTTACTATTCGGACCCTACCGGCACCATCAACTTAACACTGAACATGCCGTCAAATTCAAGTGGCTCCAGCTATTTTAAAGGGAAAGAGCTTCATTACAGAAATACATCCCACTATTTTGATATGTATTTTTCAATGGGATCTTTTATTGGCGCATTGCACATTCCGGGTGTTTCAACCTTCTTTAATGTTACATCAAACTCTTGGCGCACAGGTCCTTTTTACCTGAGCTACACTTTGCTTGATGCAGGATACAGCCTGGGGCTCCATAACAAACAGCATCTAAAATTCAAGCCAGAAATGCATGGCAAGCTCGATTTTCCTGCCAACCTTAATTACCGGGTAGTGAATCCCTCAAACGGGGCAACAGTGGAATCCGGATTTGACTCAACCATCCATTACATGCCAGGGCAGGAAGTCCGGGTTGAGTTCCCGTGCCATTACAGCCACATGGATGTGGTGCCTTCTTTTAGCATGAAAAATAACTTCTCGAACCACACCTACGACAGCATTTCTTTTGACTTTATTTTCAAAGCTCTTGAATTCTCTGTCGGTATTGAATCAATGACAGTGATTGAAAGAAAATGTGTAACTGTAGGCTATCCCTGCGGCTCTTTTTACAACCCCAAATGGTGTAAGAAAAAAGTATGCACACCCGCTGTTAAATTTGACGGTTACGAAAATAGTTACGGGCCCTTATTTAAAGTGCAGCCCAATCTTTATAACACTTCTTACAACTGGGTCCGTAACAACTGGGAGATGGACGGATTTAATAAATTTGAACATCTTGCACCCATACACATAAAACCTGCAGAATTCAGTATTGCAACCACTTCAACCGATGTATTATGCCATGGTAAAAAAACAGGGCAAGCCACCGCATCAATCACAAACGGGAAACCACCTTATTCCTATCAATGGAGTAACGGTAAATCCAGTTTTACTCACCAAAAAAGCCAGACAGTAAAAGGATTGGCAGCGGGCGTCCACTATGTATCTGTCATTGATGATAACGGTTGCATGGTTTTTAATTCGGTAGAGATTAATCAACCTGATGAACCATTAAGCGCACAGGCTCAAATAACAGACCTGTCTTGCCACAATCAGCCGGACGGCATTATCAATATTAAAACCAGGGGCGGAACCAGTCCATACAGCTGGGCCTGGTCGAACGGACAATCGACAGATTCAGTTTATGGCCTGGCAGCAGGAGATCATACCTTAACCATTACCGATGCCAATGGTTGCGAACTGATTGAATCCTACGAAATCAATCAACCAGAAAAACTTCATCTCTCGTTTGAGGTCAATGATGTAAACTGCAAAGGGGACAGCAGCGGAAATGCCAAAGCAGTCGTTTCAGGCGGCACAGCACCCTATACATATCAATGGTCAGAAGGCACAAATAACCGTAAGATTGAAAACCTGCCATCAGGAGACTATCAACTTACCGTAACAGATAAAAACGGTTGCCAGATCATTGACAGCATAGAAATTAAAGAACCCCTCAACCCACTGACTGCATCAAAAACAGTAACAAATCTTCAGTGCTATCAAGACCAGTCAGGCATCATTGAAGTACAAGTTACAGGCGGCACCTCCCCTTACCAATACAAATGGTACAACAAGAACGAAAGCAGATGGCTCAACCAATCTTCCTCAAAGCTTGAAGGAATAAAAGCTGGAAACTACCAGGTAATCATTACGGATGCAGCGGGTTGCGATGAAAAAATTGAAGCTTCAATTACAGAACCAGCACCCTTAGCCATAGATACGACGATCACTCATGTGCTGTGTCACGGAGAAAATACAGGCAGCATAGAGACCAATGTCACAGGCGGCACCCAGCCTTACTCACTGAATTGGTCAAACGGGGATACAACGCAAATTACATCGGCGCTGTCTGCAAACGACTATGCGCTCACTATTACAGATGATAATGGTTGTACGAGTCAACTAAAAACATCAGTGAAAGAACCATCAAAGCCACTCAGAACAAGCATAGCAACAACAGCGGTTGAATGTTACGGAGAAGCAAGCGGCACTATTACAGCAAACAGCAGCGGAGGCACGTCGCCCTATACATACAACTGGTCTGACGGCGCATCCACGGCTAAAAGAGCTCAACTACCTGCCGATGTCTACACCCTGACTGTTTCCGATGACAATGGATGTAAAAACTATAGCGGAAAAGAAATCACACAACCGGAAGCACCATTAACAATAAGTGCTCAAACCGAAGATGCCAGTTGCTTCAGGTCGGCTGATGGAAAAATACAGCTTGACATCAGCGGAGGAACATTGCCATACCAGATTTACTGGGATAACGGGGAAATTATCATCAACAACAAACAACACCATTTTGACAATGTCCCGGCAGGCTACTACAATATTACCCTGAGAGACCACTATGGCTGTGAAGCTTATACCCAGTTGAACATTGAACAGCCAAAAGGAATGGACATCAACATGGAAACAGGTATCGTGTCATGTTATGGCGGCCACGACGGATATGCAAACACTTCTGTTTCTGGGGGCACCCCGCCATACCGTTTCAAATGGAGTAACGGCAGTACCCGGCAAAATCTGGACAGCGTACCCGCTGGTTATTATTCATTGACAGTAACAGACAACCAGGACTGCGGACAAGACACCAATCTGGTCATCGAATCGTACCCGGACATAGAGGCCGGCTATAGTTATGAAGCCCCGACATGCAGGGATATAGATGATGCAGTGGTTTCATTAAACGCAAGTGGAGGTACTGGATCATATACTTACCAATGGTCAAATGGGAAAAACAGCCGGAACATTAATGAACTGGCTTCAGGAGATTATTCTGTCACCATCACCGACACTAACTCATGCATCGAAATCCTTGATGTTCGTATTCCTGAGAGTTATAACGAATGTCTGAATATTCCAAACAGTTTCACCCCAAACAACGATGGATACAACGATACCTGGGTGCTCCGGAATATCGAAGCTTACCCGAATGCCATGGTACATGTCTTCACCTCAAACTCAAGAACATTGTTTAAATCCAAAGGGTCATACACACCATGGGATGGTACGTTTAGAGGAAAAGATGTGCCAAGCGGTACTTATTATTATGTCATCACATTAAATAAAGAAAACGGGCCATACTCTGGTTCAGTAACAATTTTAAGATAAATATAATAAACAGATGGTTATGAATTTGCGGTTTTACCTATTCCTGATTTTTGCAGTTTTGATCCCTAAAGAGTCAATCAAAGCTTCATGCCACAATGTAGACATCAGTGGCACAAACCTGACATGCCACGAATCAAATGATGGCTCAGCATCAATTAGTATCAGCAATGGAAGTGGCGATTACAATATAAAATGGTCTACAGGGGATACTGATGTGCTAAGCATTTCAAATCTGTCCGCGGGATACTATGATGTTGAGGTTACAGATAACATCACCGGTTGTTACCGTTTCGCGATTATATCAATCACTGAGCCGGATGCATTGTCTGCAAGTCTGACTGCGGATCATGTAAACTGTAAAGGCGATGCCACAGGATCACTAACTCTCTCTGCAAGTGGGGGGACAAAAGATTATTCCTTTTTATGGTCAACAGGCGCAAGCACTGCAAACCTGGAAGATGTCGCCGCAGGCACCTATAGCCTTACCATCAGCGATGCCAATGGATGCGATTATGATTTATCCGGAACCATTACTGAACCTACCCAGGCACTTGATGCTGCAATCAGCCACACAGAAATATCCTGTCACGACGAAGCCGATGCAACGGCAGAAGTAGAAGCCTGGGGAGGCACACCCCATTACACCTATGAATGGAGTAATGGCGATGCATCCCAATCCATTGATGACATTACAGCAGGAACTTATACCGTAACAGTCACCGATAACAAAGGCTGCATCAAAACGCAAACAAGCACAATCAATAATCCTCCTGAACTGACCTACACCAAACAATCTGTCAATAACAATTGCGCAGATGCTGCTGAAGGCGAAGCAAGCATCAATGTCAGCGGGGGAACAAAACCATATGCCTACCAATGGGCCAACAGTGAGTACATGCTCAGCCACGACACTTCCTCTATTGACAAACTGGCTACTGACAATTATTCTTTAACAGTCTCTGATGCAAATGGTTGTCAATTCATAGAATCCTTTAACATTACCAGCCCGGAAGCTTTATCAACAACAATTACGGGCACTAATGCCACTTTTTCCGGGGCATCGAACGGACAAATAGAATTAACTGTTGAGGGAGGCATAAGTCCATACAGCTATAACTGGTCCAATGGCATTACCACACAGAATAATCCCGATGTACCTGCAGGCGATTACACCGTCACGGTCAGTGACCTTAACGGATGTGAAACACAAGCCAGCATCACCATTGAAGAACCGAAATCACCCTTATCATTTACTTACACAAAAACCAACGTTAGCTGCAACAATGGTTCTGACGGTAAGATTACATTATACCCGGAAGGTGGCGTGGAGCCCTATGAGCTACAATGGTCCAACGGAAGCAAGCTGGACTATTTAAATGAACTGCAAGCCGGCGATTACACATGCACCCTGACAGATGCCAATGAAACCAAGTTTATTGATACAATCACCATCAATGAACCCCAACCCCTTTCGCTTTCATTTACCAGCAAAGATATATCCTGCTTTGCAGGACAAGACGGTGAAATTGACCTTCGTGTTAATGGCGGCACCACACCATACAAATACCAATGGTATAGCCCCGACTATGCGCTCTCGACAGTAGAACAAGACATGACCAACGCAAAAGCCGGGCAGTACATGGTCGCAGTAACCGACTCCAATGGATGTGAAGCCAGCATAAGTGCTGAACTCAATCAACCCGAGCCACTTGAACTGGAGCTTGAAGGTGAAGATATTTTATGCAACGGGGAAAGCACAGGCGAAATCTACACCAGTGTCCAGGGAGGAACAAAAGACTATTCTTACAGCTGGTCGAACGGGGATAATGACGCAAATCCCAAACAATTACCAGCAGATGCTTATAGTGTCACCGTAACCGATAATCAGGGATGTGAGGTGTTTTCTTCAATAACCCTCTACGAGCCACCTCCAATTGAGATAAACCTGCTAAGCACTCCTGTCAGTTGCAACGCTCAGAATGACGGGAAAATAGAATCAAGTGTTTCTGGTGGCAGCGGTGCATATTCTTACATATGGAGCAGCGATGAAACAAAACAAAATATTAAAAATCTGAATGAAGGAAAATACCATGTAACCGTATCTGATATTTATGAGTGCAAAGAAACCGCTTCTGCCGTTGTTGATAAAAGTGACCTTGACTGCATCAATATCCCCAACTCATTTACCCCCAACGGAGATGGATACAACGATACCTGGGTAATCCGCAATGCTTATCTGTTCCCTGAATGTACTGTTCATGTATTTAATCAATGGGGAAATATCATTTACGAAAGCACTGGTTATTCTAAACCATGGAATGGTAAATACCAGGGAAGCATTGTCCCATCCGGAACCTATTATTATATATTCAGGACAACACCAGAAAGCCCTGAAAGAACAGGCACATTAACCATTTTAAAATAAATAGAGATCATTTTTTAAACTATAAACAAATAAAAGAAATTACAAGGGTATGAAAAGATATGCATTAATCATTTTTGTCCTATTCAGCGGCATTCAGTTAAAAGGCCAGCAACTGCCTTTGAACAGCCAGTACATGTTGAATTATTTCATTGTTAATCCCGCAGTGGCTGGCAGTTACGATCACACTCCTGTTAACCTGGGAGTAAGAAAACAATGGGTAAACTTAGAAGGGTCACCAGCTTCCCAGGCACTCAATGCACACACATATATTGGAAACAACGTAGGCCTTGGCGCTGCATTTTATAATGAAGTGCAAGGACCTTCCCGCCGGACAGGTTTTTCTGTCTCTTTTGCTTATCACCTGGGTCTGTCAAATGACTTCTCCCGTAAACTATCTTTTGGCTTGTCACCTACCTTTTACCAACATCAGGTGAACACAGAAGAATTAACCACAGACCAACCCGGGGACCCGGTCATTGAAAATGGTTTTGAAACCAAATTGTCACCGGATTTTAATTTTGGTGTCATGCTGTCTGAAGAACAAACCTATTTTGTTGGGTTGTCCATTTATAACCTTATGGAATTACGCACTGATCTTTTCCAGGAGATGGATAATAAAAACAACCCCATCAAAAGAACTTTTTATCTGAGCGGTGGGTACACCTTCGAAATCAATGAAACATTTGACCTCCAGCCTTCCTCTCACATCCAGTACCAGGTAAACACACCTGTACAGGCAGAGCTGGCATTAAGAGGTATTTACGATGACCTGGTCGGATTAGGCGTCTCATACCGTTACGAGGATGCAATCACTTATTTGCTTTCCGTAGATATATCTTCAATACGCATCGGGTATTCTTATGACATGACCCTATCAACTTTAAAAAATTATGGCACAGGATCACACGAAGTTCATTTAACCTACAGGATTTTTAAAGGCAACAGCAGTAATTCAAGTACACCTGGAGCAAGAGACGGTGGCTTATTTTTCTAAACAAAATTTATTAATAGTACCCCGCATCTATATGATGTCAGGCTAAAACCATTCGTTACGATAAATTGTTTTAAACATGCAGAAAATATTCATTTTTTTAATTTTCCTTACGGCAACGCTACCTGTTTTTTCACAAAATTCAAAAGTCAGTGAATTGATGAACCAGGGGAATTACCAAAAAGCGCAGGAATTATTAACAATGAAACAGGCGCCCAGCGAAATGGATATCAACGATTTATCAGCATTAGGTATTTGTTATATCAAACTTAAAGATTACAATAAGGGAGAAACTATTTTTCGCGAGATTACCTCCAGGAAACGTGCCAGACCAAGACATTATCTCTACTATGGCGAAATTTTGCGCATCAATAAAAAATATGCCGAGGCCAAAGAAGCCTTTAAGATATTTCTAAAAGAAGACCCGTCCAGGGATGAAGTTCATCTAAAAATACAGTCCTGCGATTCACTAAATAAATGGGAGGGATATCAGACAGATATCACACTAACTGGTTTGGATAGCATCAATAGTGCAAATGAAGAAAAATCTGCTTTAATAGTTAATGAAGATTTTATTTTTATCAGCAACAATATCCCGGAAAAATATCAGGAGTATGACCGTGATGGCAAAAATATCATCCATGGTTACCTGATTCAAAAAGACAGCAATATCCTTTTCCAGGAAAATCTTCTCTCGGATTACACTTGTGATGCCATGGATTATTCTCTTTCTAAAAAAATGTTTGCATTCACATTAATGAAAAAAGAAAAGTACATCCACGAAACCGGGGTATCTAATTCCTGGATCTACTTCAAAAAACAAAAAGACAAAAAAGATCAATTAATTCGCTTTAAATGGGACAACATGCCAAAAGAGGAAATCAACCTGTCACATCCGGCATTTTCAAGGCAAGGCAGGCGCCTTTATTTTGCAGCAGATATACCAGGAGGCTTTGGCGGATTTGATTTATATTATTCCGATTATAAAGAAGGAAAATGGACCACCCCTGTCAACCTGGGAGACAAAATCAACACAGAAGGCGATGAACTATACCCGGTAATCGCAGGCGACAGCATGATGTATTTTGCGTCGGATGGTTATCCGGGATATGGAAATCTGGATATCTATCAAACAACAATGAAACAAGACAGATTTTCTACACCAAAAAACATGAAAACACCTGTTAATTCCATAGGTAACGACTATTCCTATCGGCCAGTCAATCAATGGCATGGCTACCTTACATCCAACAGATCAAGTATGAGCAAAGGAATGAATGATGTTTTTATGTACAGTCGCCCCAAACCTGTCAAAGAACCAGAAGAGGTGGTTCCACCCGAGCCGGAACCACTTGTCTTCAATCCCGCTAACTTTGTTCCGGACCCAATCTATTTCAGCATTAACTCGGACAGCATTGATCAGGCCTATTCAGGTCTTTTAACACAAATAGCTGATACCATGAAAAAATATGAGGATATTTCTCTTCGTATAACAGGATACGCAGATCATCAAGGACCTGCATCTTACAGCCTCAAGCTGGCAGGAAAACGAGCTAAAACAGTCAGCAGCTACTTAATCAAACAAGGAATTGACTCGTCGCGCATGGATACTGTGAATGGAGGGGTCAACAAAGAAAAGCAAAACAAAGGGATCAATTATCATGTCCAAATCGGTTCTGCCAAAAAAGAAGATGTGGCAGATTGGTACGAAAAAGCCATTGACCATAGCCACAAAGTTAGATCTTTCAAAAATGGGGATTATATGATATATGCCATAGGTAATAGTCAATCGAAAGCAAAAGCGGAAACATTATTAGATCAAATGAAAGATCAACACGGCATTGAAGGTTTAATTATTTGTTCATCAAAAGGTAAACTGTTGGCTAATCACACTTATGCTTTAAACAGGCGGACTGAATTTAAATGGCTCATAAAAAATGCTCAATAAGTCTGCTCCTGCTAACACGTTACTGCCCTATTAATGCTTCTTTGACAAAATAAAGGCGCTGGTGTTTCCTTAAATAAGGTAAAAGAGATATGTACCAAAATAGTATTTTTTTATCTTCGTTGGTTCATTAACCAAACCATATCTTATGAACCTTTATAAGCAACTGTTAATTCAACCTGAGAAAACAATTTTTCTGCTATCATTACTGTCCATAATCTTTATACAACCGTTACAGGGACAAGATAAAACAAGCACCTTTCTAACCTGGGATGATGTCCCGGAAATAGAAGCCAGCATTCAATCACCGCTTATTCCAGCCAGGACTTATAACATTAAAGAATTTGGCGCTGTTGCAGATAGTATAACAGATGCCAGGTCCGCTATTATGGAGGCAATCCGAGAAGCAAATAAAACAGGCGGGGGCAAGGTCGTTATAAGCCAGGGCAAATGGTTCTGTAAAGGCCCCATTCATTTGTTAAGCAACATTGAATTGCATCTGGAAAAAGGAGCTACTTTAATCTTCTCTGAAGACCCTGAAGATTATCTCCCACCTGTATTAACTCGCTGGGAAGGAACTGAACTTTTCAATTACTCCCCCTTTATCTATGCCTACCAGGCAGTAAATGTAGCCCTAACAGGTGAAGGCATGTTGGATGGTAATACAAAAAACACTTTTGGCAAATGGCGAAGCAAACAAGGAGAGGACAAATACCATTTACGCACCCTGGGCGCCAAACAGGTACCTGTTTACAAAAGAGTTTTTGGAGAGGGCCATTATCTGCGCCCCAGCATGATCCAGTTTTTTTCATGCAGCAATGTTAAAGTTCGTGATGTAACCATTATTGATTCCCCTTTCTGGGTTGTGCATCTCGTAGCATCATATAACGCAACAGTTCGCGGCATTACAGTCAACAGCCAAAGACTCAATAATGATGGCGTTGATATCGAATCCAGCTCAAATATTTTGATTGAGAACAACCGGTTCACCACAGGCGATGATGCTATTGTTATTAAATCAGGCCGCGACCAGGATGGCTGGCGTTTAGGACGCCCCAGTGAAAGAATTATTATCAGGAATAATTACATGGAGGGACACAATGCACTGGCTATAGGAAGTGAAATGTCCGGCGGAGTAAGAAATGTGTTTATGGAGAATAATGAATTAGGGCATGTCAAAGGAGCTTTGTATTTTAAATCGAATAAAGACAGAGGCGGTATTGTTGAAAATATTTGGATCCGTGATGTAAATGTAAAAAAATCAGACAAACCTTTGATTCAGTTCCGAACCAACTATCACGGATTAAGGGAAGGAGGACACAACCCGGAATTCCGGAATATCACCATCAATAATGTTACCGTACAGGATGTCGGCGGCCTTATCCATATCCATGGAATAGAAGAAAAACCCATCCGTAATATTTCCATCAGCAATGTACACGGAATAAAATCCCGGCTAACAGGTGAAGAATTGGAAAAAGCATTCATTATTGATACAAAAAAAACTTATATAAAAGATCTCACACTGGATCATGTCACACTTAACGGACAAGCAATAAAGGTAAAATAAGCACCAGACTCTATTTGGAATATATTCGATTTTGCTGAAAATCAGGCCTTGCCCCTAACCCTTATAGAGCGTTCTGATTTTTCAGCTGCTTCACCCTTGGGCAGGCTAACGAACAGCAGAGGAAATAAAGATCAATAAGAACATTCATGGTAAGGATGAGAAAAATATTAAACGGTATTCCACGCCAACAATTAATCCCTGACTGTCCTAAAGTTAATTGATAGGGAAAAAATAAAAACAAAAAACCGTTTAATAAAGCCTGGGGTTATATTATGTTTACCAGATTGGTTTAATAACCATTATTAGATATATCAAAATATTTTTTCTTGAATTCTTTTAGCTTCTCGGGTTGACCAAGAATGGTTAAAATATCTTCTTCCAAAAGCACCGTATCTCCTCCAGGGGTAATAGACTCCCCCCTGCGTTCTATGATAGCTATCAGTAAACCTTTAGGCAAATCAATCTCTTTTATCTTTTTCCCAATAAAATACAAGCAGGCTTTATTCGTTGGTTGCAGTCGAAAACTAATATATCTTTCATGATGAAGAAGGTATTCTTTCACTTCTCTGGCTGTTTGTTTTGAAGTTATAGCTTGATGGAAATTATCCCGGTCTGTAATATCCAGTAACCTGGAAAGTATCCTTAATAAAAGTTGATGATCGTTGGAGGGGGCAACAATAAAAAAGAAAACATGAATGGTATCTTCGGATGAAATGTCATCTTTAGCTATTTTTTTTCTGATTCCTTTGGGAGCAATAACAATATGTGCAAATGGAGAATCCACTTTATCAAAACTGGCAAAATGAATAGAAACATATGGTATAATAAATTCCGCATCAATGCTTTTGACAGATAAGAATTGTGTGATAAGTTCATCTTTATCAACCTTAATATTCTCAGATATTTTGTTTGCCACACTATTTATTAATTTTGTGTAAGGTTTGGTTTTAAAATTTAATAGCATTGCTTTATTTACAAAAGATATGTCAGCATTGGTAATCAATTGATCAAATTGGTCGTTCTCCCGGAGTCCTTTTTCCTTAATAATATAAAGGAATTCATTTTCAATCTTTTCATATTTTTTCTTTCCCAAAAGTTCAAACCAGTGATAAATAGCACCTTCTCTTTTAATCTTGCCTTTCGCATAATAATTATACCATGCTATACCAAGAAGTATTAATCCCACAGAAAATAATGTGGGTTCCCATCCAAGATAAATAATAAGGGCAAAAGCAGAAATCATCCCGAATACCTGCATATAAGGGTATAAAGGTGATTTGTACCCCGGGTCATATGTTGCGATTTTGCTGTTTCGAAAAATAATTACAGCAAAGTTTATGAAGAAAAAGATCAATAATTGAAAAGTACTGGCCATTTTTGCTATATCTTCTGTACTAACAAAGATTATAATAATGATGATGATTAAAGAAGTTATAACAATTGAAAACACAGGCATCTGGGTCTTTTTATTTTGCCTGGAAAAAACAGGCGGGAGTAATTTATCCCTTGCCATTGCCAATGGATATCGTGAGGAAGACATGATACCTGCATTGCCGGTAGATGCAAATGCTGCAACAGCACTTATCACCACAATGACCAACGCTATTTTGGAAGGCATCCATGTTAAAACATGAGATGTTAACGTGGCTACAGGCGTAAGGTCTGTGATAAATTCTTTTTGATTTATAAAACTTACCATCAAAAATGTTCCCAGTGCATAAATTAAACAAGTGACAATAAGTGAAATAATCATTCCGAGGGGTATATTTCGTTCGGGATTTTTTATTTCTTCTGCAATACTGGCCACTTTTGTGAGACCGGCATAAGAAACAAAAACAAAGCCTATGGTTGCAAAAAGCCCGCCTATTCCCTCTTCAAAAAACGGCACAAAATTACTGCTTATAATCTCATTGAGATTGTTATTACTAAATAAATGAATTAACCCGTCAATGATCAAAAGCCCCAATATAAAAATTAGAATGATGACAAAAATACTCTGGAATCCTGAACTATTTTTTGCTCCAATAATATTAATCACGCCAAAAACAATGGTTAACACGATAGCGATATGATCTACAGGTATGTCGAGAATCAATGAGGTATATGCACCCATACCAACAAGTGCAAAAGCAGATTTTAAAACCAGTGCAAAATAAGTCCCCAGCCCCCCGATAGTACCAAATAAAGGCCCGTAAGCCCTGTCAATAATAAAATAAGCACCACCTGCTTTGGGTATAGCTGTAGATATTTCAGCCATACAAAACATAGCCGGGATAATCAATATCGCTGATAAAATATATGCCAGGAAAACAGAAGGGCCTGTGTACATCGCGGCTATTCCGGGCAAAAGAAAAAAACCACTGCTAAACATTGCGCCAGTGCTTATAGCAAAAACACCAAAAAGGCCTATTTCTTTATTTAATTTTTGTTTTTCCATTTACTGACTAAAATATACATCTGTTTATATTTTAATTTTCAATTGTCATGACCTGTCCATGACTCTCAAAACCAAATTTCACGACATATCATAACTTAAAATAATCATCAAATAGTGTGTGTTCCACAACTGGCGAATCATGGCTCTGTTCCTTGCATGATCAACAACACAAAATTTAAAACATGTAAAATAATAAATTTATTTTACATTATTTCATCTGTTTATTTATTTAATTTTCAATTGTCAGAACCTGCCATGATTGTTAAAACCAGTTTCACGGCATATCATAACTCCAAAATAATTATCAGAATGTGTGTGTTCTGCCAGCCGGCGGATCATGGCTCGGTTCATTTAACTTATCAACAATAAAAGCAAATATCAGAGATAAATAATGGAAACGGTATTTATTTATTCATATTCATCAATTATGCCACCAGTCAGCCGCAGCAATGTATGATGGCTTTGAATAACCCTGAAAACAGCGTTCTGATATTCGTAGGCAGCATTCATATAAACCTGTTGTACATCCCTGAAATTAAAAGAGTTAATGGCTCCGGACTGAAGTTTTTCACGGGAAAGGCTCAAATTCAATTCCGCTGACTCCATATTTTCATGGGCTACCCGAAGTAATTGTTTTCTTACCTTATATAACTCAAACTCCTGGGCAAGTTGATTCTTTAGGTCCTGCTCCATTTCTTTGGCCTGCACTTCTGAAATATCTCTTTCCAATCTTGCTACTTCCACCGCCCGCTTGCGGGAATTTCCATCAAATATCTTGTAAGTAATTGATATACCTACTGATGTATTATATCCATTACCCTGATTAAAACGATTTAAATTTTCATAATTCTGCTCCTGATCACTATACCCGGCCGATCCTTTTAGTGATATACTGGGATAATAAGCACTTTTAGAAGATTTCATATCCAGGCGTGCCAATTCCAGATTCATATACTGATTTTTCAGGGTATGATTATTCTTAAGCATTTGATTCTCCAGATCGGCATATTCAAAACCAGAAGTGTCCGGAGAAAACTGAGAAATAAATTGATATACCGAATCCAGTGGTTCTGCCATATGGTAGTTAAGCTCCCTTATGGCATTGCGATATGCAGCTTTTGCGGAAAGAAAAACTGAACTGTCTTTCAGATACGCATTTTTTGCCTGGAGCAGCTCATAAGTATCCATCACACCTATCTCTTTACTATATTCTCCACGCTTATAACGATCTCTTGATAGTTCCATATTATTCTGTGCAATGGAAGCTTGTTCATCTGTAAGGAGGATATTATAATAAGCCAGAATCACATTGTATATGGTGTTTTCTATTACTACAGCAGTATTACCTGCAGAAAGCTTTTCCATCTCCTCCAAACGGCTTTTTTGTATGCGGGCGCTAAATCCCCTGAAAATAGTCCAGTTCAACTCCACCAAGCTGTTAAGTTGCTGTGTAGTATAAATATCGTTGTCCTCAAAATATTCGGAGATATTTCCAGAACTGATAAACTGAATATTGGGTAAAGCACCTGTATTACCCCAGGCATTTTGCAAATCAGCAATATCTTCACTTTTCCGGGTCATAATAATCCCAAAATTATTTTGCAATGCCTTATTTAAAGCATCCTCCAACCCCAGATTTTGTTTTTCCTGTGCAGTAAGATTCAGTGTACCCAGGAAAAGTATTATGCCAGCTAATATTTTCATTTTCATTGATTTTGTCCATTTGGCTTTTTAGATGTTTTCTCCTCGCGGATATCTTTTTCCAGTTTTTTATTAATCTGATGATTAATTATTGCATTTTCTACTAACTCAGGTGTTATTTCTTCGGTATTCTTACTAAAGAGCTTGTTGGTTTTTACAAGTAATTGATTGGAAATCAAGATCTGAATCGGTAAAGTCAACAAGATAAAAATACCACCAAATAAAATACCATAAGCCACAGACATGGCCATAGGACTGAGAAAACGTGCCTCAGGGCTTTGTTCTAAAATCAATGGCATAAGGCCAGCTGTTGTGGTAAGTGTCGTGAGTAAGATGGGCCGGAATCTAGACTTGGCAGTCTCTATAACCGCCTGGAATACCTTATGACCTTCTATTAAAAGCTGGTTATATCTGGATACAAAAATAACAGAATCGTTAATAATGACCCCGGTCATTGCCACAAGCCCCCATATGCTAAACATGCAAAGCGGTTCACTATGAATAAAATGTCCCCAGATAGCCCCCATAATACCCAGAGGTATAGAGAGAATAATAATAAACCCCTGTCGAAAAGATTTGAAATAGATGATGATAACCAGCACAATAATGAGCAAAGCCAGACTAAAATACTTAATAAGGCTTTGGATCTGCTCCTGTGTATCCTTTTTCTGGCCCATGTGGGTATAGGAAAGATCCGGGTATTTCTCTATGATCCCGGGTAAGAGATTATTCTCCACATTATTCATGATAGGAGTAACAGATGCCCGTTGATCTTTCATATAAGCATCTACCCGGATGACCCGCTGTCCGTTATAACCGTTTATCATGCTCAGTGAGCGCCCCATGGTCATATCCGCCACTGTCACCAGCGGATAATTACCGTGGGGTGTATGGATCAACATATTCTCCATTTGCCCGATGGTTTCCCTGTTTTTTTCGGGATACCTAACATAAAACCAGATTTCATCTTTCCCATCCTGAATCCGCTGGGCCAGTCCACCATAATAACCATCCCGTACCTGGCGCATCAAAGATGCCTGGGTTAAACCTAGCGTAAAGGCTTTGGGCTTTAAGCGAATACGTATTTCCTGAGTCCCTAACTGGCTGTTATCCGTTACATTATAGAGCTCATCTATATCCGAAAGTCCTTCTTTCAAATCTTTTTTAGCTTTTTCCAATGTTTCCAGGTCGTAACCCAACAGTCCAATTGATACAGGCGCCCCAAATCGTTTAGCTCGACCACTGGAAGTACCCATGGCGAACTTGTAAGCGTCCGGAATTTCTCCAATCTTTTTGCTTAAAGCTTTTTGAATGGTTTTGTCCGTAACTTTTGTGCCTTTTGAATCATTCAAAAACACTCGTATAACACCAGCATGCGTCCCGGTTTCTATCCCGTTAAAAGCGTTACCCATGTTTATCTGTGTGGTTCTGACAAAAGGTTTATCCCGGTCATGCTTCTTCATGAGTTCCCGGTTTACCTTATAAATATTCTCCTCAACAAATTGCAGTTTTTTCAGGGTTTGTTCTTTGTTTACACCAGGTTTCAGTGCCAGATCAATATTAAACATTTCCGAAGGACTGGGTGGGAAAAAAGTAAATGGAATGTGGCCACCAATAACCATACCAGCTGTTAAGACCATTAAACTGGTTATAATAATGATGATTAAGCTTTTAATTCCAAGAATTCTTCTTAAGAAAGGCATATAGAGGCGGTCACGCAGAAAATATACTATTTTGTTAGAAAAACGACTTAAGCGGCTGGTTTTGTTTTCTGCTTTCAATACATTCGGGTTCCCCACATGACCGGGTAATACAAAAACGCCTTCAATCAAAGAAAACATCAAACATACAATAGCCACAAAACCCATTGCATAAAGCATTTCTAAAAAACCTTCGATAAAAAACAAAGGCGTAAAAGCGATAATCGTAGTAAGTACAGATGTAAAAACAGCAGGCAACACTTCCATGGTCCCATCAATGGCAGCCAGGCGAGGTGATTTTCCTTTAGAAAAATGGGTAAAGATATTTTCGCCAATAACAATACCATCGTCAACCAAAATCCCCACAATCAGTATCATTCCTACCAGGGAAAGTTTGTCAATAGTGGAGCCATACAATGCCCCAATAATAAACATCCCAAGAAAAGCTGCCGGTATTCCCCAGGCCACCCATAATGAAAGTCTGAAATTAAGCAGCAGCGTAAGCAATATAACAACCAGAAAAACACCCATAGCAGCATTTTTGATGAATACCGCGAGTTCGGAGTTAATGTTTTCGGTATAATCTTCTAAAATGGTAATTTGAAATTGATCCTGTTTCTTGTTGAACCTGCTAACATAATCATTAACAAATGTGGAAATATCCTCCAGATCTTCGGTCCGGAGTTTAGTAATATTAAGGATTATCGCAGGCTTTCCATTCACAAAACTTTCTTCCGGATCTTCTTCGTATTGCTTGCGAATATCAGCAACGTCGCCAATCTGCACCAATCGTCCTTCAGGACTGCTTTTAATAACAATCTTTGCAATATCATCAGGTTTTACCGAGCGTTGACGGCTAACCACCTTGATCTTTTCACGGGAACTGCGAATTGTGCCACCATGAATATCCTGATTGTTCAATACTATAGCCTCTTGCACATCAGCAAAACTTAAGTTATACCGGCGCAACTGATTTTCATCAAGGGTGATAGCAATTTCCATCCGGTTCGCAGACAAGCCCTCCATTGCAATCTGGCTTAGTTTGCCTGAAAGAAGCAGGTCGTCTTCTATCCGGTTGGCCATCTCATTCATTTTTAAATGGTCATTGCTCTCTGATAATAATGCCAGATACATGGCCCTGTTGCGTGTGCGAACCTTAGCAACTACTGGATTCTCGGCATCGGCTGGAAAATTGGAAATTCCATCTATCTGATTTTTTACGTCTATCAATAACTCATCAATATCATAACCAAATGTGGAAATAATGGTGATTTGCGAATTATTTTCCATAGATTGCGAAGTAAACTCTTTGATGCCCGGGACACCTCTCAGAGCATTTTCTATCAATGCAGTAACACCCTCATCCATTTCCTGAGGCGTTGCACCGGGATATTTTACAGTAATCCGCAAAGTATTGGTTTCTACATCCGGAAAAGAAGATTTCTTCATATTCATGAATCCGGCAATTCCAAAAATAAGAAGAATGGCAACAACTATTTTTCCGTAAAAAGGATATTCAACAAATATTTTGAGAATGGTTTTCATGAATACAATGGGAATTATTTAATTTTCACTTTATCACCTTCCGAAATATCAACCAGGGATTCGGTAACGATCAATGTTCCATCATCCAGCCCTGAAATGACAACCATATCATCAAGCTTTCGTTCTATGGTAACTTTATTTAAGCGTAGCCGACTATTATTGATTACATACACTTTCTTCCCGTCAATCAATGCCTCACGAGGAATCTTTATGCCTTTGACCTGTTTACCTATATCAAAGGTGGCCTGGATAAATTCACCAATTTTAAATGCCTGTTTTTCTTTCGGGATGTATTTAATATATACTTTTACTGTTTGTGTAGCATCGTCCACGAAATCAGCAATACGTGTTACTTTACCGGATGCCGTATGATTATCATCTCCGGATAATGTAACATTTAATCCGGGTTCTATCCATTTAGCATCCTCCGGGGGAACAGGGACGGCAATTTCAAGGCGGTCTGTTCTCACAATAGTAGCCAGAGCCACTCCCGTACCTGCCACCGCACCAACCTGCCGCTGTATATCTTTAAAAGCCCCATCAAAAGGAGCATATATTTTATATTTGTTTAAGTTGATTTCCTGGCTCCTGATTGAATAATATGCTGATAAAACACCTTTTGAGGACATAAAAACCTGCTCTTTCGCTGATTTCATTTCGGGCAACGATGGTAAGGTCTTTTTGACCTTTATCGAATTAAAAAAAACATCCCATTTACGATATTCATCAGGAAAGTCCATCTTCAAATCGGGTAAAACGACACTTAGTTTTTGCAAAAAATCACTTTTAGCTGCGGTAAGAGACGCTATTATATCTTCATCATAAATGCGAATTAACAAATCTCCTTTGCTAAAGCGCTGGCCTTCCTTAAAGGCAATATTCCCTTGCATTATACGGCCGTTCACTTCGGCAGACAAGACCACCGTCTCGTAAGAAGTTATCCGGCCCTGATGTGATACAGTAGATTTCACAGGTTCATTAACCACTCTTTTTGCTTCAACACCAAGAAAACTTTGTTGCTTATGCCGCTTCTTTACTTCAGGCTGGTTATTTATCAATAAAACTGTTAACAAAACGACTCCAGCAAATATTAAAACACCCGTAATCCGGTATATGATTTTTGATCTCTTCATGCATATAATGTTTTATTCGATTAATAATCTCATGCTCATCATACAATGTAATCCTTTTAAACTTGTGGTTGCTTCAACATTAGCTTACATGATTCAATAAGATTCTTGCCTCTGGAAACAAGGTCAAATGAATATCCGGACATTTGCCATTGTTTTACCAGCATCCTAAGGCTGCCATTTATTATGGTAGAAATAACTCCGGCATCAATATCCTGCCTGATTTCTTTACATTGTTGCCCTTGTTGAATCAATTCAGTTAATGCAGAAAGGCTATTTTCCATTTTAATCCTTGTTTTCTCAACCAACTCCGGTTCGTTTTTAAACAAATCCTCTGAAAATACTACTGAAACCAATGACGGATTTTCCTGGAATGTCTGAAAATGATTTTCCAGATTTTTTTCAATAAACTCAAAAACACTGGTAACTTCTTTTTCATTCCTATATTGAGTTTGTTCGCCAATGAAATCAAGTAAAGTAATTAAAATTTGAGTTTTGCTTTCATAATGCCTGTATATGGCAGATTCAACAACCCCAATTTTTTTGGAAAGATTTTTGATCGTTAAGCATTGGATACCACTTTCTTCGATAATATCCAACGAAGCATTAATAATTTCTTTTTGTCTTTTAGAGAATTCTGTTTTCATAGCATAAAGTGAATAATCACTCACAAAGCTAAACAATTAAATAAATTCCCAAAAATTATTAAATAAAAAGTTCATTGAATGAGCAACTATAATATTAAAACAAAAGTTCACTCAAACATAATTTTGTTAAATATCTGTATTTCAATCAGATAATAATATCATAATTTTGCCGGCCGCTCGGTAACCTAAAAAACTTTTTCATAAACAATTCATTTATGGGTTTTCCGGTAGCCTCTTCATTTTTTTGTCATTCGTCTTAGATGATATTTCATTTT
>CAZSGN010000010.1:0-21215 GCA_964606415.1 uncultured Bacteroidales bacterium
GATGCGCTTGGTCGTATAAACCGTGTCATCATCAGTATAATTATTAAATGTATGTGAGGGATTGATATTGCTGGTTGATCCCTGGTCGCCAAAAGACCAGTTAAATTTAGATGAATCTATATTACCTGAAGATTGGTTCGTGTAATTGACTTTTAAGGGATGGCATCCAATGCTATCTGAAACATCAAAATCGGACGTAACTTCCGGATGAATCGTTATAGTACGTTTAAGTGTATCAGTACAATCATCTATATTGTAAACAATCATGGTGATTTCGTGCTCCTGGGCTGTATCAGTGTTATTGTTGTATGTATTGCTAAAGGTGGTGTCAAAAGAGACTGTATCCGGAAAGTTCCAGAAGACATTTTTATTTCCCAGGAACCACCTTACTTCTTGTGCTTTCTCAATATCTGCACTGATATCAATTTCTACAGGAGCACATACCGTCGTTTTATCTACATTGAAATAGGCATTTACCGGATCAGAGATGCTTACAGTGACACTGGCCGAATCTTTTAAGTTACATGCACCTGAAACAATAACGGTGTACTGCGTGGTGCTTGGAGGCCAGACTTTAGGATTGGATGTGTAAGCATCATCAATATATGTTTTTGGATTCCACTCATAGTCTGTTCCTCCTGTTGAAACAACCTGGACAGTATCGCCAAAACAACCTTTATAAAGTTTGGAGCCAGTTGCTACATTAAAGGCTTGTACTTCTATCTCATTGAAATCCGAGAAGTAACCAAACCTTGTTCCACCCGTCTGTGAACCATTAATAATGCCAAGATGAAAAACATCTTCTGTATTTGAAATGGTTGATTGGACATTGACAGGAACCTCTCCCGTGGTGAAAGGCCCTAAGCGTGCTGCAAGCCAGTTGTCACTCCCCGGGACAGCCGTGAAATCTCCAGGCTGAATTAATGGGGTAGGGGCTCCATTCATTAAAAAAGCATCCTCTGCATCTTTACGAACCATTAAATTAAGATAAAAGCCCTGGCTTGTTGATCTTGAGAAACTGACGGTTGTTGAACCGGTACATACTTCTATGCCATTTTTGGCTATTGGGGGAAGAATGGCTTCTCCCATTTCACATCCAAAACCGGAGATCTGAAGTACATATGATGGGCTTTTGGTGCGGATATGAGTGTAATTCGTGGTAAGTTCATGCACATAAGTATCACCTTCATCCTGGGTATCAACAAAAACATTATTGATCCAGATGCTGTCATTGTCCTGGGTGCTGACGATAAACACTCTTTCCTGGATTGTTGAGCCGTCCTCATCTAATTTTCCTTTCATGGCAATGTAAGCTGTTCCAATAACATCAGCGGGTATGGTTTGGTCACCAGCCAAATCATAACATCCACCTAATAAAGATTTCATAGAATCATCTTTTAGGGTGATGGCTACTTTATTACCCCCGGTTGTAACTTTTACTCCACTGAGATGATCTTCGGCTGCTCGTCCGACAATATCTGCCGGTTGCCATCCATTAGGCGGTTCTGTTCTCATTTCCGGAGTAGCTGAAAAAACTTCTCCTTTATCCAGGTTGACAGTAAAAGTGCCGGTGCCTCTGTTGAATATAGGAATGTCAGGGGAGCTAATGGTTAACTGGGTATTGTCCTGAGTAGCTACAACGTCAAAGGAGGAATAAGCCTGAACAGTCCAACTGCTACTGGTTTGATTATACATGCTTGTTTGGAAAGCTGTATAGAACTCGGTGCCTAATGAGTTGTTTCCTTTTAGTGCAAAAATATCCGGGTTATTGGGGTTACTTGATTCATAGTAAATTGTAACAGGACTGGAAGCTGTGATATGAAAACCTTTATTGCTTTTAAAATCAACACCGTCAATATTGTCATAGGTGTTTTCAACTTCGGATAAAAGGTGGGTGAGATTAACTTTCTGCGTGGTATTGGCTGGAATATTGAAGGTTGTGTCAGGAAAATCCGGATTGGCTGGTTGTTTAATGGTTACTGTTGATGCTAAATCTCCTGTCGTTATGTTATAAAATACAGGTTCTCCTCCGGGGGGATTATGGTCGTAAGTAACTTCGGGGGCAACAAACCAAAATTCGGTATCTGTCTGCCCAAAGCCTTGATTAACGAAAATCAGGAACAGAAAACAAATAATTAGTATTGTATTATTTATTTTTTTTATAATCAACATAATACCATTCTTGTAAATTATTTATGATAAAATAAAAAGGTAACAATATTTCTTCACTTAACGTAAAAATATAAATAAATTTGAAAGAATTTTTTAAGAATTCGATAAATTGCTTTAATTATTAATGCTTCTTAATATACACTACAATCATGAGATTAATTGGTATATTCATTTTTGCTTTTTTCATTGGTTTTTTTACACTTGCACAAGATACAGTTTTTTTAGAGAATTTTGAAGGGACCTCTAAACCTTCAGGGTGGACAGAAGAGGCGACTGTTGCTGATTCGAGCCAGGGTGATAAGAAAATTGATTGGGAATATCAGAGTGGTGGAGATGAAGGGCATCCTTTTGAAGATGTAACTGGTGATAATAATGCCCTTTTCTGGTATGTGAGCTACAATGGTGAAGCAACCATGCTAATTACTCCCCCCATTGATCTTAAGAATAAGGTTAAACCGGAATTACGCTTTTTTCATGCCCAGGTCGATGATGGTGGTGATTATGACCGCTTAAAAGTATACTTTAAAAATGGAATTGATTCAGCATGGAAACTTTTGCAGACTTATGATGAGCCTATAGGTAGTTGGCAATTAGATTCAATTCTTTTACCGGATAGTTTATTGACCAAAGATTGTTATATTGGTTTTGAAGCTATTACTGGTGCAGGCCATGGCGTTGTAATTGATAGTGTTGTTATTATGGAGAAAGAAGTAAAGGACAGGGAAGTTTCATCTTTGAGTGTATCGACTGCTTCTACAAAATTTATTCCTTCAGGTTACAGCAATATGCCAATTCTTAAAATAGATATTGATGTTACTGGTAATGCGGGGGATTTGTTTTTAGATTCACTTGTGGTGACATCACTGAATACCAGTGATGATGTTTTACAGCCTCAGGGGGTAAAGCTTTATTACACCGGAAAACAAACTTTTAGGCAGGAGCAACCTGTTGGTGAAGGGGTTGACTTTTCAGACGGGAAGGCTGTTTTCAGTGGCCTTGGACAAGCATTGCAGACAGGGAATAATGTGATTTGGGTTACTTATGATATTGAAACCGGGGATGAGACCATACATGGTAAAATAGCTGATGCCAGGATTGATGCACAGGCTATTAAAATAGGAGATAGCCTGTATCCTGCGCTGGAGGAGTCTCCTTCCGGGAGCCGGACCATTGCAGAATCGATATTTCTTGATGATTTTGAAGCTGATTTAGGCTGGGATATTCCGACCGACACTACCAATGAATTTGAAATAGATACTGCCCGGGGACTAGGTGGTTCTGATGGAAATCCCGATCCTTCTATGGCATATAGTGGTTATCGTGTTTTAGGTACTGATATTACAGGTCTTAATGCCTGGCCAGGTGATTATGAGCCTTCTATTGGAATATCCAAGATGTATCAAGCTATTTCTCCAACGATTAATTGCCGGTATTATAAAGAAATTAAGTTAACTTTTCAACGATGGTTAAATGCTGGTTTTCTGGATCGTTGTTATATTGATATAAGTAATGATAATGGTGCTACATGGAATCAGATTTTTTCTTCAGGAACTTCGGTTACGGAAGATAAATGGTCAATTATAACTTATGATATTAACAGTTATGCCCGGAATAAATCCCAGGTTAAAATTCGTTTTTCATTGGGGCCAACAACATCAGATGATAATTACAGTGGCTGGAATATTGATGATGTTGTAATTACGGGTGACTATATTACCAAAGATGTAGGAATTGGCCGTATTATTCAGCCTGTTGATGGTTGTGGGCATTCTGATACTGATTCTGTTAAGGTGGTGATTTATAATTACGGAGCCCAGAGTGTTAGTGGGGATATTCCTTTAAAATATGTTTTCCAAGGTGGGGTTACCAAAAGTGTAACGGACACATTTTCCGGAACGATTGAGGTTAATGATAGTGCGGTTTTTACTTTTGATGAAACTGTTGATTTGAGCAGTCCTTATTTTTATTCTACCAATGAATTTTTTGTAACAACCCTTTTGGATGGTGATGAGGATATTTATTCTGATACACTGGGGAAAGCTTTGAAAGTTGTTCCGACAATTAAACCTCCATATTTTGAAGATTTTGAAAAAAATCATGGGTATTGGCAAGAAGTGGTTGGCAAAACATGGGATTATGGTAAACCCCAGGCAAGTTATATAAGCACTGCTGCGTCAGGAGATAATATTTGGGTGACTAACAGGCATGGAATTTATTATGATAATGATTCTGTATTTATAGAAAGCCCGTGTTTTGATTTTTCGGAGATTAAAAACGCGATTGTTGAATTGAAATATATTTCAGAGACACAACATAAGCATGATGGTGCAGCCATGTATTATTCCATTGATGACGGGGTGACCTGGTCGTTAATTGATACGCATGGTTATGATTTTGAATGGCAATGGTACAATAATTTGGATACTGTCTATGCTTTGGGTTCTCATGGTTGGGATTCATTATCCGGCGGTTGGCAGAATGCAAAACAAATGCTTCCGGGGGCTCTGGCCTATCAGCCTAATGTGAAATTCCGGTTTGGATTCCAGGCTGATACGCTTTTTACTGCCGAAGGTTTTGCTATCGACGACTTGCAGATTTATGAGGCTCCGCACGATGTTGGGGTTAGTGAAGTTATTGCTCCGGAAAGTGCTTGTGAATTGGATTTTTCTGAGTATGTGACGGTAGCTGTAAAAAATTATGGAATTGACACGGTTTTTAGTGGGGATACGATAATTGTTGCTTATCAGGTAGGCGATTCAGAAGTGATTGATACGGTCGCTATTTCCAGAGATCTGCCAAATATGGGTATTCATGATACCATTCACTTAACTTCATCCGAAGGTTTCTATATGTGGCAAGCCGGAACTTATGAGATCAACGCTTTTACGCTTCCTTTTAAACGTGAGGATGACATTTATGCAGATACTATATACAATAATGATTCGGCTAAAACAAGTGTGGTTGTGCGAAAACCTTATGTGGAATTAGGAGCTGATATTTATTCTGCTTATCCTGATACTATCTTGCTGGATGGGTCTGCTGGAAAAGATATTGCTTATTATTGGGGGTATGTTGGGCAAACAGATACTTTGTCTCAGGACTCAATTTTTGATGTTCAAACCGGCGGAACTTATAATGTGATCGCTTCAGATACTCTTTCTAATTGTGTAGCAAAAGATACACTGGATGTACATCAGTTATATCCCGATATATCAATTCCAAATATATTACAGCCTAATTCAGCTTGTGAGCTTGGAGATAGTGTGCCATTAATCATGGAAATTAAAAATAATGGGACAGATACCATCAATGGAAATTATCAAATTGTAATAAGTTGTTATTTTGATAGCACCGATCTGATTCATGATACCTTGTTTATTGTTGATACTGTTCTACCTGATAGTTCATTCCAGTATGTTTTTGATTCAGTCTTCGATATGTCAGGTGTAAAGGAATATTCTTTTTCTTGTTATCTGGATACCATCCTTACTCCATATAAAGACGATGATACTGTTTCAAATGATAGTGCAATACATTATTTGGATGTGTGGGGGTATCCAACGTTTGATCTAAAACCGGATGATACCACTCATGTTGGATTTTCTTACCAGCTTAATGCTGCTGCGGGTGATACTTTATTGAAATCTTTTTCATGGGCAGATGGCTCTGCTGACTCTACGTTTCTTGTAGATTCACAGGGCACCGGTTATTATGCCGTGACGGTTGCTGATGTGCATGGATGCACTTCTGCTGATACTTCAAAGGTCAGACTGGTGATTCCGGATGTTGGGATCGCTCGCATAGATAAGCCAACCCGTTATTGTGGTGCAGTTGATCAGGATCAGCCAATGGTATCTGTCGGGAATTATGGGACAGATACTTTATGGAGCGGTGAAGAGATTCCTGTTACCCTTATTATTGATACCATTAAATCATTGGAAGATACACTGGTCTTAAATGAGCGTTTTGAGCCCGGTGATTCCGTTATTTTTACTTTTTCTGATACTTTTAGTATCCCGCAGGTTGGTACTTATCTTGTGACAGCTTATACCAATTTGTCTAAAGATTCTGTGCCTGTAAACGATACCCTGGACAGCCTGGCTTATTTGTATGAAATACCTGTGCTTGATTTGGGCGAGGATACTATTGTTCGTGATGTTCCTTCTTATACTATTGCCCCGGATACGACATTTGATCGTTACATATGGCAAAATGGCGATACGGCACAAACATTTACAGTGACGGCTGCTGAAGCCCAGCCTGTTATGACCGCTTATTTGACTGTTACTGACTCTAATCAATGTTCGGTTGCTGATCAAAAACAAGTAAGTCTTTTGTTCAAAGATATTGCTGTTGATACGATATTATTGCCTGATACTGCTTGTTCGTTAGGAGAAGAGAAGGAGATTATTGTACGGTTGATCAATAAAGGAACTTATTCGCTTGGAACCGGGATTGATCTTTCGCTTGTTTATCGTTCTAACGGGGGTGCAATTGTTTCTGAAAATACAAATATTCCTACTTCAATTTCCTATAATCAAACTTTTGATTATACCTTTGATCAACCACTTGACATGACCGGGAAGGGTGATTATCTCCTGGAAGCGTGGGTTACTATGGCAGAAGATGCTGTTTCTTTGAACGATACAATGTTACACCCGGGTTATTTGTATGGACAACCCCAAATTAAATGGTCTTACAGTAATGATACTGTTGTTGTGGATATGCCTCACAACATATCATTAACAGAATCTTATGAATCTTATCTCTGGAGCACGGGTGATACAACAAGCAGTATCCAGATCAATGAAAAGGGATGGTATGCCGTAACGGTTACCGATACCAATCAATGCCTGGCTAACGATTCTACATTATTCTATTCGAGTAGTGTTGCTGAAATAGCGCTAAACAATAATTTGAATTATTCAGTTTTTCCTAATCCTGCTAATGAAGTTTTAAATATATGTTTTCATGCGAAAAGTAAAATTAGCGGAACATTAATGGTTGTTGATGAAATGGGGAGAACTGTTGAATCAGAGAATTTTTTATTCCAGGGAAAAAAATGTTTTGATTATTTGGTAGATGATTGGATTCCCGGAATTTATTACTCGGTGGTTGTTATTGAAGATCAGCGGTATATTTCTGGTGTTCTGATTTATTAATTAGGTGTATAAACGTATATATTATTTTGAAAAAAACTTCTTATATTGTGCCCGGATTTTTGTCCGGGTATTTTTTTCTGTTTATTGTCTAATTAATTCTTTCTAAACATGGTAAAAACACAAGAAGGGGAGTTCTGGAAAGAACTTCCGTTTGATGAAGGGGCATGTCAGAAGCGCTATGCTATATCTAATTATGGACGGCTTGTTAGTTTTATAAATGGGATCGAAGTAGATGGGCGAGAGTTGAAAGTACATAATCTAAAAGGATATTCAATGATCACCAGTCGTTGCATAAGAAAAACGCACGCGGGTTATGTCCATAAACTTGTAGCAAAATTTTTCCTGGAAAAAGAAAGTGAGAATCAGGAATATGTGCTTCATAAAGATTTTGATAAAAGTAATAATTGTGCTGATAATCTTAAATTTGCTACAAAGGAAGAGATGTTTAAGCATAACGAGAAAAATCCTAATGTGATTAAAGCGCGCAGGGAGCAAAGAGGCAGACAAATGTACCAGGGGCATAAGCTAAATCAAACACAAGTTAAAAGGCTTAAAAAGAAAATTATGGACCCCAACAGAAAAACTCGCTTGAAAATGATTGCTAAACAATTTGGTATTAGTGAAATGCAACTTTACCGGATAAAATCAGGGGAGAACTGGGGACATGTTAACCCTGATTAATCGTATTGTATAATAGGTTGTTTGGTGTTTTCATGGTTTTACTAAATGATCATTCTTATTATGTTTTATTTTGAGTGTATTGTTATTCCTGCCTTTATATGATTCTTATTTAATTGAATGCTCATATTTAAGTGTTAAATCGTATTTTGAGAAGAATTAATGGTCTTTCATTCGCGAATGCTGGCGGTCTTTTATTGCTTTTATCTGTATTTATTTTTATTTATGTAAATTCACATCATTATTATTTTTTTATTGCAATTATATTTTTGTTTATATAAATGAATCATTTTTTACAGGACTATTATGCTTCTTTGATTGTGCAGAATCAACGTGAATATGAGGAGAAGGCAAATCAAATTAAATGGATTTCCCAAGAACAGATTAGTATTTTTGAGGAACAACGCCAGAAGTTAATTGATCGAATTCTTGCGGCTGGAGGAGTATGGGGGAGCCATGAAACCAAAATTGATCAACGTACTATAGCTCCTGGTTGCCGGATTTGCATCGAAGGACGTTGGAGTTGTCTTTTTATCAATAATCGTTGTAATTGTCATTGCTTTTATTGCCCTGCAAGTCAGCATGAAGCAGGTGATCCTTCAACAAATGCCCTTTCTTTTAATGAGTCAAAAGATTATGTTGCTTATCTTGAAGCAATGAAGTTTAAAGGGGCGAGTATCAGCGGAGGTGAGCCTTTAATGACCCCGGATAAAACCCTTTCTTTTATCAAGGCTATAAAAAGCCATTTTGGCCATAATATGCATGTGTGGATGTATACCAATGGGACATTGCTCAGTGAACAGATAGTGAATCAGCTTAAAGAAGCAGGATTGGATGAGATTCGGTTTGATATCGGTGCTGATAATTATTCCCTTGAAAAAGTGAAATTGGCTGTGAGGATCATTCCTGTCGTGACTATTGAGGTACCTGCAGTTTTTGAGGAGGTTGAAAGAATGAAAAATTTGATGGGTGATATGAAAAATGCAGGTGTGGATTATCTTAACTTGCACCAGCTTCGCCTGACGCCTTATAATTTTGATCATTTGACAAGGAGAAATTATACTTTTTTGCATGGAGAAAAAGTTACGGTGCTTGAGTCGGAATTGGCGGCTTTGGATTTAATTGCTTTTTCTTTAGAGCAGCAGTTGAATTTACCGGTGAATTATTGTTCTTTTATTTATAAAAATAGGCATCAAAAAGCTGCAGCAAGAATGATTTCTGCTCCCTGGATTATGAATGATTATGATGAAATGACTGATAATGGGTTTATAAGACGGATTTATGTTCAGCATCAGGAGAAGGTGGATGTGGTTAAAATTGAGCCGAGCCAAACCAAAGGAAACAGGAAGTTTGGTGAAAAGAAGTTTTTTATTTCCAGTAAGCAGCTTGATGATAAAAATTTGGTGCATAATGGCATTTATTTGGAATATTCGCGTCCGCTTTTGAGACAGCATCTAAGCTATTATTTTCCTTTTAAAGAGATTAAATTGAATAACGAATATCGTATTGTAGCGGAAAAGGTGAAGATGGGGGATGGTCTTTATATCCCTTTTGAGCGGATCAAGGATTTTCAATTGTTGTTAAATGAAAATTTTAATCCAGCACAAATGAGGTTTGGAGGGTTAAATGAAAAAATAATCCTTTTTGAGCGGGTTATATGGGGTTTGCAACCATATTATTAAGGTAACTTTTTTAAAAAACACCTTGAAGGGCATGCTCCGCTGTATTGCAGTAGAGTGATGAATAGATGTGGAAATCATTTTTGTTTGTGTATAATTTCCTGACCAGGTGTAGTATCGGTGCTCCCTTGTTTATTTTCAGGTGTTTGCTTGTTTCTTCTGTTGCCGGGATGGCTTTGAATTTTTGTTCACCGCCTTTGATCTCAATATTGTATTGTTCCCGGAGTAATCCGAATAAACTTTTGTTTTCCAGGTTTCGTGAAGTGAAACGGGGAAGATTAACGTTTGGGATGTAATTCGTGTCAAAAAACAGCGGGTTGTTATCAACTGATCTTAAGCGCTGCATTGTAATGCACCCAAATTCTTTTTCGCGCTCCGATAAGGCAAAAAGAAAAGGATCCGGCCAGGAAGTAATTGATGGCTTTTGTATGATTTTCGTCTTTAGCCTTTTTTCGCCTATTGCGCTTGTTGTGCCCTCAATCGATAAGATGCCAATATCTTTAGGTTGATTGTGCACGATGCTTCCTTTACCCTGGTATTTGATGATGTAGCTATCTTTGGCCAGGGCATCCAGGGCCCTTCTGACAGTTGGCCTTGTTAAACCATAAGTTTTGCTTAGTTCGTTTTCACTGGGAAGTGTGCTGCCCTCCGGATATATATTTTCTGATATATGTTTACGGAGTAATTCATATAACTGTTTGTATTGTGGAATGCTCGTTTCTTTAAAAGCCATTACTTAATACTTGTTAAGCCAAATTCAAATTATTTAAAATGTCAAAGTTAATAAAAAATCCTATAATTATGATATTACTTGATTATATGTTTGATTTTTGCTTTAAAAAAAGCAAGCTTGTATATACAAGTTGTCCGTTTTATTTATATTTTTGTCCAGGAAAATAACATTAAAAAGATATTATGGCTAAACCAGTAATGATGCCCAAGCAGGGCCAGTCAGTTGAAACTTGTGTCATTACCGAATGGATGAAAAATAAAGGTGACCAGGTAAATAAAGGAGATGTAATATTTTCATACGAAACAGATAAGGCTTCTTTTGAATACGAAGCTGAGGATGAAGGTGTGCTACTGGAATTATTTTATGATGAAGGAGATGAGGTTCCTGTATTGACTAATGTAGCTGTCCTTGGGCAAGAGGGTGAGCCTGTTGATGATTTTAAACCTGGTGGAGAACAGGCTTCGCCGGATGAAAAAGGTGATGGTGCTGAAGAGCAGGTTGAAGAGTCTGCTGAAAAAGAAGTATCAGCAGAGGAAAAAGGAGAGCAGGTATTTATGCAGGAAGAAATACACGAAGGTGATATTCGGATTTCTCCTCGCGCTAAAAGATTAGCTCAGCAAAAAGGGGTTTATTATCAGCAAATCAAAGGATCAGGCCCTAAGGGTAGGATTATTGAACGTGATGTAGAAATTGCCGCGAAAGAGATGCCAAGAATGACTCCTGCCGCCAGTCAAAGAGCTGCCGGGGAAGGTTTACGCCCATCTGCTGAAGGACAGGGTGTTGGCGGACGTGTAACCAGTAATGATCTGGTGGCTTCAAATCAGGTATATGGTGTTGATTATGAAAATATTAAGCTGTCAAATATCCGCAAGATTATAGCCAAAGGGATGCATGAATCTTTGCAGAATTCAGCACAGCTTACTCATCATATGAGTGCTGATGTTCGTAAAATGCAAGCTTTCAGGAAAAAGGTTAAGAAAGCCATGGAAGAAGGGGCTCCTGATAATATTACTTTGAATGATATGGTGTGCTATGTTGTGATTAAGGCCCTGATTCAATTCCCTGAAGCCAATAGTCATTTTCTTGGGGAGGAAATGAGGCAATTTAAAAAAGTGCACCTTGGGCTGGCTGTTGATACACCAAGGGGTCTTATGGTGCCTGCCCTCAGGAATGCTGATGATCTTTCTTTGAAAGGATTGTCCAGTCAGTTAAAAGGTTTGGCTGATAGATGTAAACAGGGGGATGTTGATCCTGAATTGTTGTCAAGTACCGCTGCTTCTTTTACTGTTTCCAATTTAGGTGGTCTTGGCGTAGAAATGTTTACGCCAGTACTTAATCTTCCACAAGTAGGAATTCTTGGTGTAAACACGATTACCCCCCGGCCTAAACAACTGGAGGATGGTGTTTATGGTTTTGTACCGCATATTGGATTGTCACTGACCTACGATCATCGGGCCATTGATGGTGCTCCTGCCTCCAGGTTCCTTGGTGAGATCAAGAAAATGATTGAAAATTTTGATGAAGAATTATAAAATATAATATTATGATATATGATTTAGGAATTATCGGCGGTGGTCCTGCTGGTTATGTTGCTGCTGAGAAGGCAGCAAAGAAAGGACTCTCTACCATCGTTTTTGAGAAAAAACAATTAGGTGGTGTTTGTTTGAATGAGGGCTGTATTCCTTCTAAAACGCTTCTTTATACAGCTAAGCTTTATAAACATGCCCGGGAAGGCAAAAAGTATGGTATTCAAACCAGTGATGTTCAGTATGATATGCCTTTCATCATCAAGCGGAAAAATAAAGTTGTGAAGAAGTTGGTGGGTGGCATAGGAATGAAGATGAAGAGCAATAAGGTAGAGGTTGTTAAGGAGCTGGCTGTTATCAAAGGAAAGAATGAGCGGGGTTATATCCAGCTTGAAGCCGGAGGGGCGATTTATGAGTGTAAAAATGTTATGATCGCTACTGGTTCCGAGGCTTTTGTGCCTCCTGTTCCTGGCCTGGATAAAGCAGATTTTATGACCAATAGAGAGGTGCTTGATCTGCAGGAAGTCCCCGAAACTTTAAATGTGATTGGTGGTGGTGTGATCGGGATGGAATTTGCTAATTTTTTTGCTACAATGGGGGCTAAGGTCAATGTCTTTGAAATGATGCCGGAAATTTTGCCTGGGGTTGATGAGGAAATCACCAAAATGTTTCGCAAAGAAATGGAAGATTTAGGTGTTAACATCCATCTGAATTCAAAGGTAACAAAAGTGGATGGGAATAAATTGTTCTTTGAAAAAGATGGAAAGGAAGACGTGCTTGAAGCAGATAAACTGCTTGTTAGTGTTGGCCGAAAACCTAATGTAGAAGGGATTGGAGTCGAAAATATTGGTGTGGAACTATATAAAGGTGGAATCAAAGTGGATGAAAAGTGCCGGACTAATGTGCCTAATGTTTTTGCTGCCGGCGATGTGACGGGCTTTTGTCTTTTGGCTCATGCTGCCAGCAGGGAAGGTGAGGTCATTGTTAACAATCTTGTTGGTGAAAATGACCGGATGAGGTATGAGGCGGTTCCGGCTGTTGTTTACACTGATCCGGAAATTGCCGGGGTGGGGATGACAGAAGAAGTCGCTAAAGAAAAAGGTGTAAAATTCAAAGTGGCAAAATTGCCTATGACCTATGCGGGCCGCTTTATGGTTGAAAACGAGGGTAAATTTACCGGTTTGTGTAAAGTGTTGATCGATGAGAATTATAATGAGGTCATAGGTGTGCATATGATTGGGAACCCCAGCTCGGAGATGATATATGGTGCTTGTATGGCCATTGAGATGCAAATGACATTAAAGGAACTTGAACAGGTTATTTACCCGCATCCGACAGTTTCCGAGATCATGAAAGAAACAATAGCATCATTTTAAGTATAAATAAGATAAAATAATTAACTATGCCTAAGTCATTATTTATTGACCCCAAAGAGGTCAGAAAACCGAGTGAAATAACTTTTAATCCAATTCCGGTTAATCAATATAATAAAAGCATTGAAGATGAAAAAAGCCGGTATTCCAAAGAAGATTTTTTAAGAATTTATAGGGACATGGTTGTAATCAGAGAATTTGAGACCATGTTGAATACCATTAAAACAACACAGGAATATAAAGGTGTTGCGTATAATCATCCCGGCCCTGCTCACCTTTCTATTGGACAGGAAGCGGCTGCAGTGGGGATGGCTTATAATTTGTCTGTTGATGATTATATTTTTGGGTCACATCGTAGTCATGGAGAAATTCTTGCTAAGGGACTTTCCTCTATTCACCAGTTATCTGATGATGATTTGATGGATGTGATGAAGAATTTCTTTGATGGACGAATATTAAATATCGTTGAAAAGGATCATAAAGGGAGTATCAAGGATCTTGCTATTGATTTCCTTTTATATGGAACCCTTGCCGAAATTTTTGCCCGGGAGACAGGTTTCAATATGGGGCTTGGTGGTTCTATGCATGCTTTTTTTACACCTTTTGGTGTTTATCCGAATAATGCCATTGTTGGTGGTTCTGGTGATATTGCTGTTGGGGCTGCTTTGTATAAAAAGGCAAATCTTAAGCCTGGTGTTGTTGTTGCTAACATCGGTGATGCTTCTATGGGGTGTGGCCCTGTATGGGAAGGCATGATGTTTTCTGCCATGGATCAGTTTAATAAGCTGTGGGAAGGCGACCATAAAGGTGGTTTGCCCATTATCTTTAATTTTATGAATAACCAGTATGGAATGGGTGGCCAGACACAGGGTGAGACCATGGGGTATGATCTCCTGGCCAGAGTGGGTGCCGGTGTTAATCCGGATCAAATGCATGCGGAGCGTGTTGATGGTTATAATCCACTCGCGGTGATTGATGCTTTTGACCGCAAGAAAAAAACGCTTGAGGAAAAAAGAGGTCCTGTTTTAATGGATACATTGACCTACCGGATTAGTGGTCATTCGCCTTCGGATGCTTCTTCTTACAGGTTGAAAGAAGAAATTGAAGCATGGATGGAGGCTGACTCGATAAAAAATTATGGTCAGGAATTGGTTGATGCTAAAATGGCGACCAAAGATGAATTGAATACTATTGCTGATAACATCGGTGATGTGATGTTAAAAGTGATGAAACTTGCTATTAATGATGATATTTCTCCCCGGATGAATATGGATCAAACGCCAAATCGCATTGGGGATATGATGTTTTCGGATGAGTCTTTGGACTCAATGGAAGAAGGGCGTAAACCAGATGTTAATCACTCTTTGAAAGAAAATCCTCGAGTTAAGCAGATTGCTAAAAAGGAACGGTTTGGCCTGGATAAGAATGGCAAACCTTTCTCTAAAGTTAAGTCTTATCAGCTAAGGGATGGCCTTTTTGAAGCTATTGTGGATCGTTTCTATAAAGACCCTACACTTATTGCTTATGGCGAAGAGAATCGTGACTGGGGCGGTGCTTTTGCTGTGTATAGAGGCTTAACTGAGGCGCTTCCTTATCACCGGTTGTTTAATTCACCTATTTCCGAAGGGGCTATTGTTGGGACTGCTATTGGTTACGGAATGGCGGGAGGACGTGTCATTGCCGAGATTATGTATTGTGATTTCCTTGGCCGTTCTGGTGATGAGGTTTTTAACCAGCTTCCTAAGTGGCAGGCAATGAGTGGGAATATGATCAAGATGCCTGTTGTAATCAGGGTGTCTGTTGGGTCTAAGTATGGCGCCCAGCATTCCCAGGATTGGTCTTCTTTAGTGGCTCACATACCTGGCTTGAAGGTTTGTTTTCCTGCTACTCCTTATGATGCAAAAGGCCTGATGAATGCCGCTTTGCAAGGAACTGATCCGGTGATCTTCTTTGAAAGCCAGCGCATTTATGATGTAGGAGAGTTATTCCATGAAGGCGGGGTTCCGGATGAGTATTATGAAATTACTTTAGGTGATCCTGACGTGAAAAGAAAAGGAGAGGATGTGACGATTCTTACTATTGGTTCAACGCTCTATACGGCGATTAAAGCAGCAGATGAGTTACAGGAGAAATATGGGCTGAGTGCTGAGGTGATTGATGCAAGAACTTTGGTGCCTTTTGATTACGATAAAGTTATTGAGTCGGTTAAAAAAACAGGTAAGATAGTTCTGGCTAGTGATGCCAATGCGCGCGGGTCATTTCTGAATGATATGGCAAAGAATATTTCTGAGCTGGCTTTTGATGAACTTGACGGTCCCCCGGTGGTTGTAGGTTCAAGGAACTGGATTACCCCGGCTTATGAACTGGAAAATTCTTTCTTCCCGCAACCCGATTGGATTATTGATGCTATTCATGAGAAAATAATGCCGCTTAAGGGACATACGCCGAAAAGTAATTTTACTGATAACGAGCAGTTGTTGCGTAACCGTAAAGGTGTTTAATCTTATTACTCCGGAGGATTTTATTTCCTCCGGAGTTTTTTATAGCTAATCATTTTTATTTTAAAATGAAAAAGAAACTGGTACAATTCGGGGCGGGCAAAATAGGACGTTCTTTTATTGCACAATTATTTAGCCAGGCTGGTTATGAGGTGGTTTTTGTTGATATTGATTCCACAGTGGTTGATGCTTTAAATGAAAGAAGGTCTTACCCGGTTATTATTAAATCCAATAAAGGTGATGATGAGATTATTGTGAGAAATGTAAGGGCTGTAAATGGTGCTGATCAGGATGCGGTTGTGAATGAGCTATTTGATGCTGGATTGGCTTCTGTATCTGTTGGCCAGGCTGGCTTACCTCATATTATTCCGCTTATTGCAAAGGCTATCCAGAAACGGTCAGCGCCTCTTGATGTTATTATCGCTGAAAATATGCGTAATGCAGATGACTTTATCCGTGAGCATATTAAATCCCTTATTCCTTCTGATTTTCCATTAAATGAAAAATTGGGATTGATAGAGACCAGTATTGGCAAAATGGTCCCCATTATGACAAGAAAAGATATGGAGAAGGATCCCCTGATGGTGTTTGCTGAGCCTTATAATAACCTCATCCTTGACAGGAAAGGCTTTATTAATCCGGTGCCGGATGTAAAAGGTTTGTCTCCCAAAGAAAATATGAAGGCCTGGGTAGATCGCAAATTGTTTATTCATAACCTTGGACATGCCGCGACTGCTTATTTTGGTTATGTCAGGTATCCTGATAAGCGTTTTATTTATGAAGTTCTTGAAGATGTTGATCTATGGAATGAGGTCAGACAAACGATGTTGCAGTCCGGGGATATATTGATGGCCATGTATCCGGAGGAATTTGATCAGTAGCATATTATTGATCATACCGACGATCTTTTACATCGTTTTGCTAATAAAGCATTGGGTGATACTGTTTTTCGTGTGGGATGTGACCTTCCCCGGAAATTGAGCCGCCATGACCGCCTGGTAGGGGTTTTATTGCAAGGAAAAAAATACAATTTGCCTGTTGAAAAAATCATGAATGCTTTGGTTCATGGTTTTCATTTTCGGGCTAAAGATGAGAATGGGAATATGCACCCGAATGATCAGCATTTAAAAGAAATTTACAGCATAAGTCCTGCAAAAGTGATTGAGGAAGTTTGCGGGATTGATCCACAGGAAGATCCTCTGTTATTTAATGATGTTCTTACGGCAGATCAACAAATTAAGGCATAAAACATCACAATGTAGATACTGGGCGTTATAGATATTTTTTTATCTGGTTATTGATCGTTTTTGATGCGGATTAATTTTAAACGGTTCCATCTGTTGAAAATGAAGGTAATGGTATAAGGATATTGATCTCCTTTTATTTGAATAATATTATCTTTTTCCTTTGAGAGGAGCTTATTGAATGTGTTTCTGAGTTCCTCTAAACTCATGCCTGTTTTGATTCCTCCTTTCAGCTCTATCCTGCGGCTTTTTATAACGGCGGCAATAAAAATCTCGTCCTGTGGAGACCTGTTGATGAATATCTCGTTTTTTCCACGATGAAACTTATAAATGGTATCGGTAGGGTGATTTTTGAAAATGGATTTTTGCATCTTTAAAGAGGGGGAGTCCATTTTTTTGAAGTTTTTAATTGTGGGCTTAAAATTAAATGGCTGGTAAGTAAATTCTTTAATACTGACAGGGCCTTCTTCTTCTTGAGCGGATGAAGATAATAACACGGTAAGTGTGAATAAAAACAATAATAAATGTTTCATGAAGCTTTTTTTTTCAAAAGTAATGATTTTTTATGTGTTTGCAGGTCCATTTTTGTTTTGCATGTTGGGATAAATCTTTTCAAAGTTTTATTGCTATCATTTAAGAAATGATGCTATCTTTTTTATTTTTGCACAACCTTAAAAATGAAAAAAGCAATTAATGATGGGTGATTTAATGAATGCCGTTTCAGACCCGGGACAGGGCGTAGAAGTATTAAAAAAATATTTTGGCTTTGGCTATTTTCGGCCTCTTCAACAGGAGGCAGTACAGAGTGTGCTGAATAACAAGGATGTTTTGCTGGTGATGCCTACCGGTGGAGGAAAATCCATTTGTTTTCAGTTACCTGCCTTGATGAAAAAAGGAGTGGCAATTGTGGTTTCTCCCTTGATTTCTTTGATGCGTGATCAGGTAGAAGCTTTAAGGGCGAATGGTATCGATGCTGCTTACGTGAATTCTTCGCAGGAAATCAGCCAGCAGCAGGAGGTATTACAGAAAGCTTCTGACGGAAGATTAAAACTTTTATATGTTGCTCCGGAGCGTCTGATGACAAATGACTTTCGTTTTTTTCTTCAACGTATTGAAATCTCGCTTTTTGCTATTGATGAAGCGCATTGTGTTTCTATGTGGGGGCATGATTTTCGTCCGGAGTATACGCGGCTTGCTGTATTGAAAGATGATTTTCCTGATGTTCCGGTTATTGCACTTACAGCAACTGCCGATCGTGCCACAAGAAATGATATCATAAAGCGACTGGCGTTGGCTGAACCTGAGGTTTTTGTCGCTTCTTTTAATCGTCCTAATCTTAGTCTGAATGTAATGCCGGGGCAGAAGAAAATGAGCCGCATACTTGATTTTCTTGTTAATCGCCCCAATGAACCTGGTATTATTTATTGCCTGAGCCGGAAAAATACAGAGCAGGTGGCCGCAAAGTTAGAAGAATATGGTTATAAAGTTGGGTATTATCATGCAGGGCTGGAGCCAGAGCAGAGGAGTAAGGTGCAGGATGATTTTACCAGTGACCGCTTGCAGATTATTTGTGCCACTATCGCTTTTGGAATGGGGATTGATAAGTCTAATATCCGGTGGATTATTCATCATAATCTGCCTAAAAATATGGAAAGTTATTATCAGGAAATTGGCAGGGCCGGTAGAGACGGTATGCCTGCTGATACGCTTCTCTTCTACAGTCTCAGGGATGTGATGATTTTTCGGGATATTATCAAGGAAAGCAGTCAGAAGGAAATACTGATTGCAAAACTTGAACGTATGCAGCAGTTTGCCGAGTCGCATACTTGCCGGCGTAAAATGTTATTGAGTTATTTTAATGAGACTTTAGCTGAAAATTGCGGTAATTGTGATGTCTGTGAAAATCCGCCTCAAACATTTGATGGTACTGTAATCGCTCAGAAAGCACTTTCTGCCATTATGCGGTTGAAAGAAAAAGCGCCCGTGGGATTGGTCATTGATGTTTTAAGAGGTTCAGGGCGGTTTGAAGTGTTGGCCGAAGGTTATCATGAATTGAAAACTTATGGTGCGGGCAAAGACATCCGGTATGAACATTGGCAGCATTATATGCTGGATTTGATTCATCAGGGGTTTGTTGAGGTCGCTTATGATCAGAAACAAGTTTTAAAAGTAAGCCATGCCGGAAAAGAAGTGCTTTTTGAGGGTCGAAAGGTTGAGCTGAGTAAGCCTCAGGATGAACAACCGGTGAAAACCCGGAAAACAAACAAAAAGCCTGTGGGAGATGAAGAAAAATTATTTGAGAAATTAAAAGAAATTAGAAAGGAACTGGCTGTTGAGCGCAACGTACCTGCTTATATTATTTTTAGTGATGCTTCTCTTTGGGAAATGGCTGCTCAAAAACCATTGAATATCCAGGCAATGATGAATATCAGTGGCGTAGGCCAGCAAAAACTTAATGACTTCGGAGATGTGTTTCTTACTGCTATTCATGATTTTAAATTGAAACAGGAAAAAAAAGAGATCGGAACAGTACAGGTTACACTCGATCGCCTTAATAAAGGCATGACGGTGCCTCAAATTGCTGAAGAAAGAAAAATTAAGCCTACTACTGTTTATTCGCATGTTGCCGAATTAATACAACAGGGGCATATCCGGAATATTGATGATTATATTCAGAAGGAGAAAATTGATCAGGTAAAAACCTATGTTGACCAGCATGGCGTACCCGATCAGTTAAAACTTGTTTTTGAGCATTTCGAAGAAAACCTGACTTATGCTGAAATCAGGCTGGCTCTTGCCTGCATTCAAAAAGACGGATAAAGTTTTTTTTGTGTTTATTGTTTTGCAACAACGTATATGTTATCAAGGGTATAATTGTACCATCTCATGGTGTCTGATCCCCATTCATCAACCCGGTAATTTCGGCTTTCACTTCCGTCATCACCAATAAAAACGATATCGTTACTATCTAATTTCCAGTTAATTTCTTGTTCAGAAGGCGCACTGTATTCCGGGTTTTGATAATAGATTCCTGTATAATCAGATTCGAATATCCAATAAATCGTATCTTTTCCTGCTGGCCCTGCATAATTTCCTTCTGCCTTGATATATAGCCATTTACCTAACAACATTTTTTCTTTATCTGATAATTGAGAGGTGTCACCGTTAGTGCTTGTGCTATCATTCAGGCTTGGGCCATTTCCTGTGGTACTGTCATCTTTCTCGCATGATATTGCTGTTGTTATTAGTATCGCGATGGCAAATACGAATGTGAATCTTTTGAACTTCATCTCGTTAAAGTTTTAGTATTATTAAATAAGTACTAAATTACCTAAAATGATATAGAATTCAAAATTTCTGTTTGTTTTTTCGTTAATTACCATTAATTTTTGGAGGAAAGGTCGGGTATATGTAAATATTCAGAACTCCTGATCTTAGTGTGTTGCTGGCTATTATTCCCAAATTAGCGGGATATTGTAATTCTCAAATTGGTTATCTTTTGTTATTATTGTCATTTTTTCTGTTAAAGATTGTGCTATAATAATTCTATCAAAAGGGTCTTGATGATGGAATTCTAAATTAGCATTTGTCAATATTTGGTTTGTCGTAATAGGTAAGGTTTCAAAACCAGTTTCTTCAATTATTTGAAAAATCGTCTCCAAATCAGAATTCAAATCAAGTCTACCAATTGAATTTTTTATGCCTATTTCCCAGAAGGTAGCTATGCTAACGTAACAGTTGTTTTCTTTGTTTTCAATTATCTGTTTAGTTTGATCTGGCAATTTATCATTGTCGGTAATGAACCAAATCAATGCATGGGTATCTATTACCTAAGTTGAGCGATTTAAACGAAGTGAAAAATCGCTTTACTTAGGTATAACCCCGATTTAGAAAATGTTGCGTTTCACCGAATAAGTGAGGTGAAATGCTTACATTTACTTAATCGATTGAGCGATTCCGCTCAATTTGGGTATTAGTAAATTCATTTTAGATAATCGTTAAATCCTTCAATGGGCTCATCAAAATTATCTTTCATTTTTATTAGTCCCTTAGCCTTACCTGATTGCCTTTTATTTTTTTTATAATCATGTATTTTGTTTTAACCTTAAATAACCAAGCATTTTTTTTACAATTTTAAAACTTTTATATT
>CAZSGN010000011.1:0-21138 GCA_964606415.1 uncultured Bacteroidales bacterium
TCTATACGCTCCATTGTATCAGCAGAAGTGCCCACAGCAGCAGCAACCCTTAATCTTCCTCTATCATCCTTACATGCATTAGGGCGGTCCTTGGATTTAGTAATATCTTTGTAGGTGATTAAGCCTATCAAAGTATTGGCATCATCAACAACAGGAAGCTTTTCAATTTTATACTCCTGCAAAATATCCGCAGCCTCTGCCAAATCAGTATTTTTTGTTGTCGTAATAATATTTTCTTTGGTCATCACCTCTTCAATAGGCCGCCGGAGATCTTTCTCGAAACGCAAATCCCTATTGGTTACAATACCAATTAACTTGCTGTTTTTATCGACAACAGGAATGCCACCAATCTTAAACTCCTGCATTAATTTCACCACATCCCCGACCGTTTTATCCTTTTCAATTGTTATCGGTTCATGCACCATGACACTCTCAGCCCTCTTTACTTTATGCACATGAAAAGCTTGCTGATCAACACTCATATTTTTATGAATAATACCAATACCTCCTTCACGGGCAATTGCTATCGCTAATTTAGAGTCTGTAACAGTATCCATGGCTGCAGAAGTAATCGGCACATTGATTTGGATATTCCGGGAAAAACGCGTAACAAGATTTACGTCTTTGGGATGAATATCAGAATAATTGGGTTTCAATAAAACATCATCAAAAGTAACCCCTTCATACTCTATCTTATCAAGTATTGATGCCATATTCGTGTAATTTATATTATTTTTAAAAAATCAAAATACAAAATATTTACTTGTAAATTGAGTTAAAATAAAATGAAATAAATAAATAAAACTTATTTGTTCTAAATTTATTATTTAACCCGGTTAATTCATGAAATAAATAAATAAATAAACCGGATTATAAAATCAACATTAATGCTTATCCTTAGTGGTCATATAATTAATGATGACGGATAAATTGCAAAATTAGTATAAAATTTCGTTAATTAATACCCGTGAACGAATTTCAAAAAATACTAACAAAATACTGGGGACATCCTCATTTCCGTCCCCTGCAAGAAACGGTTATTCAGTCGGTAGTGGAGAAAAAAGATACATTAGCGCTGATGGCAACAGGTGGCGGAAAATCCATCACCTTCCAGATTCCTGCTTTATACATGGAAGGTCTTTGTATTGTTATTACCCCCCTGATAGCCTTAATGAAAGACCAAGTTGAAAAACTGGATCAACTGGGAATCAAGGCAGTTGCATTGCATGCCGGGATGCAAAAAGACGAAATCAAGATAGCCATAAATAATTGTTTATACGGGGGCTATAAATTCCTTTACTGTTCACCTGAAAGATTAGGTTCTGAGCTTTTTCAAGCCCGAATCAAAGAAGCCAACATCAATCTTATTGCTGTCGATGAGGCCCACTGCATCTCACAATGGGGATATGATTTTCGCCCTTCTTATCTGCAAATACCTGTTTTACGAGATATGCATCCTGAAGCACCTGTGCTGGCCCTAACAGCAACTGCTACCCCGGAAGTAGCTAATGACATCCAGGAAAAGCTAAGATTCAAAAAACATAACACCATCCAAAGTAGTTTTGAACGGAAAAATCTCACCTACCTGGTGCGTGAAATAGAAGATAAAGACCAATATCTGGTCAATCATATCCGTAAAATGCCAGGAACAGGGATTATCTATGTCAGAAACCGGAAAAAAACAAAAGAAATAGCCAACCTATTAAACAAAAACGGCTTATCAGCAGATTATTACCATGCTGGTCTTAATGTCGCACAAAGGGAAAAAAAACAGAACGAATGGCTAAACGAAAAAACAAAAATAATCGTTGCAACAAATGCCTTTGGAATGGGTATAGACAAAGCCAATGTAAGATATGTGCTGCATTATGACATACCTAATTCACTCGAAGAATATTTCCAGGAAGCAGGAAGAGCAGGCCGGGATGGAAAAAAATCCTTTGGTGTCATTTTATATAACGGGGCTGATTTACATAAAATAAATCAACGTGTTTCCAATACTTTTCCTGATAAAAAAACAATTTTATCAGTCTATAATGCCTTATTTAATTATTTATCCATACCCATTGGAGGGGGTAAGGGATTAAAAAAAGATTTCAGTCTTCATGAGTTTATCTCAATATACCGGTTTTCTGCATTAATTGCCTATAATAGCCTTAAAATATTAGAAACACAGGGATTATTAATTTTAACAGATGAGATTAACAATCCCTCCAGAATTCATTTTTCTGTTAACCGCGATGACCTTTATAAGTTCCGGGTCTCCAATTCCGGATACGATGCATTTCTTCAACTTTTATTACGCACCTATTCAGGCGTCTTTTCCGATTACGTGCGTATAGACGAGGGATACCTGGCTAAAATCGGAAAAACAAACAGAGAAACCATCTACCAATACCTGACAGGACTGGCAAAAATGAATATCATAATGTACATCCCAGGTAAAAGATCTCCCTTCCTCATTTTAACAGAAGAAAGACTGGAAGAGAAATCAATCTGTTTTGATAAAATATTTCAGCAACGTAAAGAAAACTTTATCTCCCGGCTAAGCGCTATGATGATGTATCTTACAAACCGTTCCAAATGCCGGAATCAAATAATGCTATCATATTTCGGCGAAAAAAACAATACAAGATGTGGCCAATGTGATATTTGTCAGGAAAGAAATAAATTAGACCTTAGCCGTTATGAGTTTGATTTGATTCTGGAAGAAATAAAAAAAATATTTGAGAAAAAAAAACAAACAAGTATTGATGCATTAATTGAGGGATTAAATTACGACCGGGAAAAAACCTTGAATGTTGTTCAATGGCTATTGGATAATCAAAAAATCATACGCACAAATAATGAACTCCGCTGGCATTTATAATTTCACTCAAGAAAATGAACGATTTCGGGAAAGAACATTGCACAGAAAAAACAGGACATTATGGACAAAGACCTCCATAAAATTAATGTATGATCTTTGTTTTTATTAGACTGGCCTGACAAAAACAGGTCAGCCATCTTTCTGCCAGAACCAAAGCTTCCCGTGCCTGCGCTTCTCCTGTATAAGCATTGATATTCATTAAAAACCGTGAGGTATCAGCATGAATTGCTGTCCGGACTTCATCACTGGTTGGTGTAGCAATTGGGCCTCTCTGATCTCTTAAAACAGGAAGATTTTCGATATTCAACTTGCCCCGCCCAATACCAATATAATCTTCATCTGCCCTGCCAATACCAGCCTTTACGGATCCCTCAATACGATCAGCATCAAAACCACCAATGGAAAATCCTGTGCGTAAGGATAATAGATTCACTAAATCAACAAGTGTATTTACCCGATAAAGGTCATTGCCTTTAATGATGCGCCTGTACAAAGATTCTGCCGCAGGCCGGTAACGGTTCGGGTCTTTTCCGCATGCTTTATAAACACGCCGGGTTTCTGCTATATTCACCTGCTCCTTAACCCGGATCAAGGTGTACTTTGCACGGATATCGTCAACCAACTGATTAATCAAATCCCACAATCCTTCATTAAAAGATGTATTGGTGACTGAACAGGACATCACCCCCAGTACCATGTCCGGCGCTTTTTCTTTTAAACTTCTTTCGATTGTAAAATCAATCATTGCTATATATTACTAAAAATATAAAGAAAAAGATTCTGCGGATAAAAATAAAAAATCAATAAAAAAAAATAATAAAAAAAGATATTTTTGCCAATGTGCATGGATTATGTCTTTAAAAATAATCCATTTAATATAAAATGATCAAAACAAACACGACAATAATGAACCAGGAAGAACAAATTGGCCGGAAAATTCGGCTCATACGGGAAGAGCAAGCATTGACAATTAGCGATCTGGCTCAACGAACAAAATTAGAAGAAGACATGCTCAACCAATTAGAAGCCGGGGAACTCGGGATTTCCTTATCGCCCCTGATCAAGATTGCCAGAGCACTTGGCGTGAGGCCCGGCACGTTCCTTGACGATACTGTATCATCCGAGCCTGTTATAGTAAGGGCTCAGGAAAAACAAGCCGTCCCCAGATTCACCGGTGGCTCACAAAGACCGGCAGAAGATCTCCTGCATTTTCATTCCCTGGCTAAAAATAAAAAAGACAGGCACATGGAACCCTTTATCATAGAAATCAAAAAAAGTAATCCGGAACAAATGAAACTTTCCGACCACGAAGGAGAAGAATTTATTTATGTGCTATCAGGTAAACTAACAATCAGATACGGAAAAGAAGAATATCAACTTGAAACCGGGGACAGCATTTACTATGATTCGATTGTGCCTCATCAAGTATTTACAGACAATCATGAAGATGCGAAAATTCTGGCTGTTGTGTACACGCCAAATTAATTAAATATCATGGAAGAGACATTATTTACAGAAGCAACCATCGGGCATTTCTTTACCCAACAAGTGCAAAACTACCCGGACAAAGACTTTATAATTTATCCTGACAGGGATTTGTGCATGAGTTACAAGCAGTTTAATGAACGAGTGGACAACCTGGCTAAAGGATTGCTTGAAATTGGTATTGACAAAGGGGACCATGTCGGCATATGGGCCAGGAATGTTCCTGACTGGCTTACCTTTTTTTTCGCCACATCTAAAATAGGGGCTGTGCTGGTTACCATCAACATTCATTATAAAACACACGAACTAGAATATGTTATAAGGCAATCGGACATGAAAGCGCTTGTTACCATTGACCGCTTCAGGGATAATGATTATCTTGAAACCATTTACCACCTCATTCCGGAATTGAAAACCATGCAGCGTGGGCATCTCAAAACCAACAAATTCCCTTTCTTACAGTCTGTCATCTATCTCGGGCCAGAGAAATACAGAGGCATGTACAATACCAATGAACTGCTCACCCTCGGCAAACAACAAGAAGACGAGAAACTTGAATCAAAATTGGCTCAGACTGCCAATCACGAGGTAATTAACATGCAGTATACGAGTGGCACCACCGGTTTTCCCAAAGGGGTCATGCTCTCTCACCGAAACATTTTAAACAATGGCTATTACATTGGTGCTTGCCAGGACTTTTCAGACAAAGATATTGTATGCCTTCCAGTGCCGCTATTCCATTGTTTCGGGATTGTCCTGGGTGTCCTGGCAACATTAACACATGGCGGCACCCTGGTTATGCTGGAAGAATTCAATGCAAGGAAAACACTTAAAGCCGTTGAAAAAGCAAAGTGCACGGCGCTCTACGGTGTACCGACAATGTTTATTGCCGAGCTCTCCCTTCCGGATTTTAAAGACTATGACCTCAGATCGCTTCGGACAGGCATCATGGCAGGCTCGCCCTGTCCCATGGAAACAATGAAGCAAGTCATTAATGACATGCACTGCAAAGACATCACCATTGCATATGGACTTACTGAATCCTCTCCTGTTTTCACCCAAACCAGGACAGATGACCCGCTGGAAAAAAGAGTTGAGACCGTAGGACGGGCTTTGCCGCATATCGAAGTGAAAATTATTGACCCTGATACAGGGAAAGATCTGCCCCCGGGGAAAGCAGGTGAGATATGCTGTCGCGGATATAACACCATGAAAGGTTATTATAAAATGCCCGAGGCTACAGCCAAAACAATTGACCAGGATGGCTGGCTTCATAGTGGCGACCTGGCAATACAAGATGAAGACGGATATTTTTCAATCACTGGACGTATTAAGGACATGATCATTCGGGGTGGAGAGAATATCTACCCCAGGGAAATCGAAGAGTTTTTGTATGCCATGCCAGAAATATGGGATGTACAGGTGGTTGGTGTTCCGGACGAAAAATATGGTGAAGTTGTAGGAGCTTTTATTATTCCCAAAGAAGGCTTTGAACTAACAGAAGATATCGTTAGAAACTATTGCCTTGAAAAAATTGCCCGCTACAAAATCCCTAAATACTTCTTTTTTATCGATTCATTTCCGATGACGGCCAGCGGAAAAGTACAAAAATACAAGCTAAGGGAACAAGCCAATGAGATAGTAAATTCAAAATAATCAAAACAACTGCAGGCTATACTAATCGAATTAACGCTTATCAAAACGGTGATTATGCGAAAGTAAAAGGCAAATAAAAACGTAAATCTATTCAAAAGACACAAAAAACAAAACCATTCAACAAAATCATCGTATAACTAAACATAACTCTGCCAATCTCCTCCCCCTCCTGTAATTAACAAATGGAAGATCACTTCCCCAATAAGATTGGAGCGCAATATGAAATCGAGAAGAATGTTAATCGTTGAGGATGATTTAGCCAGCATCATGCTTTTTGAAGAATATTTATCTAATAAACCCGGGATTATAGACTATGCCAGGAATGGGAAAGAAGCATGTCAATTAATCGATCAAAACATTTATAAACTGATACTCCTGGACATCCAACTTCCTGATATCTCAGGCCTGGATATTTGCCTGCACATTAAAGAAAAATATCCGCAAACCATCATTGTCGCCCAAACGGCCTATGCCCTCAAGGAAAATGAGGAACAATATATGAAATACGGCTTTGATGATTATATCGCTAAGCCATTCAGGCAGGAAAAACTACTCTCATTAATTGAAAAATACTATTAAATTAAAACAAGAATGCTTTTATAATTACTTACCTCCGTGCTGAAAATACCCGAACAGGCATTATAACCGGCTCTATCCCTTACTGTTTATGCGAATACATCAGGTAGTGAAAATATTTTTATTGCTGATAAAACGACTTTCACTACCTGGCATCAATCAAAAGACAAAACATTAATCATTGACTAACAACAATTTGACATTAATGATATAAAAATTCATTTTTTTTATTAAAGATTTTTTTCTTTATTCAAAAAAAATGCCTTATATTTGTGTTATAAAAATAACAGTAATATTTGACATGGCTACACATAATGCATATATAACAATTTCGGGCTGGACGCTAAAGACCATTATTAACCCAGGGAAAGTACATGATGGGTATATATGCTGTTCACGTCACTCCTCTTCCCTTTCACAGATAGCTGTCCGGAAAACTTGCCAGCCCTGACAGCATTAACCTAATGGCAAAGTAAGTATTACCCAAATTGAGCAGAACGCTCAATGGCTCATCAAAACAGGGGAATTGTAATCATTACTAAATTAAAAGGAATAAAAAAATGAACCGAGCTATGATAAAACGCAATCATATTGCATTTTTAATAAAGATTTTTTTCTTCAATATCTTTCAAAAACATCATACTATGAAAAACAAACAAAAAGAAATATTCAACAAGGACATCAAAAGGACAGCAGAAAATACTAATAAGCCGTTTAAAAAAGATGATAACTATAAAGCTTATATCAAAACTTATCAGCAAACGACCAGATGGCAAACAGTATAGGTGTCTTTAAAAGCTAACTCGCCCCGCTGAATAGAGTTCATCATTAATGTCCACTAACTTCGTTATGCTTGTCCCAAAATTGCTCATTTACACCAGCAAACTCCGGATTTTAGGACTTCGCAAGCCTCGTTACCGAACATTATGATCCAAACACTTGGGTTTACTGACAGGCTCTAAATAGCGGGGTGAGCCTGGTTCCAGCGCGAATACTCATGCTTTACATAAGCATGGAATTTGGCAGGAGCGGGCATGGAGAAAGTCATGTGTTTACTATTAAATGGATGGAGAAACTGAACAGATGTCGAAGCAAGAAATAAACCTTTATGCTTAAGCAACTGCCCGGCCGGGGAATAAAGGTCATCTCCAAGCACAGCATGTCCTATGGAAGCCATATGCTTCCGGATTTGATGATGCCTCCCGGTTAAAGGTTTAACAACAACATGGGTCAAATAACCGAATTTAGCAGAGAGGGATTGCTGCTCACATTCATAAATTGTATATGCTTCCCGTCCATTGATTGGTTCTTTAATTTCTCCGTTCACAGGAGCCTTGCCAATAACAACAGCCTGGTAAGTTTTAGAGATCACCCGCTCCTGAAACTGCCTGCTTAAATGAGTCAATGCAGAACGGGTTTTTGCCACCAACATAACCCCTGAGGTCTTAAAATCAAGCCGATGGGCTGGCAAAGGTGCCGGCAAGGCATCAAAACAAGTTGAAAGAAACAAGTTATAGGGCAAAGCATTTACAAGGTTACGAAAAGAATGTCCGCTGACTTCAATGCCGGCCGGCTTAATGATTACCGCCATATGTGAATCTTCATATAAAATATCAAGAACTAAAGGGTAAACAGCAGCAGACGGAGTATCATCAGCCAACAAATCAATCTTTTGGCCGGAAAGCACCCAATGAGCTGTCCCTGCAATAACACCATCGACCCTAAAAAGGCCCTTTTTAACCGCTTTTTTAACAGAAGCGCGTGATGGATAATACACTGAGAAATGAGGTTTTATATAATCAACAATCCGCTCTGGTTTAGTCCCAGGCGGAACATGATGGGCATGGATGACCGCCTTCAAATTCATGCTGTTATGTTGACATTTATCGTTCACTAAAAAGTCATTTTTCAGGTTAAAAAATCAGCAAGGACAGCAAGAAAATGATCCTTTATTATAGGTTTTGTCAAATAAGCATCAAAAATTCCTTCGTACTTTGCACGTTCTTCTTTCATGGCCATTGCCGTTATCGCGATAACAGGAATATGCTTTAGCTGCTGATCTTTCTTAATAATCCGGGCGGTAATACCTCCATCAAGGACAGGCATATCAATATCCATCAAAATTAAATCAGGAGAGAAATTTTGTAGTTTTTCGATGGCCATTTTTCCGTTTTCAACAACCTCAATATTAACATGATATTGTTTTAGCATCGATTTAATCAACTCCTGGCTCATGGGATCATCTTCGGCAAGCAAAATATATTTGTCACCCTGTTCTTTAAGCTCCACAAGTGTTTCTTCTTCAATATCTGATTTTTGATCAGCCAAAATAGAAAAATGAACATCATGAAAGACAACTTTAAAGTCAGACCCTTTACCAGGGACACTACTTACTGAAACTTGTCCATTCATCTTCTCTACTAACTTTTTCACAATAGCCAGACCAAGACCTGTTCCTCCATATTTTCTGGTTGTGCGGCCATCTGCCTGAACAAAAGCATTAAACACAGCTTCTTTATCTTCTTCCGGTATCCCAATGCCAGTATCCTTTACATTAATAATGAGGTTATACTTTATATCCCTGTCTTGTTGAATAATATCCGTATCAAGATACACACTCACCCAGCCTTTCTCTGTAAATTTAACTGCGTTACCTATCAAATTCAAAAAAATCTGTTTAAAGCGATAAGGATCTAAATAAACCAGGAACGGGAATTTTGCAAAATTTCTCAGGCTAAACTGAATTCCTTTATGATCAAGATTTTCACTAATCATCTCCTCAATATCTTCAAACACATTAAACACATCAAAATACTCATAATGGAAATCCAGTTCATTGGCTTCAATCCGGGAAATATCAAGAATGTCATTAATAAGATATAATAAAGAATCTGAACTTTTCCGGATCTTGCCCAGGAAATCATGATGCCTTGATCCTTCCTTTACTTCTTTTTGCATCAACTGCGTATACCCCATAATCGCATTCATCGGGGTTCTGATCTCATGACTCATATTTGCCAAAAACTCACTCTTTAACCTGTTTGCCCGTTCGGCAAGCTCCTTGGCATCCTCGAGGTTTTCCTGCATTTTTTTTATATGCTCAATATTCCGGGCAATACAAACCAAACCTTCAAAGCTGTCATTATTATACATACGATTAATGGTAACCAGGACAAAAAATTCTTTTTGCTGCTTACTCACAAAGATAAATTCCTTGTTCTTTATCTGCTTATCATTTTGCACATTAGGTTTAAGCTCCTTCTCAATCTGCTCATTTTGATGAAAAACAATACTCAAAGGCTTATCTATCAACTCATTCTCTGTATAACAGAGCATCTGGAATGTTGCGCTATTCGCTGTTTTAATAAAATAATCCTTATCAGTAACAATCAGAATATCTGACATTGACTCATAAATATTATTCAGGTAATCAACAGATACTGTTGAGAACCGCAACTCTTCACCAAGCATTTTCAATCCCAGGTATAAGCCCTGAAAAACTTCTGGTGCACAAATATTATTTAAATCACGATCAAATCTAAGCGAAGCATAATCAATAATAATCTTTTCCAAATCATTAAGCGATGCTTCGATAACATTTTTTGAATAATAATGTTCAGAATAGTGATCGCCAAGCTTATCAAGCTCCTCAATCAAATTATTAAAAAAATCCTGAATATAAGAAGGTAAAGGCTCCGGCAAATCCTTTTTTACTATGAATGCTTTAATTAATCGCTTAATGCTTTCAATACTTACTTGCTCCATAGTAGAATTCTGCGAATTTTTAAATACAAAAAAAATTTACCGGTCCATAAATGAAACAAGAGGCTAATCAGCATAATCACTCTATTGACTTCAACCAATTTAATGCTTTATCGTCATCCACAAAAAGCTTTGTCTTGAATTGAGGCGTATTCACACTGTTTAAAAAATTTCCTATTATCTGGCTTCTCTTGGTTCTTACTTTATAAGCAACTGCTTTAGCATTCGCTGAAGCTTCATCAGTTTTAAGATAATTACGGGCATCATAACTTACCCCCCTTAACTTACTTATATCAACAAAGACAAGATTATCCCCGCTAAAATATTTCGTTGCTATAGCAACAATCTCTTTAACATCATCAAGTTCTACTTCCACATCAGGAAAAAAATCCTCATGTAATATGCCATCCTGATCACGCCACATATTACACACATTCAACTCATGTACCTGCTCATCCATACCCTGTAATCATTCAATTAAACATTCTATAATAGTACTAATATAATTAAAAGATAGCAACTTCGAAAGAATAAATTTAATTAACCCAAAAGCTTTCAGGATAAATTCGACATATAACGGCACACATGTACGGCCAAATAACAGGATGATCATCTAATAAAAATAAACTTCCATCATCCATGAATTGTTGAAAAATTGGCAATTTTTTCAAATTTATAATTGTCATCAGCCTGAACATAAATCACCTGGGGTATAGATACAGCCCCCAACCTTCTTTTTTCAAGAGAAGCAGTTAAACCAAAATATAAACGCTCCTTTTTTAATCTTGATGCTCTTTTAACAATTTGATACAAAAGTTGCCGGTAGTTTGAATGAGAATGAATATATTCATAATCAAGCCCTATATACAAAGAGATATAATTATTGACAGCCTGATAACACAAGCCAAACGCCACAACAGGACCATTTTCATCATTATCATTTTTAATCCGCAATAAAATATATTCCCATTTATCCATTTTTAATGCTCCTTTAAAGAAAGAAAAAGGCAAAGGGAATAAATTCAAATCATAATTGGCATTCAGGACATTTAAATACAGGCTATACAAATATTCCAATTGTTCATTATCAATATCCCGGGTAATTTCCATATGATATAAATGCTCATAAGGTAGAATATTTTTCCTGAAGTGATAGCGATATTTACGTTTAAGCTGAGTCATCAACTCATCAGCATTACTCCAATTTAATTGATCAACAATATTGGTTTCAGCCAAAGGAATTTTTAAAAATCCCTGTTCAATAAAGAAAGACTTAAGTTCATCCTCCTTTTCATCAAAATCCCGCAAAACAATTTGCGTTGCCCGGGCTTCTTTCTTAATTTCAGTTACTTTATCCAGCATTAGTATAAGCGCCTCTTTCCACCAAGAAGATTGATAATCTACAAATAAATGCTTCCCCTCGGTCATCATTGCGCCCATAGTCAGGGTTTTTGACACCAAATAATCAGGATTGTTCATCCTTATTTTTTCTATTTCAGCAGAAACCGAAGCCGGAGCCAGCATATCATCTTTCCAGTAACACTTAGTAAAAAAAGTCGCCACCACAGGGTTTCCCTCTTGATCAGAAATGATAAAATAATGAAATTTCCAATTATCCCGTTCTAAGGGATTATTTTGAAAATGATCCTCCAAAAACACCAGGCAATCATAATCAAAGATTCCATTATCGCCAAGCAAGGAATCCCATTCTTCCTTATTCATTTCCCTAATTGTATTAACATATTTCATTTTAAGCTGATCCGCACACCTGGCCGCTCCATCAGGCATGTTTTCCTTGTTATAACGAGGCTTGATGGCCCCTTTAAAATCAGCATAGATCTTTTCAAGAGAATAGTTTTCTTCTTCCAACACTTTCGGAAAAATCTCAAGTAAAGAACTAACAAAATAATCTATATCGGCTTTTTCAAGGTGAGCAGTCAAAGATACTCTCACTCCTGAGCATCTTAACGGAACCGCAGGAAACATTCCTAAATTAACATAACACCCTTTATCAATTAATTTCCTTACCATATTCTGCCCAACTCTTGGCAATCCCATTCCAATATAAAAGATAGGGCATATATTATCATCAACAAGCGGTAAATCAGTCTTCCTCAACAAATCATTCAGATAATCCACATTATTTCTTAATTTATTCTGAAAATTATAAATATCATCACCCAGGTGTAACCTGGCAGAAGCTACAGCAGCACCTATTTCCGGAGGCGACATTGGGCCTGTAAAGATTAACGAACCACCCACTGTACTCACTTTTCGCTTAATCTCTTCGTCAGGAAAAACCAACACCCCCCCACCTGAGCCAAAACCTTTACTTAAAGACAAGGCTAATATCATTTTAGGATGCAAATCAACCTGGCTTAAAACCCACCCTTTTCCATGTTCCCCAATCCAACTCATTCCATGAGCATCATCAATATACACATGAAAATTATTATACTTATTCAACAATTCCACAATAGCATCCATAGGAATAACATCGCCAAACATAGAATAAATCCCATCCGCCATATACCATACCTTTCCATGCTTATTCATATTTGCCTTAATCGTGTCTTCAAGAATATCCATACGGTTATGCCGGATCATATGCACTTTCGTCCCTTTTGTTTTACAAATATTCACCGGGTTCTGAACTGTATAATGCACCAGATGATCAAGAATAATTAAATCATCGGGGGCAATAATAGAAGGAATAAAAGAAAGATGAGCCAGGGTTGTAGAAGGTGCCACAATAACCGAATACCCGAATATACGTGACATCAGCTCTTCAAGTTCATTGTATAAAGGCAAAGACAAATAAATACGCGAAGAAGGAAACTGCGTACCATATTTTTGGGTTGCCTGTATTGCCCCTTCCTTTAAATCAGGGTGTAGTTCAAGCCCCAGGTAACTATAAGAAGCAAAATTTAAACATTCTTTTCCTTCAATTTCTAACAATCTCCCATTAAGCGTCTGATTATCTATTCCAATATGCGCAATCCCCTTATTAATAATATCAGAAAGCAAATCATCAATGGAATCAATTTGATTGGTATGCCTGATCTTAGCCATAAACAATGTTTTAAATTATGAGATCAATGCAGAAGATACAATAATTAATTATTATAATCATCATTATCTTTGAAATGCTATTTTAAAATTGATATAAATTTAAAGAGGAAAAATGTTCAAAGATCAATTACTGGAAAAATTTATATAAAAACACTTTTATCCATTAAAACTTATGATATTTCTCCCTTTTGGTCAAAATAGATTGCTATTCAGAGTCTTATAGTAAGGAGGGGATGATATAATAGATGTCATGGGTAACGTAGAGAAGAATCTCATTTTAAGATTATCCACTAAACGTTTTTATCGGATAACAACGATTAACTAAAAATAAATCATCGATTAACTTAATTTTCCTATTTTAGGATAAAAAAGTCTAATCCCGCATCAACACAACTACTTCTTATATAATAAAAACTCATTCAACAACAAAAGGCATCATGGTAAAATGAATTGCTCCTTTTAATTTAAGATAATAAACGCCAGGTTTGGCACCTCTAATATCAATGCTTTGCTGAGGCTGAGCCTGGAAATGATTCATTTCCTGAATCATACTGCCGGAAGCAGAAATGATTTCCCAACCCTGAATAGCATTAAGTACACTTTTATCCACCTCAAGCACTAAAGAGAACCGGCCATTAGAAGGATTTGGATAGACATAAACATTATTTTCCTGATGATTGGCGAGGTTGATATTACTTGCAAAAGTAACCTCATCCGTCTGATAAGAACAGCCATTCGCAAAATCAATTAACACCCCATAATCGCCCTCAGTCGATACAGTATACCTGTTTCCTGTTGCACCCGGGATCTCTTGTCCATTCAGCAACCATTGCCATTGTTGTCCTTCTTCAACATAATAATCGATATCATCCTGTTTAATCTCAACAACAGGTACATCTAACATCTCAATGTCCACAGGATTTGATTGACAGGTTAGCCCCTCATGCCATATCACTGATGCAAAATCCTGCCCTGCAGCAATATCATTAAGTCCACTAATACCTTCCGCTCTTGCAGGAATCCCGACATTATTTGTATTTCCCTGGATTAACTGCGAAGAAGCATTTTGCCCCCACGACCATAATGTTTGATCATTTTTTATTGCATACGATGCAGAAGGCCCGGCCTCCAGGACAGAAATACCTGTCAGATCAACTTTTACAGGCTGTGTAACAACAACAGGCCCTTGCACACCCAATTGGCCATAAGCATTGCTTCCTGTTGCGAAAAGCATCCCATTTTCATTATAAAAAAGGCTGTGCTGCTTTCCTCCAGCCACTTTGGTTATCCCCGGATACTCAAGCAACTGTGTAGGCATAAGCCTGTTTTCTGCATCACCCGTTCCTAATTGCCCGCTACCATTTGCTCCCCAGACATAAAGCCGTCCATCACAATCTACTGCTATACTATGGTTTGCTCCGCATTCAATCAAACAAATATTGTTTAATCCGGAAACCCTGACAGGCGAATTAAGCGTTACCAAATCACCCGTTCCCAATTGCCCGAGATGATTTTTACCCCAGGCATAAACATTTCCCTGAACATCCAGTGCAAGACTGTGGCTTTCGCCCGCAGCTATTTCTTTTATACTATCCAATCCACTAACAGCAGCCGGAAAATTACTTGCGGTGAAATTGCCATATCCCAACTGCCCGTCATTATTACGCCCCCAACTGACAACCGTTGAATCATTAAGGACAGCAAGCGAATGATAATATCCGGCAGCAATGGCTTTTACATCTGTGATTCCTGCCACCTTTTGGGGAGTATAGACATGAGAATAAGCGCCGGTTCCAAGATTGCCATAATCATTATTCCCCCATGCATAAACATTTTTATTTTCATCCAAAGCAATGGCAAACTGATCGCCTGCTTTAATATCAATCATGGCCTCCTCAATCTCTGCCTTCACAGCCTCTTCAGCCTGCACCAGGTTACCGGTTCCCAATTGGCCATATCCGTTCATCCCTGCCGAATATATCGCCTCGTCGCTCCCTTTGGTAAAAGCAACCGAATAAGCACCTCCCTCATAAGCAATAAATTCACGATCATCAGCACCGGTAATCATCACCCCATCCAACAGCCATTGATTGTTTTGTGACTTATTACTTTTAAGAACCAATGAATCATGTTGACAAAAAACATCATTATCAACAATTATTTCGGGAACCTCCACCTGGCTTAAAACAAATGCCGGGCTGGTCTCCATACATAAATGAGCCGTATCCAAACCTTTAACCACAACAGTATGTCCCTCATCATTGGCAGTGAAATTAAAGACACTATCCGCTGACCATTCCTTTGCTTTTACCCCATCAAGCCAAAACTGGAATTCATCAGCGCCTTTTGCTTTCATTTTAACTTCCTCATTGCCACAAAAACCAGTTGCTGAAACATCTGTTTCCAATGCCAAATTGACCCGGTTTATATTAACTTCATAAGCCGTATCTGCTTTTCGCACACAAGCATTGTTATAACCATAAGCACTAATAACCTGCCCGTCAACAAAATCGATCAATTCCAGGCGCGAAAGAGAATCCGGTCCACCCTGTGAAACACCGTCAACAAAGAACTCAAATTCACGAGCACCTGACACATTAAAAACAAGAGTATCATGCAGACATATACCTTTAACTGATTGATTCGTTGTAAAGGCCACATCAGGGATATCATTAACATTAACCTCAATGGCTATATCTGAAGTATCATAACATCCATTTTGGGAACCAACAACAGATATTACATCCTGATCATTAAGCTGATCCGAAACAAACAAACTGTTGGTATCCTGAGCGCCTTGTGAAATACCATTAATTAAAAAATCATAATAATCTGCCCCTGATGCCAATAAGGCTATCGTATCCCCCTCACAAACAGACACCTGCCCTAAAGGTTCAATGGATACAAGAGGAATATCATAAACGGTGTATTCAAGTGTTTCCGGCGCCTTTGCAGTGCAGGCATTTTTAGTTCCTTCTACAGTGATCTTATCCGTATTTTGTAATGTGTTAAGATTAAATGAATCTGCAGAAACAGAATCCGCAATCGATATGCCATTCCTAAAAAATTCATAAACATCTGCCCCGGCAACATCCACCGTCACCTCGTCTCCCTCGCATAAAATCAGGGGATCATTTGTATTTAAAGAGACAGACGGTAGCGGACGAACCTCGACAACAAAAGTATCTGTAGCCATAGCAAAACATCCTGCTGCTGATAATGCACTCATGGTAATAGTATCCTGATCATTAAATGATGATCCTGAAAAAGAAGCCGATGTATTAGGCATCCCCTGACTAATTCCATTCACAAAATACTCAAAAGTATCAGCCTGGCTGGCTGTAAAAGAAATTTCCTCACCCTGGCAAATACTTGTATCAGCATCCTGGCAACTTAACTTTGGCACCGGAAGAGGGTTCACGTTTATTGTGACAGGGTCCGGAATACATGCATTTGGAGTGCCTTCCACTGTAATAACTTGTCCATCGGTAAACGTGTCTGAAACATAGGTGCTATCATAAGAAAGCGGCCCGGTTGCAACACCATCTACAAAAAACCGGTAAACGGTATCTCCTTTTGCTAAAAAATGAATGCTGTCACCAGCGCATATTTCTGTTGCAGAAGATTGCAACAGAATATCAGGATAAACATTCACTTCCATTGCAGAGGCAGTATCGTAACAATCATCAATACGCCCGACCATACCTATTTGCTGCTGATGACGCAAAGTATCCATCACAAAATAATCATTGCCATCATATGTCCCCTGAGCGGTTCCGTCAACAAACAAAAGATACTCGGCTGCGCCGCTGGCGGAAAAAGCAATAGACTCACCTTCACAGATACTGGTATCCGCATCTTCGCATACCAAAGAAAGATCAGGCGAAGGATTAACCGTGACATTAACAAAACTACTTAATGTCTGACACCCATATTGATTAATTCCCCCGGCAGTAACAAGATCCCCGTCTTCTAATACATCAGTATAAAAAACACTATCTGTATCAGCAGGTCCTTGCGAAACACCATTAATAAAAAACTCATATTGCTCTGTTCCACTGGCAGTAAAGCCTAATTGCTCACCCTGACAAATAACAGCAGGATCAATATCCGAAGCAATGTTAACCACCGGATTCTCAAAGACCCGGACCAAAAACTCATCCTCACTCCAGGCAAAACACCCTGTCGCTGTATCAGAAGCTTCCACCCTAATAAAAGAAGAATCCTCCATGACCGAACTGGAAAAGACAGAATCATAGGACATGTTCCCCATGCTATTGCCATTGACATAAAAACGATACCTGTCTGCACCGATGGCATCAAAACGAACCGTTTCGCCTTCACAGATAGCTGTATCAACTGGAGACACAGCGACACCAGCAACAGGCAAAGGCTTCACATGAGCAGAAAGGGTATCACTATATTCAGGACAACCATCTAAGGTTGCCACGACATAAACTTCATCACCATCAACAAGACTATCAGTTTCATAGACATCAACAGTATCCCCGAGATTTAAAGCCACATCATTCAAATAATAATGATAATCCACATCAAAATTGCTACTGGCCTCGAAACGAACCAGCTCCCCTTTACATACTGATAAGTCATGAGGATCAGCAGTGATTTCTGAAACATGCCTGACAAGCTCAATAGTATCAGCATGAATATCGAGACAATTGGTAATGGTATCCTTTGCTGTCAAGCGGATCTCATATGATCCCTGGTTGGTGAAAGTATAATTTAAATCTTTTACTGCCAAAGTGGAATCATCATTAACCACTTCCCATTCATAAACGAGGTTATTTTGCCCGCCCCACATCTCACTATTAGATGAATTTGTAAATAAATTATTATTATTCAGGCAAACAGGGGTAGGCGTAGAAAAACCAGCAGTTACTGCTTTAGTGGGATCAAAATCCCATCCACTGTTATTGCCCTCGTCTGTGCTTAGAAAAGCAACGGGAGAAGACCCGGAAATATCCATATCGCTGACCATTAAAGCATAAGCAGTATCTGGCGTTGAGTTGGTTTTAACAAAAGAATAGACACTTCCTTCTATCGACGATTCAAAACGGACAGGATCAGTGCATGTTCCTTGAATGCTAAGCGAACTGTCAACCGTTTGGACTGAACCAGCCTTAAACAAAACGGTGCCCCCTGGATTAACAACAAAACGATGGTAATTATTAGAACCATCACAAATAACACTAAAATCATCTACATCCCGTCCATCTTCCCTTAAGTGAATAATAAAATCATAATAAGTTTGATCCCCACCCTGGAAATAAATGCGCTGGTAGTCCTCGTTTTTCATTGATAACACAGAAGAATCAGCCTGAAGGTCAAGAACAGGATTATCCTGAGCAATAAAATAATACTTAACATCCACCGGCGAATGCTCAATATTAACCACTTTATTGCTCTCTGATGTAGTCCTGAAAACATCTGCCGAAATCGGATGTCCATCTGAGAAAAAACAACCAGACATAACATCTAATCCTGCCAGGCCATGAAGAGCCAGCGTGGTATCCAAAAACACAGTATCATCCACCTGGTAAGGATTAGAAAAAAGATAAATATTTATTTCTGCACCATTCGCTGCAACATGCGCATTATGCCCGTCAGGCCGGACCTTAATACCTTCATATTGGTCAAGCGTCTCTGTGATAGATAATTTATGTTCATAATTCATTTTCACTTTATGATTGAGCGCCATACCCAACGCTGTAAGCATGGAATTACGCAATATAAAATGAACCGTATCCAGGCTGCTGTCAGAGACATCCAAATAAGCACAGGAAGATAATTGGTCAATAAAAACAGTATCAGTAGCAGCCAAAGCCATCCGGCTGCTCTCTATAATCACCGTATCTTTGATTGAAGGCAAACAGCTTGCCGGCATTCCACCCTGCTCCCAGTTAGTAGTGTCGCTCCAACGGCTTGTATTGCCAAGCCAATAATAAGTTTTCGCCGGAACATCGGCCGAAAAGGTCCAGCCGGAAACATCACCTGATGCTGTTGAGGCAATAGCTTCATATGAATACCCACCCGTAATATCCGCTTTTATGTTGCTAAGCATCACCGAAGACACCTGCAAGTCTTTGTGACCATTTTTGGCAATTTTTGCCGTTTCAGAAGCATCGCCGGTTCCTATTTGAATAGGCTGATCACAAGTACCCGCTGCCTCCAGGGAATCCATCTCCGTTAAACTATTAGGTGCTAAAACAAGTGAATTACCCGGCTGAAGAGACAACAAACGAAAAATATTGCTATCCCTGATAACCGTATTTGGAGTATGCACGAGCAGGTCAAAATAATGCTGGCTACCACCCTCGAATATTTGTGAATCCGCACTATCAGCTTGCAAAACAATCACCGAACTATCAGCATGCATCGTCAGGCTCGAGGCATTAAGTCTCCATGCAACGCCTCCACCGGCAAGCGTAATATTCGCTTTTTTAATATTTATATCTCTATTTGCAGATGAATCAGAGATAAAATGAGCACAAGAAATATTCTGACGATTGCCAACCAGGCTCCCCTTATTAATAATAATATCTTTTGTTGTCGTTAAATCATCCTTAAATTGCCAGCATGAATTACCTTTAAAATTAAAAGAAGAACTTAAAGAAACCCCTTCAGTACGAATATCAAAAGTATCTCCAGGCTGACTGCCCTCAAAAGAAATATCCCCTGTAAAATGGGACAGCAAATCTGCATGAAGCTGCATTCCTTTCCCAACATGAAGATCAGCACCTCCCTCCCAAACAACAGGCCCTGTAATAGATTCCCAACGCATTCCATTGCTATAAGCTTCTCGTGTAAGCCTAAGCGTATCATTTGGATTAAACGAGTTTTGATCAAAAACAACATGCGTTTCAGGATGGGGGATGCATGCCTGAGGGACACCGCCTGAGCTAAGTGACCAATTTGATGCATGATGCCAATAACCTGATTGGCCAATCCAGTACAAAGTATCTGCTGTAAAAGCCTGATTGAACGTCCAGCCTTCGGAAGGCCCCTGCTCGTAAGAATTATTAGCATTAAAAGCAGCTCCCTGGGCTTTCACAAAACCAACTTTGAGATAATCAGCATCTACCGGATCAACAGATTCCAGGACAGGAAACGTTAAAAAACAATCATCCTCTTCGTCGGGCCAGGCGTATGGATGATCCTCACAATAAGACCGAATAGTAATGTACTCACCACAATTTCCTTGTGCAAGGATTCCTCCGGCATCAATCACAATACCCTGCATCAACGCCAGGCCAGATCCGGGAAGAAGTATCAGGCTATCCAAATGAATATCAGATTGGACAAACAACTCATGATTATCAGCAACCGTTAATTTTGAAAAATCCGACGAAGCTTCTTCCAATATAAAAAGATGACTTCCGGGCCCCGTATATACCAATGCAGCATTACTGCTATTTAAAGTTAAACCAGTACTTTCTGCTTCAAATTGATGAAGTTCTATACTTGAATGAGCAAAATCAATGGTTCTTGACAAAGAAGTGATTGATTTAAAATGATGACATTCAATAGGATAAGAATTACTATAAAAAGAGCCAGAGAATTTAGCCTCAATATTTCCACTGGTTTTTAAAGGCCCTTTTAAAAATAATTTTTTATTTCCTGATAATGATATGTTTAAATCCGGCTTATTATCGCCAAAAGAAACAAAACTGGAATCATACCTTTGCAATTTAATCAAA
>CAZSGN010000012.1:0-19708 GCA_964606415.1 uncultured Bacteroidales bacterium
ATTGCCAAGCGGCAGGGCTTCTTTCCAATGTGCGGAAGGTTGTTTGTACCAAAGTTTCTCACTAATTGTTTGTTCTTTATTTTTTGTATTGCATCCAACTAACAAGAGCAGAATAACAAAAAATAAGCTGTACGATTTAAATGTTTTTTTATATATCATATTTATTTAATTATTAAATCCTTATCTGCAATCACTACTGGTGAATCATATATAGGAACCTTATTGAAAATAACATAACCATCTTCGTTTTTTATATTCTCTTTGGGAATTTGATAAATCTCTCCCTTTAAAAGATTAGCAAAAACAGGATCAGAAATTTTCCCATTTTTTATTTTAACTGTTACCAAACGAAAGTTACTATTTTCTGCAGGCTTTTGGGAATTATCCCAAAAAACAGTTATTTGTTTATGAGTTGTTTTATGTTGGTATAAAAAAGCCTCGGTGAAGGAAGTATCTTCAACCGTAACCAGAGATGTCTTCCTACGATCCAATGTACTGTCAAAAATTGCTGTAATATGTTGATAGGCAGAATAAGCTATTTTGGGCCGATCAATCGTTTTATCCGGGTTTGCTTTTAACAATCCTTTGGTGTTCACTCCTTTTAAATGACTATCATTGAAATAATACAAATCTGCTATTGTAAAAATACTGGATACCATATCTCTTCCCAAGTCTCCCATAGAACGTCTAAGATTCCATTTAGCCTGAATGGTTTCACTCCATTCTCCCCGGGACAATGCACCAGTTGTTTCTCCTGATGGAGCGCCATTTTCTCCTTGCCAAATAGGAATATCCGGATTATATTTATCTATAATCTGTCTTATAGAGTCATAATGAACATAGGTTTCAGATGGATTCTCATAGTATCCATGCAAACTAACCATATCAATAAGATTTACTTTTTTCTCCTCCTTCATTATTGCAAAGAAATTATTAATAAAATGCTGATCTCTTACCCACCCGAAAGAAAGAGCGATAATTTTAGCTTCCGGTTGTACTTGTCTGATTGTTTCAGCTGTTCTGATATATAATTGTGCGTAATCATCAGGAGTATGGAGGTATTAAATTCCGGTTCATTCCAAACCTCCCATTCTTTTACTTTTCCTTTATATCTTTCAACCGTAGCCGCCACCCATTTATCCCATGCTTTTAGTGCTTCAGGAGTAAAAGGAATATTTCCTCCAAGTTCGTTTGTTCCACCACCTTCATAAATTGGATTGCCATAAGAAAATTGTATCCAAGGTTGTATGCCTGCAGATAAGAGATAGTCGATAATAGTATCCATCCACCATTTATATTTTTCTTTTTCTGGTTCAGTCTTTGCCCAATTGGCTTGAAGCCTTGCTCTTTTTACTCCTAAAGGGGCTAGATACTCTTTATAATGATCAAAATCAGCATAACCTCGTGCCAGACATTCACATCCTACACTAAAGTTCGATCCTCTTATTTCAGATGAGGTTTTGGTTTGGATATGTCCTAAAAAATTCTCTTTAGAAACGATTTTTCTGGGACTAGGATTATTGCATGCACTACAAAGTAGCAGTAATAAACAAAAAAGTTGATAATACATTTTTTTTGATATCATAATTTTACGGTTTAGTTTCGAATCAAGTCTGTTCTTCTTTTATCTTTAAGCTTTTTCTCCAGCATTTCCCTTTCTTTTAAACCCAGTTCCAACGTGGTTTTCCGGTTTTGATTACCAGTGGTACCCGGAACATAGTTTGGAATAGGGAACTCTGCATGTATAGACTGAAGCTTTTTATCCAGCATGTTTGTTAAGCATTTCTTGTAAAATAACAGACCCATGACAGTGGACAGGACACCCATTGTGCAAATAATAAACAAAACCCTCTTTTTGATAAACTCCAACGGTGGCATTGATTAATTTTGTTTCTTCTGGGAAAAATGGCATCTGCTTCTGCATGACTTTTTCCCACAAAATTACGATATTTTAGTTTAATCTCATAATTGCATAAAGTATTGATTATTAGGTGCTGGATCAGGAGTTCTGAGATTATTAAACCTTTCTTTTGCTTTTCCTTTGGTGTCATGTCTGTCATCTGTACGAAATACGTTTCTAAAATCTTCAGCGATTTCTACTTTATGCTTTGGCTTGACTTCCTTCATTAATTGTCTTTGTAAATGCACTGTGCATAATTGTATTTCAATATCTTTAAAATACTTCCAAATCGTGTTTTATAAGTTATTGTGAAATTTTTGTTGTTTAAAATCAGTAATTTATGTTCTTTGCCTTATAAGTTGACTTTATTCTCGACATAAAGATGCGACATTAATATTTTGATGTGGATCAGGAGGTCTGAATCTAAACAAAATAAGGTCCCAGGAGATAGGGGCGAGCTGTATGGATAAAACTATTTGCAGTAGATACAGGGTTGTGCATTGATTTTTACCGGACAACAGTGATTTCTTTAATTTTAATTGTTATTTTTATTAGACTAAAAATAATATATTTGGTTTTTACTTATGTTTGAAGCTAGCCCACCACGAGAAGAATCTGAAATTCCGGAAAAACTCAGGATTAAACATAGTCTTTTTTTTCCTTTGTTTTTTCTGTTAGTTATCTGGGTAGTGTGGGCTTCTGAACAAATACTCGGGAATACATGGCATTATTTGGGTGTTTATCCACGTTCTTTCGAAGGATTAATTGGTGTTATAACTGCTCCACTGGTACATGGTGATGCTGGTCATCTTGCTAATAATTCTTTATCTTTTGTGGTTCTTGCTGTGGCGCTTTTTTATTTTTACAGGGGTGTATCATACCGGGTGTTTTTCTTGAATTATATTACCGTGGGGATACTGGTATGGATGTTGGCCCGCCCTTCTTATCATATTGGCGCCAGTGGTTTGATTTATGGTTTGGCTTCTTTCTTGTTTTTTAGTGGTATTATGAAGCGCATCATCCCTTTGATCGCCATTTCTTTAATGGTGGCTTTCTGGTATGGTGGAATGGTTTGGTATGTTTTTCCTGTTGAACCTGGTATTTCATGGGAATCTCACCTGATGGGAGCTGTTTCCGGCCTGATATGGGCCCTGGTTTACAGGAAGCTTGGGCCTCAGCCACGAATAATTGAATGGGATGACGAAAATGATCACGACGAATCTGATGATTGGCAAAATAGTCAAAGCAATGAGACGGATAATCAATCAAACAGGGGATGGTTTAATTCTGATATTGATCATACTTTAAATAAATAGTGTAACTTTTTTGCTCAAATCGCGTCTGAATTTTTAAGAGATTGTCTGATTTTAAGAATCATGGCGAGCTCCATCCCGCCTCTGGCGGGACAGGTACTGGCCGATTAAAAACAAAATATAAAGCTGATGAAACCTTTAAATATGATTTTTTTGTTATGTTTTTTGTTTATTGTTTTCATGACTCCTTCCTGTGAACAGGAGAATATTCTTGAGGATCAAGCGATACGTGATGAGATTATTGGAGACTGGAAATGTAATGAGGAAAGCCTCTATTATAAATCGATACAGAATGTTTATGAAGTTTCCATTATCGGGGCTTCGGTGTCAGATCAAATATATGTGGATAATTTTTACAATATTACCGGGGCGCGGGTCTTAGCAGAGGTGAATCAATATTCAATTAATGTTTTGCATGATTCTATTAAAGGTGGCTATACGATTCAATATGCTTTTGGGACTATTTCGGATGATTTTTCCCAGATCGAATGGTCTTATGCTATTGATGATGGAAGTGGACAGATAGATAGCGTAACGGCTACTTACCTGAAGCCTTGAGCATCTTGATCCTCTTAACGTTACTAAAAAAAGAGTGAGTTATATTCTTGAAAATTATTGGATTATAATATTCTTAATCCCGATGGTTTTTTCTCTTATCATAAATTTTACCTGGTAATTTCCACTTGACCAGGTGGACACATCAAGACTGACCTCCTTGGTATAGGTAGGGATGTTTTGGCTGTGAACAGGTTGTCCTTTCGTATTGTAAACGATCATCTCGATTGGTGACTCCATTTCCTGATAAATCTTGATGTTAATATATTGATTAGCAGGATTAGGGTATAAAACCGCAAAGGGAACTAAACGATTATTGAGCTCATGAATGGATGATGAAGACTCAAGAACATAAATGGTGTCAGAGGTTTCACATTCCTTTGTATCTGTGACCGTTACCGAATAGAAGCCATAGTCTTTAATGCGCCGGGTGGCTTGTGTTGAACCATTATCCCAGATATAGCTCTGAAAAGCTCCAGGATACGCATCGTAAGGCAATTGAGGATTAACTGTATCTGATCCGCCACTCCATTGGATGGTGGGTTCTCCCTTTAAATAATAGTTTTGATATAAAAAGTTATTTGAAGAAACAATATCTCCTGAAAGTCTTATTTCAAAAGCATATGAATGCGTTCCCCCATCATTGATGTTTAGTGTTTTTTGTATCTGTCTTTTAAAATGTCTGTCCTGGGTCGTAAAAGGTGGCGTTACCATTTTTCCTTTTTCAATTACTTTATTATCAACATAGAATTTGTAAGAGAATGTATCAGCATCAATAATATAGGTGCCTTTATTGGCCAGTTCAACCCATAAAGTATCTTCCTCACTAAGTACACAATTTGAATCTGGGATTTCAATGTTAATAATGGCAAGATCTTTAAAATTGAGTGTGATAAATACTTCTCCTTTTCTTTGACAATAGTTGCTATCTGTTACATATACCTCACATTTGGCTTGGGGCTTGGCGTATTCTGATGTAACAATAAATTTTCGGTCATAATCAACCGTGTCTTTTTTTACCACCCATTTATAATCAAGAAACCCGGATCCCGCGTCAAGGGTGTATTGTGGTTGGTCATAAAGTGTTTTGTGATCACCAAGGTCAATAGATGGCACGTCATATATCAGGAATGTATGATGCAGGGTATCATTGAATGTAGCAGAGTCTTTAGCCAGATTATTAAATACATAGGCTTCATGGATTCCTGCTTTGAATGTGCTTAATACGGTGTCTTTATGTTCAAAATCATGGAAGATTGTATCTCCTGGAGCAAAATCTTTTGAAAGGATAATGGTATCAAGGTGATAAGGGAAGGTGTCGATTTTATAACCAACCTGAATGCTTGAGTTCTTGCGAATAGTATCGTGTCCGACATTGCCAATGATGGCTTGAAAAGTGTTTTCGGAAGTAGCATATTTACCGCAGTTTGTATCAGGACGAATAATGGCGGTAGGGGCAATGTCCGGGACTTCAAGGACAATGAAGGAGGAGTCTTTATTGGTGCACCCATGTATATCACTGACTGTCACTTTAAAATATTTGTTGCCTGGGTAATTTACTGTAAAAACAGAATCTGTGGAACCATCTTCCCATAGATATCCGGTGATATCAGGGTTGTCTCTCGATGCATCAAGTTTGTATTGAGTTCCTGTGAGCGTTGTGTCCTCAGGTTGCAAATCGAATGAGGGTGGCCCATAAGTCTCAATAGTTTGGGTAAGCGTGTTGTTTGTCAGATTCATGTCATCAATGTAATCAATATTTGCTGACAGGGTGTAATTTGCTGGAACTTGACTTAAATCGATGGTTTCATTAAATGTAAAGATGAAAAAGCTGTCAGGTAAAATGGTGTCCTGTATATGTAAGATTGTATCGTCAATTATTGTTCCATTAAGGTTGTAATTCAAATTTACGGTGTAGTTTCCTCTAATGGTATCCGTCCCTGCATTTTTAATTTTAAGGGCTACTTGTTCTGAGTCACTTAGGTAACAGTCAGAAACAGGTTTGACCAGACTATCAATACTCACATCTGCAATCAATTGCACAACATTGATGCTGTCAGTAGCAGTACAGGGGATACTATTCTCCACGGTTACGTGGTATAATCCTTCCTCTGATACATCAAAAGTACTATTGGTTGAATTGTCCTGCCAGGTATATGTGTTTCCGGACTCTGTATAGGCGTCAAGGGTGATGGTGTCCGGATGAACGGTGTAGATATCTGGTCCCAGATTAACTATTGGTTTATTTACCAATATGGTTGTCTCTGAGGTGTCGTTGTTGTAAGCCGTGTCACTGTATATGTTCTTGTCTTCTGCAAGCGCGGTAAATGCTTTTATTATATAGGTTCCGCTATTAAACATATTGAACCCTTTGTCGAAGGTGTATTGATGAGTATCATTAACTGCAATTTCTGCAGGTGTGTTTAATGTGTCGAAACGAATGCTGTCATTTACCCGGATACCGATTGGGATTAACTCTCCGGCTTTTATACTTCGCACCCCAAAATTTTTTAATGTAATAATGGGTTGTTCTTCTTTGCTTAATTCGCAGGATGTTATGGGTGAATCAATGGATACTATGCCCACATCATGGGGGGCATCGCTGATCTTGACATCATCAAAGGCGATGCCTTCATTGGAGGTGAGATTGCTGTCTCCGGCAATTAATACCCTAAAGGCTACAAGGGAGTCTATTGCCTGAGCAGGCAAAAATTGACGGGCTTTTAGCCATCCTGAAGACGTGCCTGACCAGCCGGCAGTATTATTGAGGGATGTGATTGAATTGTTGTTGTACCAATTCCAGTCCCATGGCTGCGAATCAATGCCTACATCCTGCCAGGTCGTTTTTTCATCTGTGGAGAACTGGACTTTAGCGCCATCAACATCTGATTCAAAATCAATAAAATAAGAAAGTTCTATGACAGGCATTTCTGTTTCTGAAAGATCAATGTAGGGACTGGTCACATAACTGTACTCATTTGTATCATAATGACTGGATGCACTTGTTACCCATGCCCGTTTGCCGGATGCTGTACCATTGATTGTTGTTCCGTTGGGCTCACTCAGTGTCCATGTAGCATCATTTACAGGGGTCAGGCTTTCCCCGTTGATGAACCAGAAATGATTATTGTTTTCAAAGTCTTCGGTATAAGGAGGAAGGTATTTTGGAATGACATAGAGATCTTTAATAGAAGAGTCATTTTGCAAGTATTCATCTCCTTTCATGTCAGTGGTAATAAACGCGTTATTGTATATACCGGGAACAGTTAGGTCGGCTTTTTCTTTAAATGTGAAATGAATACTATCTCCAACCGGAATGCTGCCAATGATGGTGTCTCTGCCAGTTATTGAATGACCTTCCTGATTGTCAAAATAATAAAGGAGGGGGATGGTGTCTTTGGTTGGTTCTGCTCCGTAATTTTTAACTATGGCCTCTACGGTTTCTTCTGAGCTCAGCCCTGTTCCGCTGGAAGGGTTGATCCTTCTGGCAATACCTACATCTTGTTCAATAAAATCTCCGGTAATAATAATATCATCAATATTCCACCCACTATAATTATTTAATCCATTACTGGGCCCATTGGCGAAACGTATTCTTACATTTTTCTTCCGGTTGGCATACCCGGAAATATCAATAGATCTGAATGTCCAGGTATTACTGATGTGAAACCCTGAGTTAGACCATAATTCCTCCCAGGTGTCGCCTCCGTCAGTGCTGATGTCAATAATCGCTTTGTCAAATAAGTCAGTATTTAGCCATTGTTGATAGTTTAGGGCAATATCTTTATAATAAAAACAGTTAAATTCCGGGGATATGGCCTGGTAAGCACGATCTGTGATATTGGGTTCGTAATCGCCTTTTAATTCATTTAATCCGGTTAGGTCTGTTCCAATAACAGTATCCCCGCTAAATGCAATAGTGGGATCGGGTCTGCCATTGGTATTGCCACCTTTGCCCTGGGGGGCGGATCTTTCAAATTCTCCTGTGAGAGCCCATCCTTGATCTTCTTCGAAAGTGTCGTAAAAGATCTTTTCATAAATTGTTTTGGCTTTTTTGGGGGAGAAATCTTGTTCCGGAAAAAAATCAGTATTTACTTTTATAGCATCACTGGTAATGCTCGCATTAACTAAATTACCGAATTGTGCATCTTCAGCAATATCAAATGTAACCCATATCGAATTTAGCCCGGATGGCAATGAGTAATCCAGGTTGCTAAAAGAGGCGGTGCCGCCGGAGAAACTGATCCCGTTGCCAACAGGACGAGTCGTGTTAAAAATGGTGTCAGTGGTGTGATATAGCTTAACGCCTTCCAATGCGATGTCTTCATCATCCTGGTTTAAAGAAGTAATCTCCAGATCATTAAGAATGGCATCTCCTGTGTTGCCGTAAATCATTAAATCAATGCGTAATACGGGGTTATTGTTGGTTCCGTTTGCAACGAAATGGGTTTCTGTTGCGTGAATATCTGCATCCCTTACTTCCCGGGGAGCAATTTCGGTTTCTTTAATTTGTACGTAATCAATACAGACACCGTGTCCCAGGCCTGTGGTTGCTTCAAAAGTGATATAAGCATTATCTGACAACAAATTATCTGGAATCAATATTTTCTGGTGTGTCCAGTTTTCTACGGGTGAAAGGTATTCCTTGAGAAGTACCCAGGCAGAGTCCATACTTTTCTTGTAATAAACCCGTAGTTCATCTGTTCTTTCATCAGAAGTTTCCCACGTTTTCATGGAATGATAAAAGGAAAGTTCTGGTTTGACCTTGCCTTCTAAGTTTAGGGGAGGGGTTATCAACCTGGTGCTTTCAGCATCATAGCTGGCATAGAAAAAAAGCGCGTTAAGGGAGTCAACGGCTGCCGTATCCGGATAACCATTATGGCCACCCGATTTAAAAGTCCATTCAACAATATCCCCGAAATCATCTGTTTTTACTGCTTCTTGTGTCCAGCCATCCGGCGTGTCTCCTGTTTCAAAGTTTTCTGTCAGAAGCGTGTCCTGGGATTCCATTAGGAATGGAAAACAAAAAAGGATGATGATATGTAAATATACTTTTTTCATATTTTAGTTAAATATAAAACTTTTTTTGAAAAGGAACAATAATTTTCATAGATTTGTATATTGCTGTTTCCGAATATAATGCCAGACAAGCATGAAAAAAATTTTTATATTATTCTTTTTTCTTTTAATTGGTTCAACGCTTTTATCCCAGACAGATAAGGAGTTTTGGTTTGTTGCTCCTAAAATGACCAAGGATCATAACCCCGGGGGATATGATGATATTTTTTTTAATATTACAACCAAAGAACTACCGGCAGATATTACTATTGAAATGCCTGAAAACCCCAATTTTACACCTATTAATCTTACCATACCTGCTAATGCTACTCAAAAAGTTGACCTCAGCGCGCAGATTGACGAGGTGTGTAAATATTATGGGAGTTACGATGGGGTCATCGGTAAAAATAATAATGCTATTCATATTAAATCTAGTTCTTTAATTACAATTTATTATGAGAATAGTAACCCGAATAATTGTGATATTTTTGCACTAAAAGGAAAAAATGCACTGGGTACCGAGTTTTACACCAGTTTTCAACGGACTTTTTATAATCAGAATGGGAATTGGTCGGAACAGGCTTATTCTGCCTTTATGGTTGTGGGTACAGCTGATAATACTGAGGTGACCATTGAAACGCCTTATCCAATATATGGGCATGAGACGGAATCTTCATTTACTGTTGATCTTAATAAAGGAGAAGTTTACGAGGCAGTGCCTGCTAAAATCACGGAGCCTCCAAATGGATGGAAAGCATCTGATGTTTTTGGGCGGCATGGCGAAGATCATTTGTCTGGTGCGCGGGTGACAACCAATGGTAAAAAAGTAGCCATTACATTAAGTGATGATTCGATGAAGTCTTTTGTGGGTGGTTGCTATGACCTGTCTGGTGATCAAACCATTCCGACTGATGTGATAGGTACGGAATATATTGCCATGCTTGGACAGTTGGATATGGGAGAGCCCAGATCAGAATATCAGTCAGATGGCATGTCGGCAAATGATACGATACAGGAGCGTTTATATATTGTTGGGACGCAGGATAATGATAGTGTGTTTATTAATGGTTCTTTCTATCAGACACTTGATGAAAATGAAACGGTGGTATATCCGATGAATCCTGCTAACCCTTTTGCTCATGTTAGAACAAAACACCCTTCTTATGTATGGCAGATCACTGGTTTTGGATGTGAATTGGGTGGTGCCATTTTGCCGCCGACAAGTGCTTGTACAGGTTCTGTTGAGGTAGGTTTTACCCGTTCCACGAATCAGGGCTATTTTCTTAATATTATGGTGAGAAATGGCGCCGAGGATGGTTTCGAAATGGTCTCTGATGGTGTGGATTTGAATTTATTTAATGCTGGCGATTTTCAGCCGGTACCCGGGGACACAAATTGGCTGGCAACAAGGGTTGGGCCTGTTGATGTGACTGATATTCCTGTCGGAAAACAAACGTTTCTTCGCAATAACAAGGATGTTTTCCATATCGGGGTAATCAATGGTTCAAAAAGTGGAGGAACGAGGTTTGGATATTTCTCGGATTTTAACGAGTTTCGTATTAATTCATTCAATACTTCTTTTGGGACTGATACTTATATTGGATGTAAAGGGGATAGTGTCCAATTAGTGCTTGTTAACGGGGCCATAGATATTTGGTGGTCTCCTCCTGATTATCTTGATGATCCTTACTCTTCAACGCCTGTGGCTACCCCGCCCGGAACAATTCAATATATGGCTCATGTTAGAGGAAATTGCGGTGTAGAAGATTCTACAGGGGTTTCTATCGAGCTTTTTGATAATGTTGAGGCACAATTCACGATTGATGAAACTGTTGCTTGTGCTCCGAAGGATTTAAAGATAAGAGAGTATAATTCCGGTGTTGAAGACCGGAAGTGGAAGTTTGGCCATGGCGGACCATGGGAGAATTGGAGTTACTCGGAACCAAGCACTTATGATACGACTTTTTATAGATCTTATAATAATACAACAGATACATCGAAAAGATATGAGATTAGTCTTGTGGTTTTTAATGACCAGGATATGTGCCAGGATACTTTAACCCGCTATCTAACGGTCTATCCTGAGATTAATGCGGCTCTTAATATTTCGGATACCATGGGGTGTCATCCGTTTGAAGTGAGTTTTACTGATTCTTCTTATGGTGATACCAACCGTATCGAATGGTGGTTTGGTGATGGGGCTGGAGATACTGATGATACGGTTTCTCATGTCTATAAGAATTTTGGCAGGAGTGACACGGTTTTTTCTGCTTCTCTTGAAGCGGTTTCGCCTTTCCTGTGCCGGGATACGGTTTATCAGGATATCACGGTTCATCCTTATATTGGTGTGAGTTTTGAAATTGAGGAGGTGAATGGTTGTTCGCCATTTACCATCAAATTGAAAAATGCTTCATCTTCTGTAGATACTTTTCTTTTAAAATACGGAAATGGTGATTCGGTATGGTTATCGGAGGGCTGGGATAGCATCGCTTATACCTATACCACAAGCGATACTTTGCCTGTTGATTTTCAATTAGCATTGATTGGGTATAATGAAGAGGGATGCAGTGACACTATGAACAGGACGATTCGGGTATATCCACAGATGGAGGCGCGGTTTACTTCTGCTGATAGTGTTTATAAGGTCTGTGATTCGGGCAGGATTGATTTTGTTAATCATTCTTTAGGTTATAATAATCATTATAAATGGGACTTTGATGATGGGGCGACTTCTTTTAAGACTGATCCTTCTCATGTTTTCCGGAATAAGAGTGATAGCGCCAGGGAATTTGATGTTCGCTTGATGGTGGAGTCTTATGACTTTTGTACAGATACATTGACCAGAGCAGTGACTGTTTACCCATTTATTAAGGCCGATTATGCCATTGACACAAGTGCAGGATGTACCCCTTTCCGGGTGAATGTGGATAATAAATCTATTGGAGTGGATGATTATTTGTGGGATTTTGGTGATAATACCAATGATACGACCAGCGATTCAACGCTTTTTCATTATTATATCAATCAAAGTTATCAGCATGATTCGAGTTTTCTTTTTAAGCTTTATGTAGAAAATCGTTTTGGTTGTGCCGATTCCTCTTCAAGTCTGATTGATGTTTATCATAATATTGTTGCTGGATTTGATGTTGATACCAATATTGCCTGTTCGCCGGCAGAATTTTCTTTTGATGCAACCAATGGAACATTTGGCGCTGCTTCATGGTTTTGGAATTTTGGCGATGGGGCTACTTCTGTCAGAAAAGATTCGGTTAAACATGATTATGCAAAAAATAATACAGATACAAGCAAGCTATATAAAGTAAGCCTATTTGTTACTTCAGAGAACAATACTTGCTATGATGTCGTTGATACAACTTTGATTGTACATCCGTATGTCGAAGCCCGCTTTGCTGCAGAAACTTTCATTGATTGTCCACCTTTTGTGAACACTTTTGATAATTCATCCAGAGGTAATGGGGATCAATTCAGTTGGTACATAAATGGTAGCCTGGATACAGTCATTGCCGATAAATGGGGTATTTCCAGAAGGTTTGAGAATCCGGACAGTAATAGTCATAATCTTGATTATATAATTGGGCTGAATGTAGAAAGCACGCAGGGCTGTGAGAGTTATTTTGAAGATACTATCAGCGCTTACCCTAAGGTAAGGGCAGGTTTTTATTCAGAGGATGGGTATGATGGATGCCATCAATACACGGTTAATTTCAAGGATACTTCTGTGAATGCAACTGATCATTATTGGACTTTTGGGGATCAATCTACCTCCAGTCTTAGTGATCCCAGGCATACCTTTAAAAATTATTCGAATGAGGATACCGTTTATCGCGTGTTTCAATACGTTGAATCATATCATTGTGAAGATTATGCTTATAAAGATATTACTGTGTACCCGGTGCCGAATCCTAAATTTGAGCTGGACACTAATTCTGGTTGTAGTCCTATGAGTATTGGTGTTACAAATAACACAACAGATCCGCTTGGTACGTATCAGTATTTATGGACTTTTGGTGATGGCGATTCATCGTTTTTGAAAACACCCCCTTCTCATTCTTTTAGAAATACCTCCGATTCACTTCAGATTTATAAAATTAAATTACGAATTGATAATGATAATTGTTTTGATACTTTAGTGCGTGATATCCTGGCTTTCCCGGAGGTTGATGCTGATTTTTCAATGAATGATTCTGCCGGATGTCATCCGCATCGTGTTATTTTTACTAATCAGTCAGTCAATTCTTCGATATATAAGTGGACATTTGGAGATGGATTTCAGAGTAGCCTGAAGCATCCTTTTCATGATTACACCAATTTGGGTGATTCTGATATGTTATTTGAGGTAAAATTGCATGCCGAGTCTCAATGGGAATGTTTTGATGATACTTCTAAATTTGTTACTGTTTACCCACAACCTGTTGCTGAATTTTCAATTGACAGTATTTTCAGGTATTATCCGGATACTGTGTTTAAAATTACTAACGAAACAGTTCATCAATCTGTCTGGGATTATGAGTGGACATTTGGTGATGGACAATCTGCCCGGACCAGTGACCCTTACTTTACTCATGCTTATTCTACTTGGGATACTTTTGATATTCAGATGAATGTTTATAGTGATCAATGCCAGGATTCTGTTATAAATAGTGTGGTACTTTTCCCTCCCAGGCCTATTGCCGGGTTTACTTTTTCTAAAGATACAGGGTGTGTGCCTGCTGTTATTACTTTTACGGATACATCCTGGTATACGACTTCCCGGGAATGGAATTTTGATGATGGTAATACTGCTGTTGATGAAGTGTACGAACATTCTTTTGATCAACCCGGTATTTATCGAGTTCTTTTGACGGTTTATGGGGATGGAGGAAAAGCAACAGTCTCTCATGTTGTTGAAGTATTCCCCCGCCCTGATATCGATTTTGTTATTGACCCCGCCGATACTATTATGTTGCCAGATGCACAGATAAGATGTATTAACTTGTCTTCAAAAGATACAGAACGGTTTAAATGGGATTTTGGTGATGGGCGTACTTCGTCTAAAGAAGACCCTTTACATCAATATGGACCACCTCCTGATACCAGCTATCAAATTGTCTTAACTGGCTTCACAAAATATAATTGTTCTGCTTCGGATTCTTTATTGCAACCAATTTTTGTCCAGGGGCAGGGTGATATTGATTATCCAAATATCTTTATGCCTGGCATGAGTGGGCCTACCGGCGGTTATTATGAACATCTTAGCCCTGAAGACAATACTGTTTTTAGGCCTGTGACAAAAGGGGTCATTGAATACAACCTTAAAATTTTTAATCGCTGGGGTGAACTTGTTTTTGAGAGTAATAAAATAGAGAAAGGGTGGGATGGCTATTACAAAGGGCAACTTGCCAGACAAGGCGTTTATGTATACCGTGTAGAAGGTGTTTTTTCTAATGGTGAGCCGTTTACTGAAGTTGGGGATGTGACTTTATTATATCATCAAAAAAAATAATAACAAATAAGTTGATGTGCTTCTCAGGAATATTATTATATTTAATAGAGGCCCTGTTTTATTTAATATATTTTTCTTAATTTTTTAATAGTTTTAGAAGAGCAATAATTTGAATAAAAAAATTACTCATATAATATTTATCGGGCTATTATTGATTATGTGTAAAGAGGTACAAGCACAGGATCCTCTTTTTTCTCAGTTTTATGCCAATCCGCTTTATCTGGCTCCTTCTTTTACCGGGGCAGGGAATAAAGGAACCCGTGTAGCCCTGAATTATCGCGATCAATGGCCTGCTGTGCCAAGGGCTTTTACAACTTATTCTTTTTCTTTTGATCATTATTTTGAAAAAATTCGCAGTGGTGCTGGTTTGTTTTTTATGAATGATGTTCAGGGGAGTACTAATTTAAGAAACACGCATATTGGCGGTCTTTATTCGTTTGATTTTCAGATAAACAATGATTGGCATGTTCGGCCAGGCCTGCATTTTTCTTATTTTCAGACGGGTATTGATTATCATCGTTTCGTGTTTTATAATCAGCTGGATGATGATGATCCGGGATCTGTTAGCTCCACAACAACAAGTGTGTCAGAGCCTTTTACACCAATACATGAAATCGACCTTTCGACTTCTGTGATGGCTTATAACGATTTATTTTGGGTAGGGTTTAATATGGGACATATGCTTAGACCCAATTTTTCCTTTTATGGTGATGATCCTTATGAGGATAAACCTTACTTTAATTCACTTAAATATTCTTTTTTTGGTGGCGCGCGTATGCGGTTAAGGGGTAACTTGCTTAAATATTATAAAGAGAGTATCACATTTGCATATTTATTTGAATCTTTTGAGAAATTCAGGCAGCTTAGTTTTGGCGCCTATTACCATAAAAATCCACTTGCCTTTGGCTTGTGGTATAGAGGCATTCCTGTCTTTAAAGGAAATCCGGGACATGATGCGCTCATTTTACTTGTGGGATATGAATTAACTGATTTTATTAAAATGGGATATAGTTATGATTTGACTGTTTCCGGACTCACGCCTACATCTGGTGGAGCCCATGAGATTTCCTTTGTGTGGAACTTCCATATCAAGGAAAGACAAAAAAAACTTACTGCACTCCCTTGTCCTGATATATAGTCAGTTACGGATTGTATGCAACATTTGTTATATAATTTGATACAAATGAGCAAAAATCTTTATCTATTCTTTTCATTTTTAACCAAGCTATTCATTATTTTTATTATTTCTAATTGCATTGTCCAATTAATTTAGCTGAATAGTTGATGGTAGAGTGAAAAATATAATTTTTTAACAAGTTTTGAATAAAGGGGATACTTTATTTTATTGTTTTGATTTGTAAAAATGAAAGAAGATCATTTTTTCGTATGTTAATGATATCTAATAAAGGTTACTGAAAATCTCTTGTATTGTAGAAAAAATAAATTTTATTAAATGAGTAGAGTAAGGGTTTATATATTTTTAACGCTTGTATTATCGTTTAATCAACTTTCTCAGCATGTTTTTGCTCAGAGTGAAAGGTTTCAGCATATTTCTGCTGATAATGGACTTTCTCATAAATATGTTTTTTCTATTTTGCCTGATTCCCTTGGACGTATATGGATGGGCACTTATGATGGCTTAAATCTTTATAATGGTTATGAGTTTAAAGTGTTTAAATCTGACCCCGACGATCCTTATAGCTTAAGTCACAACTGGGTAACTACAATATTTAAAGATAAAAATGGTTATATGTGGGTTGGCACAAATGGGGGAGGACTTAATCGTTTATTAGAACCGGTCTATATAAAAAAACAAGATACCATTATACATCGAAGTGATTGGAATTTTGAGTCGTTTGTTTATGATGCGTCGGACTCTTTTTCTTTGAGTAGTAATAGTATTACATCGATTTGTCAGGATGACTATGGCCGGCTTTGGATAGGCACATTTGGCGGGGGGTTAAACAAAATGGTACTTGATTCTGACGGAAATCCCCGGTTTTATCATTATGAGGCTATCGATGATGATCATGAGAGTATTCCTGTAAATGATATACGGACTTTAATGAAAGATCGTTCAGGAAGTATTTGGGCAGGGACAGATGGTGGAGGTTTATTTAAATTTATGCCTGCAAGTAAACCGGGAAAGAAACCGGATTTTGTCCTTTATCCAAGAAAATCTTCTGGTAAATATGCCTTGACCAATGATAATATTGGTGAATTGGAGGAGGATGGACAAGGTAATATTTGGATAGGTACCCGTGGAGCAGGTTGTTTTATTTTACCGGTTGATGAAAAAGATGCTGATCCTGAAGAAGCAATGTTTTTAAAATTGAATAATGCAAATGCCCGGGATCAGCTAACTAATAACATTATTGAAGATATATTTCATGCTTCTGACGGGACGATGTGGGTTGGCACGCTACGTGGATTAAATAAGGTCTCCGGCAGTATTGAAGAAATAAAACAGGGCGAGACGGATATTATCAATTTCCTGACCAATCAGGATGATCCTTATTCTTTGCATGATAATCAGATACAAACGATATCTGAAGATTTTTCTGGTAATTTATGGATCGGGACTTCAAACGCGGTTGATAAACTTAATCTGAAAACAAAGGCTTTTAGAGTTATTAATAATCGGGATGAGCAAGGACCAGTAGTTGATAATGAAATAAATGCAATTGAAAAAATCAGCAGAGGTGATGTTTGGCTGGGTACCGAGCATGGTGTGTTGACCAATATGTCTCAGGATCGTCATTTTTTTCTTAAAAATGGTAAAATACAGTCATTGCCCGCAAGTTTGAAAGAACAATTACTTAAACTTGACGAAAACAATAGCGGATTGCAGTTTTTGCACGAAAGAGGGGTGAGGTTTGGCGATTATATCAATTCAATTACATCTGACAGGGAAGGCAGTCTTTGGATTGGTGGTGTTGGGTTATATCGTTATGATATTGGAAAGGAAAGATTTAACTATTATCATCCCCGCATGGATAATCATTCATCTTCAATCTCTGGATGGGCTGTTTGGAGTGTTATTGAAGATAACCGTGGTGATATTTGGATTGGAACATCTGATGGACTGAATAAATATGTGAAGGACGAAGATCTGTTTATTCATTTCTTTGCAGAAGATAATAATGACAATACATTGAAATCGAACAAAATATTAACTTTATTCGAAGATCATTCAGGGAATATTTGGGTAGGTACTGATCAGGGAGTCAGTTTTTTAGAAGCATCTCAGGCTGAACGAAATTCAACTGATCTTACGTTTAGATCTTTTTCATATAAGCGTAATAATCCCGGGGGTATTAGTTCTAACAGAATATGGGCTTTTTATGAGGATATGAATGAGCAAATGTGGATTGGAACGGAAGGGGCAGGATTGAATGTGGTTAATATTGATTCGGTTTTAATGGCTGACATAGTAACTTTTAAATCTTACGGGAAAGCAGAAGGTTTGGCTGGTAATGTGGTTGCTGGCATTTTGGGGGATGATAGTGGAAATTTGTGGATAAGCACCGATGATGGGCTAAGCAGGTTCGATAAGGAAAATGAAACTTTTCGGAATTATTACAGACGTGATGGTTTATCGGCAAATGAGTTTAACAAAGGTGCCTGTCAGAAAAAAACGGATGGGGGACTTTTGTTTGGAGGGAGCAATGGATTAACTTCTTTTTATCCTGATAGTATTGTGGATAATCAAATTAAACCTGAAGTGTTGATTAGTGATTTGAAAATATTTAATCGTTCTGTGCCGGTTGGACCTTTTGGTGAGAATAACCGGGTGATTCTCGAAAAGCCATTGTACAAGACAAGTAAGGTATCCTTGAATTATACTGATGATGTGTTGTCTTTTGAATTTGTTGCATTACATTATGCAGATCCTTTGAGCAATCGTTATGCTTATAAACTGGAGCCATTAGAAGAAGAATGGAATCAGACAGACGGCTCACGGCGTTTTGCTAATTATACGAATCTGGCTCCTGGAAATTATACATTCAAAGTTATTGCATCAAATTCAGACAATGTTTGGACAAAAGAACCCGCATCAATAGAACTCTATATTTCGCCCCCTTTCTATGCAACATGGTGGGCTTATGGTTTATATGTTTTATTATTCCTTTTTATTTTATATTCAATTAGAAGTTATACAATTAACAGAGAGCGGCTTTATACAAAATTGAAATTAGCTCAACTTGAAGCAGCCAGAAGAGATGAAATTGCCCAAAAGGATCAAGAGTTGAATCAGATGAAGTTAAGATTTTTTACCAATATATCACATGAGTTTCGTACGCCTCTTACATTAATTATAGGGCCTGTAGACAGTGTACTTCAGAAAATATCAGATCAGGATATTAAACAACAGATGAAACTTATTAAACGGAATGCTTCTCATTTGTTGAGGCTGGTTAATCAACTTATTGATTTTAGAAAACTTGAAATTGGAGGTATACAGGTTAGGGCAGGGGCTTATGATCTGATCGAGTTTCTTAGATCGACCTATTTTTCATTTAAGTATCTTGCAGAGCAAAATGATGTGGAGTTTGTTTTTTTACCTTGTGAGGATGCGTTGAAAGTTTGGTTCGACAGGGATATGATGGAGAAAATCTTTTACAACTTGTTGTCCAATGCTTTTAAATTTACTCCTAAAGGAGGACAAATTACGCTTGATGTTCAGTCAGAAAAGAACAGAAATCCTTTTTTAAAGAAAAATAAAAATGAAAATGTCCCCAGGTATCCTTTTGGTTATGTTGATATAAAAATTACGGATACAGGAAAAGGGATTGTGCCGGAGAAATTAGATATGATTTTTGACCGGTTTTATCAGGTTGAGGTGGCTACAGATAGCAAAATGGGGAGTGGTATTGGCTTAGCGCTTACCAAAGAACTGGTAAGTTTGCATCATGGTGATATTTTTGTTGAGAGCGAAGTGGGGGTGGGGACAACATTTACAGTTAGACTGCCACTCGGGAAGGCTCATTTTCTTGAAGAAGAGTTGGTGCAAATACCCGAACCAAATGAAAAACTGCCTGTGGATAGTGGTGAGTTAACCAAGATAGATTATCTATATCAACCACCTGTTGAATCTGCGCCGGCTGACATGACTCCTGCTGAAAAATTTGAAAAAAACCTTGATTTATACAGTGAAATTGTGGATGATGAACCTCTTATTTTAATAATTGAAGATAATGCCGATCTTCGATTGTATGTAAGCTTAAGTCTACAAAAACAATTTCATGTCCACGAGGCAGAAGATGGACAAAAAGGCTTGCAAAAGGCTTATGAATTAATTCCTGATCTGGTGATTACTGATATAATGATGCCTGACATGGATGGGTATGATTTGTGTGCTCAATTAAAGAAAGATGA